>HF986655.1 GCA_000433175.1 Prevotella sp. CAG:1058
TAACATAGTTGATGGTAACCTCGGCACCTGTACCTGCTGTTGTAGGCAGCGCGATGATTGGCACTGACTTGTTCTTTGTAGGTGCACATCCCTCGAGCGAAACAACATCGGCAAACTCAGGATTGGCAACAACGATGCCTATGCCCTTGGCTGTGTCCATAGACGAGCCTCCGCCGATGGCGATGATGCAGTCGGCACCAGACGCCTTGAATGCGTCAACGCCCTGCTTAACGTTAGTAACCGTAGGGTTGGGCTTTATCTCGCTGTATATGTCGTATGCAAATCCGGCCTCATCAAGAACGTCGGTAACCATCTTTGCTGTACCAACTTTCAACAGTCCTTTATCTGTTGCAACTAATGCCTTGTGAAGATTAAGACGCGCCAATACTTCCGGCAACTGCTTGCGTGCACCGGCTCCGAAGTAAGAAACTTCGTTGAGAATAAACCTGTTAATCATTTTTTTTGTAAAGAATATTGGTTAGTAATTAATAATCTCATTTGCAAAGTTACGAAATTTATTTTATTATTGCGTGTGATAATACATTTATAACTTTACATGGGTAATTTTCACAACCTTTCACAAGACTAAGATTATAAAATTTCTTGCCACTTATTATTAAGGTTGCCGGATGT
>HF986656.1 GCA_000433175.1 Prevotella sp. CAG:1058
GCTTTTGATGGTAGACAGTTGAGGATTGCCATTGATGGCCCGACTAAGGCTTTCAGGGGCTATTCCCATTCCTTTTGCCAAATCTTTAAGTTGAATGCCTCTTTGACGGCATAATTCTTTCACTTTGCTACTCAGGTTGTATTCCATATTCTATACTTTTGTTTGCAAAGGTACAAAATTGACATAAAATATCAACCAGGTAACAGATAATTAACTTTAGTTGGCCGTTTGTTTTTGGCTAAATATGATATTTGTGTTAACTTTGCAGTGTAATAAATAACATATAAATCAATTCATATATGAAAGTAGTATTGTTCGCAAGGGTTTCAACCAATATACAGGATTACGACAGACAAATCAATGAACTTACGGGATTGGCCAAACGTAATGGATGGGAGATTGCCGCATCTTTTGCTGAAAAAGTATCAGGCGCAAAGAAAAACAATGAGCGTACAGAGCTATTGCGGATGGTTGAATATGTGGAAGCCAATCATATAAATAAAGTAGTGGTAACAGAGTTGTCACGATTAGGGCGTGATACATTGCAGGTGCTTGAAGTAATTGAAATGTTCAATGCCAAAGGGATAAGCCTCTATATTCAGAATTACAACATTGAAACCCTTACCGATGATGGCAAAGTGAACCCGATGAGCCAATTCCTCATTACCATATTAGCGGAAGTGGCAAGGATGGAGCGAAAAACCATTAAGGAGCGTATGGATAGTGGGTATCAGAATTTCCGCGCCAATGGTGGGCTTGTCGGAAGGAAACAAGGATATCGAAAATCAGATGAAGCTATGAAAGAAGAGTATGCAGAGGAAATTCGGTTATTGAAAAGAGGATATTCTCTCAGGAATGTAAGCAAATTGACTCACACAAGCGTTAACACTTTGCGAAAACTGACCATAAAATTTTGTTAAATTATAGCTCTATCGCTTCAAAACGACGCCGATTTTAGTTAAATATACTAAAAATACTAATTAAGATAAAAATAAAAATCAATTAAGAATTTTCCAGTACTGATTATCAGAAAGTTACAAACAAAAGTCGGCAAAAAGTCGGGATTTTAACACATTTCTTTCCAATGGCTTTTAGTAGTATATTTGCAACACAAACCATTAAAAAGGCAAAAATATGGATATTAAAATTAAAAAAGAAAACACAAGTATCAAAGCAAGTATTGCAGCTGAAATAATATGGAATGCTGCGATGAGTTTAGAAAATGAAATGTAAAATACAACAGATTGTTTCAGAAAATGTATGCTTGAATGTTACTATAATGAAGCGATGCGACTTCATAAGTGGATTGTAGAGTCTATAAATAGGTGTGCAGCAGAAGGAACAAGTCAGTTACTGTTGTAAAACCATATCAGAACTATAGTTATAGTAAAAAAGAATGATTATTCAATATAAAATAATGAATCGATATGAAACAAAATGCTATTATTTGTGTTTCGGAATCTCAAAAGAATCCGAAAAGGTATGAGAACCTTAGCATGTGTAAGCAATATGCTAAAGAAGCAGGTTGCAATGTAAAAGATGTGTTCAAATTCCCGTATGATGATTTTGAACAATCCCTGAAAGATTTGATAAGGACTTTAGAATCAAATCCCGAAGTAAATACTATCATTATATCTAATTGGACTAGAATCAGTCGTTGGCTCTCAAGGATTATGGATTTCTTGACAGCCTTAGATAGAAGAGGTATTGCTGTTTATGATGTCAGTATGGGGAAATACATAGCATATTTGGATATTGCATTGTCATCCATCCTTAAATTGACGGAAAGAGAATATGTAACTAAACAAAGGAAAAGAGCATAGGAATTAAAATAAAATGGGTTTTACGCTTATCCCGCCGAACAGAAGTCCCTACTATAGTGCTGCTATGGTAGGGAGGCAAAAAACAAATAAGTGCAGTGATGCACACCTTATGTATAACAGCTATGTTGACTTTGGAAACATGCACAAAAATACTAAACGATGGAAAGAAGAAATATAGCAATGAAGAAGTGAAGCAAATACGGGAGTATCTGTACCTGCTGGCACAACTTCAGATAGAGAGTGGAAAAGCATTGACAAACCTAAATAATTGATTTTATGAAAGTAAAAGTAAATAATCAGACAAATGTAATCATTTACTGCCGTGTAAGTACGGACGAACAAAGAAAAGGTACAAGTGTAGAAGTACAGGAAGAAAGATTGAGAGAGTATTGCAAACGAATGGGTTACAATATCATAGAACTTCCTAACTTCAAAGAAGATGAGAGCGCAAAGACATTTAAGAAACGTCCTGTAATGCAATCCATACTAAAGTATATAAAGAGCCACAAGAAAGAAGTTGATAAATTGCTTTTTTTACGTTGGAATCGCTTTTCACGAGATTTGCCACAAGCGGCCAATGTAGTGCAAGACTTACGTTTTATGGGTGTAGAACCCAATGCTATCGAAGAAGAAATAGATTTCAATAACTCCAATTGGCCGACATTATTAGGTATATATATAGGTCAGGCGCAAGGCGATAACCTTAGTCGTTCCAAAGCAACCAAAGATGGTATCTATGGAACAGCATCTCAAGGCAAATGCTATAACAAAGCTCCACGAGGTTATAAAAATAAGCACCGTGTGGATGCAAACGGTATGGTAATAGAAAAGTATGTTGAGTTCAGCGAAGAAGCAAGGTCTATACGCAAAGCGTTTGAAGAATTTGCCAAAGGTACTATCAGTGCGGATTATGCAAGAAGAAGGTATTGTCCTCAAATTGCAGAAAGCACATTTATGGGGATGCTTAGGAATCCCTTTTATATGGGTAAGATTAAAGTTCCTGAGTATAACGGAAAGCCTTCTTATCTAGTAGATGGTGTGCATGAACCACTGATAAGCGAAGAAACTTTTCAAAAGATGCAAGAATTACTTGACGGAAAGAAAAAGGGAAAGCCTAAATTGTGCAAGCCAACTAATCCTGATTTGTTTCTGAGAAAGTTCCTTGTGTGTCCTATCTGTGGTCATGCCTTAACAGGTGCTACGAGCAGAGGCAATGGGGGAAAGTATACCTATTATAATTGCTGCCACAATGCCAAGCATATCCGCAAACGTGCAGAAGAAGTCAACGAGGGCTTTGCCAAATATGTAGGAGCATTGAAACCTAAAGAAGAGGTGCTGAATTTGTATGAAGAAGTACTGAAAGATTTGCACGGAGATAGTAAGCGTGAAATTCAGGCAGAGATAGACAAGTTGAAAAAGGAGGTTGCCGCAAAACAATCTCAGATTGAAGAGGTGGAAGACCTGTTAATTATGGATAAAAATCACTCTGATAGATACAACCGTATCTTGGAACGGTACGAAAAAGAGGTGTCAGAGTTTCAAACCCGTATTTCTGCTCTCGAACTAACCAAACGGGGGAATATCGAACCAAAGTTAGACTATGCTATCTTGCTGATAAACAACATAGATAAGTACATCCGTGATGCCCCCTTGGAAACTAAAATCAAGCTCATAGGTTCGATCTTTGAAGATAAAATCGAATTTGACGGAGAAAAATATCGAACCAATTCCTATAACAAGGTGCTTGACCTTATCTTTCAGCAAACCAATGAGTTGCGAGGTGATAAAAAAGAAAAAGGAGAAAGATTTTCGTCTTTCTCCCACTCTGTACCCAGAGCCGGGGTCGAACCGGCACGGGTTGCCCCACTGGTGTTTGAGACCAGCGCGTCTACCGATTCCGCCATCTGGGCTTAAATGCGGATGCAAAGATATGAATAAAATCTGAATTGACAAATTTTTAATTGAAAAAACTTAAAATAATTGGCTATGCCGACAATTATGCGTATCTTCGTATCGTGAAATAAATCTGTAATACTATGGTGGATAACATTAATAACTTTTGCCTGATTCTGGCCGGTGGCAAGGGCCGCAGGCTTTGGCCGTGCAGCAGGGAGGACTGTCCGAAGCAGTTTCTTGACTTTTTCTCTACGGGCAGGACTTTGTTGCAGCAGGCTTATGACAGGATGTGCAAATTTATCCCGAAGGATAACATTTACGTGAGCACCAACCAGATTTATGCCGGCATGGTAGCCGAACAGCTGCCGGAACTGCCCAGGCTTAATATTCTTAGCGAACCTATATTCAGGAATACGGCTCCGAGCCTTGCCTGGGCTACGCACAGGATATTGCACATGAACCCTGATGCGAGGGTGGTTGTGGTGCCGTCTGACCAGGCTGTGTTCAAGGAGGACGAGTTTATGAGGAACGTTCTTGACGGACTCGACTTTGCCGGCGGAAACGACTGTATGCTGACCATGGGTATCAGGCCTACCCGGCCGGAACCGGGTTACGGTTATATCCAGCTTGGAGAGAAGTCCGATTGTTGCGAGGGTGTTTATAAAGTGAAGTCTTTCACGGAAAAGCCAGACCGTGAGTTTGCAAAGATGTTCATGGACAGTGGCGAGTTTTACTGGAATACGGGTTTGTTTATTGCCAACGTGCAGTATTTGCGTAATACGTTGAAGAATATTTTTCCGCCAGTGTTGCGTAATCTTGAGGAGGACGAGGAAAAGACTTTCAGTGTCGAAGCCGAACTGGCGTTCGTCAAGGAGAATTTCCCTTCTTATCCCAACCTGTCCATTGAATACGGCATACTTGAGAAGAATGACAATGTGTATGTCATGAAGTGCGACTTCGGCTGGGCGGACCTCGGCATGTGGCATTCCATTTACGAGAGCATGAGCAAGGGCATGGGCGACAACGTTGTCATAAGTTCGAGGGTGATAACCGAGGACAGCCGCAACAACATAATAAAGCTGCCTGACGACCATCTCGGCATAATAAACGGACTTGACGGCTATATCGTTGCCGAGAAGGGCAACGTGCTGCTGATATGTAAGAAAGAGGATTCGTCGGCACTAATAAGGAAATATGTAAACGAGGTTCAGGTGAAATATGGTGACGAGTTCATCTGATAGCCTTGCATGCGGCTTTGCAGGCATGTCTTCCGGCTGATATCCGGGGGTGGCTGGCGGAGAATGAAAAAAGCGGAGCGTTCACAACGTCTTGGACAATGCAAGACAAGAACGTTCCGCTTTTATTGTTTTGTAAGGAGTTTGGTTCTTAGAAGTTCTCCCTTATCTTTTCTGCAATCTGTTCGAACTCCTCGCTTGAGAGTTTCAGTTTCGTGTTGGCGAAGTTCATGTCGCCTTCGCTCTGCATCGGCACGAGGTGTATGTGTGCGTGTGCCACTTCGAGTCCGAGCACAGCCATGCCCACCTTACGGCAGGGGAAGGCTTTCTTTATGGCTACTGCCACTTGCTTGGCGAACACTATCATTTCGGCCAGTTCGTCGTCGGTCATGTCGAAGAAGTAGTCAACCTCCCTGCGGGGTATCACCAGCGTGTGGCCCTTTGCCAACGGGTTGATGTCGAGAAACGCATAAAACTTGTCGTTTTCGGCGCATTTGTAGCTGGGTATTTCGCCAGCGGCTATCTTTGAAAATATGTCCATGGCAACTAAGTTTTTGTTGCCGGCAGAGTTTTTGTTGCCGGCTTATTCTACTGTAATCTTGTCTATTCTGAGCTTTATTGTTCCGCGTGGAATCTTTATTTCCACTTCGTCGCCCACCTTCTTGTTGAGCAGTCCTTGTGCGATAGGTGTCTTTATCGAGATCTTGCCCTCGCGCAGGTTGGCCTCGCTCTCGCTTACAATGGTGTAAGTCATTTTCGCCTTGTTGGCCATGTTGGTCATTTCTACTTTCGAGAGGATCTGCACGCAGTCCGTACTCAGGCGTGAAGTATCGACTATTTTTGCTTCGGAAATTGCCAGCTTCAGCTTGTTGATCTTATCTTCAAGATGAGCCTGCGCCTCCTTTGCGGCATCATATTCCGAATTCTCGCTCAAGTCGCCCTTGTCCCTCGCCTCGGCAATCGCAGCTGAAGCCTTCGGGCGTTCAACGCTTTCCAAATGTTTAAGTTCGGCCACCAACTTGTCGTAGCCTTCTTGTGACATGTAAGACATAATGTATAAAGATTTTAATTGTTATTTTTCAGGATAGACAAAAAGAGAATTCCGACATTCCCTTTCTTAATGTCGGAATCCCCACTTTGCCCCCTATGTTGTTTCATCAATATTCTTTTGCAAAGATAGGCTTTATTTCCGTACCTGGCAATTTTAAATGGTGAAAAGAGCTTAAAAACATAAGTTATCCGTAATTCCGTGCCGTGCAGTATTGTTTTTCGGGACTTTTATTATTATTAGAGGTGTGCTGGCTGCTGTTAAACCATGTTTTTCGGGTTGGTGGTGCTTTATTGTAAAAGGGTATCCTTTATTCCCGGCCGTTTTGGAAATAGCTGTTACACTATTCCCAAAACGGCATATAATATATAAAATGAAGCGTCCCGGCTTGTCTGTTTATTGTTGCAGTCATGCCAAAGTCTTCATTTTAGGTTTATATTTTGATTTTTTGTGTTGTTGGTTTTAGTTTCAGCGTATTGATTTTCACGCGGTTGGTTCCCTTGTTTTCATTCTCTATATATTGGATATGTTTCGTAGTTTCTTGGCTATTACTTGGTTTATGCAGGTAGAGGGTCTGTCTGGCACGGTGAAATACGGTACGCTTCTCCTTGTAGTCGTATCAGACAGTATTTCCATACGGTTGCTTAGCCGTATCAGTAAGTATTCTGGAAAACACAAAAAGCGTGGAACCGTCCTGTTGTCTGTTCCACGTACCGAGGCTCTGGTTTGCCTATTGAAGAAGTTGAACAGACAACGTTAGAATCCACGCCGATATTGAACATATATACCACCAAATAGTGTCTGACGGACTACACTTCTTACCCTAAAGAGTACAAAACATGCACTCGTCAAACACTACCGGCGCGACATATAGTCACACCCGTGGCATCTACCATTGCTTAGTCCAAGACCTCAATACCGTAATGGGCCAGAATTCCGATACGTCATGAACTGAGCGTTAACGTAAACGCCTTTTTATGTTTTTACGTTCCAAATCCCGCCCGTGCTTATATTATTTTCGGCGTGGTTTTGGGGCGTAATACATGGAAGTTTTCGAAGTATCCGGACCGGATTTTCTTACAGCTTCCATGTATTAGTCGCAAAGTTAATGAATATTATTTTAAATACAAAAACATTACTGTCCCGTAAAAGTGGATAAATAGTTCTTTGAAATTA
>HF986657.1 GCA_000433175.1 Prevotella sp. CAG:1058
GGACTTTTGGTGTAAAGTATTTTTAGGCATAGTCAGGTCATCTTCTAAAGGTTACTTTTTGCACTGCTAAAGGATACCTTTTGCGTCCTTAAAGGATACCTTTTGCACGGTCAAAGGCTGCATTTGACAAAGGCTATAACGACAGGTGTTCATCTTGAACGCACTTCTTCATTTCCAACAGAATCTTCACCTGCTCGTTTTCCGGCAGTGAGGCCAGGTTGTTTACACAACCCAACATTGCCGCCCCACCGAATTTAAGCGAACGCAAATAGCCCAGTTTGTCAGGAGTGACACCTCCAAGAGCCACGACTTTATTATCTATAACGCCAGCTTCCGAAGCCTTGCTTAATATTTCATCATCAAAAGCCGAAGCATAACCTTCCTTAGAAACGCTGTCGAAAATAGGACTAAGGAAAACATAATCGCATACCCCCTTATACAGTTCGACTTCTTCCAACGAATGACACGAACGGCTTATGTGCCCCGAATATCCTATGGGCACTTCGCTACGTCGCGCGTTCAAATGAATTCCACGCAGGCAATACGGCCCGGCAAGTTCGAAGTAGTCATGTATTACGATACGACGGCAGTCGTCTGCCGGCATTTGGTCAAGCAACGACGAGCACTCGTCGATGGTGGCTCCTGGTTTGCGTAAATGTATTACGTCAACACCGCATTCGAGCAAACGATGAAGGAAAGATGCCTCGCCGTGGAAAAATCCGGGAGCTGTTATTACAATCCACAACATTATAAGACTTTCATATTAAGAATTCTGGAAAATATGTCAATCGACAGATAATGCCTGTCAAGTGAACTAAAACAAGAGTTAAGAATTATGAGAAACATATTTTGCCGAACTGACAGCAAAAGCATTCCATAATTCTTAACTCACTAAATATTTAATTATTTCAATTTATCTATAATCAATTCGGCAACCTTCTTACCTGACATAAGCATACCGCCGAATATCGGTCCCATACGTGGAGTTCCACTTACGGCTGAGGCTGCCATTCCGCAAACATATAGTCCGGGATATATTTCCTTTGTACCGTTCACAACTTCCTGTTCTCCAGAAACAACGTCCAATGAGCGCTCGCCTATAACATCGCCCGTGTCGGTAGCAAGACGTATGCCATTCTTGCGTGCAACAGTCTTACACATCTCGCTGTCATGGCCAGTACCGTCGATTACGCATTTAGCCATAATGTTCAACGGATCAACGTGCAAACCTTCACGAAGTACAGGAGTCCAGTTTACAACAACGCCGCTTACGACATTGTTCTTGAACACTACGTCTTCAACGGAATAACAGTTGAAGATTGTTGCTCCGGCATGCACAGCCTTATAAAGCAATGCCGACGTACTCTCAACCGAGTCCATTACATAGAGTCCGTCGCCGTAAGGCTTATAATTGATGTCGAAATCCTTTACGATGTTAATGGCTTCTTCCTGCACGACAATCTGGTTGAACATCATGGCACCGCCCCACATGCCGCCGCCAGGAGACAGTTTACGGTCAAATTGCGCAACCTTCAAGCCGGCCTTGGCGAGATAATACGCAGCAACAATGCCTGAAGGACCGCCGCCCACGATTGCGACATCAATATCAAGATTCTTTTCTAACTTCTCGAAATAGGTACTTATAATACCTTGTGAAACTTTCTTTTCAATCATTTTTATTATATGTTATTAGTCGTTAATTCTGTCATCAATACTCATTTCTTATACTTCATCACAATCCTTGATTGTCTGGCTTATGCGCATCGCACAGAAATTAGGACCGCACATTGTACAATACTTGCCGCCTACGTGGTTGGCTGTCTTATAGTATTCAAGCGCACGCTCCGGGTCGAGACTTAAATTGAACTGGTCTTTCCAACGGAACTCGTACCTAGCCTTGCTCAACGCATTGTCACGAACCATTGCGCCAGGATGCATTTTGGCAAGGTCGGCAGCATGTGCAGCCAACTTGTATGTAACTACACCTATGCGCACATCGTCGCGGTCGGGCAAGGCAAGATGCTCTTTAGGCGTAACATAGCACAACATGGCTGTGCCCAACCAACCAATCTGGGCTGCACCTATCGCGCTTGTTATATGATCGTAGCCAGGTGCTATGTCTGTAACAAGCGGGCCAAGCGTATAGAACGGCGCATTATGGCATTTTTCAATCTGGCGCTGCATGTTCTCCGGTATCTTGTGCATGGGCACATGGCCTGGGCCTTCGATGAAGGCTTGAACATTCTTTGCCCAAGCACGCTCGACAAGCTCGCCCATCGTGTCAAGCTCGGCAAACTGCGCACGGTCGTTGGCATCGTAAACGCTGCCGGGACGCAGACCGTCCCCAAGCGATATGGCAACATCATATTGCGCACAAATGTCACAGATGTCATCGAAATGTTCGTAGAGGAAACTCTCCTTCTGATGCATCTGGCACCACTTCGAAATAATGCTACCACCGCGGCTTACCATGCCGGTCATACGGTTGTCTGCAAGATGTATGTTTTGTAAACGTATTCCGCAATGTATTGTGAAATAGTCAACTCCCTGCTCGCACTGCTCTATCAGCGTGTCGCGGAAAAGCTCCCATGTTAAGTCTTCTGCATGACCGTTCACCTTTTCCATTGCCTGGTACATTGGCACTGTACCCACCGGTACTGGACAGTTGCGTATGATCCACTCTCGGGTTTCGTGAATATTTGCACCTGTTGACAGGTCCATCAACGTATCTCCACCCCACTTGCAACTCCACACGGCCTTTTCTACCTCTTCGTCTATGCCCGAAGTCGTGGCGGAATTGCCAATATTGGTATTTATTTTCACGAGAAAATTACGGCCGATAATCATAGGTTCGGACTCGGGATGGTTGATGTTTGCCGGTATCACGGCACGTCCTGCCGCCACCTCGTCACGTACGAACTCAGGAGTAATGTGAGTCTCTATGCCAAGCTCGGCACAATTCATGTTCTCCCTGATTGCAACATATTCCATTTCAGGTGTCACTATGCCCTGCTTTGCATAATACATCTGGCTGACTTGGCATCCGTCTTTTGCCCTTAAAGGCAAAGTTATATGTTCAAAGCGCAGGCGGTCAAGCGAATGATCGTCACGGCGCATGCGGCCGTATTCAGACGATATTTCATTGAGACGCTCTACACCACCACGTTTCAGAATCCACGACTCGCGCATACGCGGCAATCCTTTCTTAACGTCAATCTCAATATTGGGATCGCTATAAGGACCGCTTGTGTCATATACGTAAACAGACGGATTAGCACGCTCAGTGCGCTTCCCGTCCTCAACTGTCACGGTCGGCATCTGGTGTACCACACGCATTCCGACCTTAATGTCCGGATAAAGATTACCTTTAAGGTAGACTTTCTCCGAACCGGGATAAGTTATTTTAATGTTATTCTCCATAATATATTGATTTTATCAAGAATCAAGGAAACGTTATTGACAAATCGCGACCAGCATTATTGATTGCCATGTTGTAATTGACCAACAACTTTCTTCATCTCATCTACAGGATTCCCTGCTCGTAATATACTGCCGCTTAGAGCTATACCAGACACGCCGGCTTCCATAAGTTGCGGTATGTCGTCGCATGTTATTCCACCAATCGCTACCAACGGCAAACTTATACCATGAGCTCTCATACGTGAAAGTATATCTTTATACCCTTCCAGCCCCAACATTGGTGCAAGTTTCTTTTTAGTTGTTGTAAACCTATAAGGTCCGCAACCTATATAATCAGCACCCTGGGAAGCCAAGCGGCTAACATCTTCAAATGTGTTTGCCGTACCTCCGATAATGAAATCTTTGCCTGCAAGCTTACGTGCCTCGTCCACAGGCATATCGTTTTTACCCAAATGTACTCCGTCTGCACCCACTCGAAGAGCCAGCTCAACATGGTCATCGATAACAAATACAGCTCCTTTGCGTCTGCATTCAGGTATCAGTTTAAGAGCTGTACGCTCTATCTCACTCTCGTCGGCATCCTTCATACGTAGTTGAATCCAACGACATCCGCCTTCAAGGGCCATGATGGCTGAGTCTATATATGAATATTTATCGGTGAAATGAGTTATAAATTGCAAATTCACAGATGCAGGACAAGCCGACAAACCCGTAGTAAAACTATCTTCCATATCAATTATTTTATACGCAGACCTTCTAACTTGACCGTCTGATTGTTGACAGTTGTAATCGTAAAAATGGTTTACAGGACCAAAACCATTACCCACATGAATGCCCGCTCCGGCCTTTAACGCATCAGTTAGATATTTTTTTGCCAAACGCACTGCATCGCCAAGTTCTTCACCACGTGCGGCAAATGCCGCTATTGCGGACGAGAGCGTGCATCCAGTTCCATGAGTATTATTAGTATCAACGGTTTCTGCAGACAAGCATGTACGCTTAACATCATCTCCGCTTTTTATATATAGATAATCTTTCTTGGATTTACCATCAGCATGTCCGCCCTTAACAAGCAACGCCTTGACTCCGAGATTCAATATGTCTTGAGCTATAATGTCAACATCGTTAAGCGTTTTATCAATTTGTTTGCCCGCCAGTACGCATGCCTCAGGTAAATTGGGCGTAACTAAATCTGCAATAGGCAACAAGCGCTTTTTCATTACATTCAATGCGTCAGACTGCATCAATGAGCAGCCGCTCGTTGAGACCATTACAGGGTCTACGACCAAAAACTTAGGTTTGTGTACTTTCAATGCATTAACTATAGCATCAAGGGTCTCAGCGTCATTAACCATTCCTATTTTAACGGCGTCTACATGAATGTCTTCCATTACCGTTACAATTTGGTCATAAACAACCTGCGATGGCAGTTTTTGTACGTATTTTACACCTACGGTATTTTGTATTGTAACTGCCGTAATGGCCGTTGCTCCATAAACACCTAAAGCCGAAAATGTTTTCAAGTCAGCCTGAAGTCCGGCACCACCAGAAGGGTCTGAACCCGCAATAGTCAAAGCTGAAATATACCGTTTCATCATTTTTTCTTGTTTTTAAAATTCGTACTTGAAAAGATGAAACGCATTAAACATTAATATTATGCGTAAAAGATAAAATGTCACCAAAAATCCCAGCGTCGGCATTACCCGTACTGGTGCAATGTGTATCATCTCAGCCTTAGACTAAAACTTGTCATCAGGCACCACCTTTTGAGTACGTCCGCAAAGTTAATGTATTAATATGTAAAGACAAAATTTTTATGTAATTATTATTTTGAGAAATACAAAATAAAGTTGACAACTTTTCAAATTCTTTATTGATTTAATACTAAAAATTTTGCCTTTACATTGATCGACAATAATAATTCCTTAAATTCAATTATTCAAAAACAAATTCATTTATTAAGATCACTCAACAAACTCTACCGTTGAAAAAGCACGAAGGACATATGATGCAAGTCCTGAATTAGGGGAATCTTCAATTTCGTCCCTATAAGGACAATAAACCTTTATCAACCCATCCTCATCCAAAAAATAATATGAATAAACACCATAAAAATCAATATTGAAAATATCCTTATCATTTTCATTTAACTTTTGGTTAATTTCTTCAATGTGTTCCTTAATATATCTAAGTTCATCTAAAGTAGGTAATCGCCAACTATCAATACCTTCAACCGTAAATTTAGAAAAGGCAGCATCTATCGCTTCCTTTAATGACTCTTGGTTACCTTCTACAAATTCCAACTTTTCCCAATAACATGTACTCATTAGAGTAACTACAGTATTGTTACTCGAATTGTCTGATTTAAGGACATAACAATCATTATACAAAGTACCTACTTCAGGCGCATTACCTTTAACCTCTGCATCAACATCAACGTTTCCTTCCGACGGAGGGGTAACTTCTCCATTATAAAAAGTAAAATCAACATCAATCTGTCCTGCCCATGTTGCACCAGTAATCGTACCGCTTACCTTTATTCCATCTCCTCCATAAGTACCATTAATATGAATCTTATAATTAGCCTTAAGCTCTTCAGCACAAGAATATGAATAACTATGTACACCATCACCCCTTGTCAATGAAACTTTAAGTGTGGCATTATCTGCAGCTTCAAGCAAATACACTTCAGAATTATTTTTCCATGTTCCATCAACATCTTTATCCAAATTAATTGTGCTTACACCATTTTCACCCAAATAACTGCCGTCAAGCAGCAGTTCTTCATACAAAGGGCTTACTGATACAGATACCGCCGTCACGTCATCCGGTATATTAGTCATTGATACAGATTCAATCATCATAACCTTACGTTCCAATGACAAAGTAAGCGTATTCTCCTCTCCATTTGCCAATTCGACATTACTATACGCTGACATTAAGTCTCCGTGTTTAGAACCGTCTTTTAAGATTATAGGAGATTTTTTTGTCGCATTCTCTTTTGTCGGAATATTATAAGATTTATCATCCGCACCAGCAATAGCATAAATATTATAACTTCCTTCTGGAAGTTTAAGTGATAAGTTCTCTGCTTCAGACCCAATTACAGACACCCCGACACACGCTCCTTTTTCGTTAAACACAAAAACATTTACAGGATAGCTAATTGTTGCAGACTCATCCAAACCTGCCTCATTAGGGGCCAGACAAGTACGTACAACCAAGGTGCTATTGGCTTCAGACAAATCAAACTCTTCATCAGCAGTATATTTTTCACATGAAACAAAAAACACTACCATCGCTAACAAAACGGCAAAACTTAAAATACAATTGTTTCTCATAGTATAATTATTAATAAACTTATCAGATTTTATGTTGTTAATATTCATTTTCCAAAAATACATTAAATTTTAATAAGTTGTAACAATCAATACTATAATTTAAATTCATTTTGAATATTATATCAGATTTTAACACCCATAAGAGGTTTACTATAATCAATTTTACAATTTAATAAAATTACATGCTCAAAAATTAAAAAATCTTTACTTATTATTAATTTTCACCATATCCACCAACATCGAACATAACTATTGATTATAGTTTCAATCTGATATAATTAACCATCAGCAAGAAGATGTAACAATAAAAATTTTTATCAAAAGGCATTGCCGAAGTAAATACCTTGATGCATACTGTAAACCGACACGGGAGCCAGGTATTTCTCCATAACATACATATAACAAAACGCCTTGTTGCAAAATTTACAACAAGGCGTTAAATGAATAAAAATTATTCCTCTATTGGTACTAAATATTTATCTGCCGTAGATTTTATAATTTCTCTTGCAGCATGCTCAGGAATACCAGGACGTTCAACTGAAGAACCAAGTCCTGTTGCGGTACGTGTAAAATGACCGTCTTTTTCTGGTTTAATAACCATATCGTTATACTTTACAATTAGATAATAAGCTAATTGTTTCCAACGTAATAGCATCTGTTGGGCCTTATCACAACTATAAACACTTAAATATTCTATGGCTTGCTTTGGACTTTTACTGTATAACTCTACAGCATGAGCATCAATAACTGGCAATGCATTATCATAATCAGCTTCAAGAGAATCTCTAACAGACTTCAGAGAACCGAACATCAATGAATAGCGAGGATAAACCATATTGCTAACCCAATTGCATACCCAGTATGCGTTCTTGTCACTAAAAGTCAGTGCGTCTGCACCGGGAGTGTTATAACACTCCGGCTGGACAGTATTACCACAATACACGGGCGTGTATGCTACCATGTTGCCGTCATCGTTGCCAAACCATATAATACCTCCTATCTGCCTTGGCAGCCAAGAACGCAATTGAGCAATATAGGAAAAACCTGACTGTTGAGTCGACGTAGGACGCTCATTGAAATATTCCTTACCATCAACCTTGTAAGTAAGAGGTGTAGGCCTGTATGGCATTCCCCAAAGACCTTGCCCCGGGTCAGCATCAAGCGCAAAAGGTGTGCCTTCATAATGATCACGCATAGCAGCACGCATGTCGGACAGCGTCAGCTTCTTTTCCGGAACAATCCACAAAGGCATAGGTTCGGCGTCTTTAACCTTTCCTTCGGCGTATGGCAGATAACGGTCCATGCCAGAAGCGAAGCGGTTGAAGAAGCTCCATACACGAGCTTCACAGAAACGGCGTCCAGAGAAGTCTGGATATGCATATGTTTCGCAAAAGCTGAAATCTTCATCACGACCACTGTACCAGCCCTTTCGACGGGCAAAGTCTATGCAGTCGGCTGAAAACATAACATTTTTCTTATCTTTTTGATTGAACGTCCTTATGCGGCTTTGGTTTGCGTGGGCACAAATAGCGTCGTCGGGTATGCGCAAGGCCACCCATACTACGCCTTTGCTGCCAGGACCTTTGCCCATCATTTCCATTATCCATGCTTCTTCAGGATCGCATATCGAAAATGTTTCACCTTCAGAGCAGTATCCATATGTCTCTGCGAGCGTGGTCATTACCTTTATGGCTTCACGCGCGGTCTTTGAACGCTGCAATGCGATGTATATCAGCGACCCGTAGTCGAGTATGCCCGTAGTATCAACCATTTCATGACGGCCGCCAAAAGTAGTTTCAGCAATTGTTACTTGATATTCGTTAATGTTTCCAATGACATTGTAAGTCTCTTCCGCCTCCGGTATCTGGCCATGGTATTCTTTTGTATCCCAATCATAAATCTGGCGCATTTGACCTTTGGGATGCTTACCAGCTGGGTAGTGGCACAATCCTATGAACATGCCATAATCGTCGGCATTGTATGTACAAAATACGGAACCATCAGCACTAGCTTTTTTGCCTACAATGAAATTTGTGCACGCCTGTCCGGCAATAGCAATGGCCAGCAAGGCTACGGTTAATAAAATCTTTTTCATATTTTCTTTACATTTTATGTTTTACACGATCAATAGTTAAATTGGATTTTCCGCACGCATTCGTTTCCACGATTGTCCACGCAGGTTACAGTCAACACATGGCTCTGATTGGTACGTCTCACCGGTGCATCTACCAAACGACACACGTATATGTTCGACTTGTCTTGCCTCTCGAACAAGACAAATCGTCCGTCAACGTATGCCTTCAGTGCTTTCAAACCGCTCTTCTTGTCGTAGGCAGCTACACGCAAGGTTCCATTTACGATCTGCGGTTGCATCAATACCGGCGGTTCGTCATCATAACCAATAGTGTAAGTCAAGCCTAGGTCGCGTATGCGTCCCGTAACCCACCCGTCTTTGAATGTGCCGCCCATGTAACGGTCGGAATATTGCTTCGATATTATGTACAACTTCCTTGGGTCTGGCACGTCGGCTTCAAGCTTTATATTAATGTTGGCCCACGAGAACAGAGGATGCGATTCATTATAAAAACGCCATTCCTTTGAAAGAACGCCATCCTTGACCGACGGTGCCAATTCGACATCACCGGCCAGCACACCCTGCGGCAACACCAACGTTAGCCCTGGGCGCTGAAATACATTAACCCTATTGTAAGACATTAAATTCATGGCACTGGCAGGCTTTTTCACAGGAATACGTTGAGGCACTCCTCGCACGGTAAACGTATAGCTACGTGAATTACCGAAAACATCGGAAACGGTATACTCCAGATTATAATCACGCTCCTCATTAAACAACACAACGCCACGGTCAGGCGTGTAATGGCACAAGATAGGCAATGTATTACCAAAATCGGCATAAGATTTCATATACCACACGCCCGAACGGCAATAATGCAAATAATCGCCCCATGAGTTAACCATGCGGTTACACATCACAGGAATGCTGTCTACATCGCTCTCAAACACGAGTTTCCCGTCAACAGTCAGTGTCGTCCTGCGCACTCCCAATATGCCAAAACTTCCCTCCATATAATCGTTGGCCCAAAGACCAAAACCCACCTTACCCCACGCAGTAAACGTGCGCGTAAGCCTTGTTGACGAGAAACCATAATTCTGCTTACGGTCTGAACCACAGAAAACGCCCTCACCCTCAACCGGATACGCCATGAAAGCATGGGCTATTGGAGGCGTAGTGTCAGTAACATAATCTTTTAGATAATCCAAAGGGTCAAGGAAACTCCACGTCTTCGTATCATGCATCTCAAAATGTAAATGAGGAGCACGGCTTGCTCCCGTATTGCCGCTTACAGCAATGAACTGACCGCTTGCAACAGGGAAATCGGTCGGTCTAAGCCGCACATCGGCAAAACATGTCTCATGCTGGTACTGCCACTTGCGTGCAATAGCTGCCAACTGCGGAACCAACTTTTTCAAATGGCAATAAACTGATGTTGTACCTCCCGGGTGCCTTACATACACGGCAATACCAAAACCATCCAGGCCAATTGTAACACGACTGACGTAACCATCGTAAACGGAAAAGACAGGCTTACCTTCAACCATTCCTGTCCTTACGTCTATGCCGCCATGGAAATGATTGGGACGAGGCTCGCCAAAATTCCCGGCAAGCGATATCGGATAATTGACTGGAGGAGTGAACGCCAGCGACGAAACCAGGAGTAATGAATATATCAGATTTAGCACTACAAAGCGTGGTTTTAGAGTTAATCTGTTTCAAATCAAATATCTGCTGCTTTAAAGCATTATAGCCGTAAAACAGCAGATACACCTAATTACTTATTTACCATCCAACAGGATAAAAAGCTAACATGCCTTAAAACTCATGTCAAGACACTTCACAGAATGTGTCAAAGCGCCGACTGAAACAAAGTCGACACCGCATTCGGCATATTGCCGTATCGTGTCAAACGTTATACCACCGCTTGACTCGGTCTCATATTTCCCTGCAATCATGTCAACAGCCTTCTTGGTATCGGCCACCGTAAAATTGTCAAGCATTATACGGTCCACACCACCCCTTTCGAGCACTTGTTCAAGCTCGTCAAAATTGCGAACCTCAATCTCAATCTTCAGATTAAGCGATTTCTCGTCAAGATATTTATGGCACTTGTCGATAGCGTTCCTAATGCCACCAGCAAAATCGACATGATTGTCTTTAAGTAATATCATGTCAAACAAACCTATCCTATGGTTTACTCCGCCACCAATCTTGACAGCCTGCTTTTCGAGCATACGCATGCCTGGAGTAGTCTTACGCGTATCAAGCACTTTCGTATTAGTACCTTTTAACAAGTCTACATATTTCCTTGTTGTTGTAGCAATGCCACTCATTCGTTGCATTATATTAAGCATGAGCCTTTCCGTCTGGAGCAGCGAACGGGTCTTGCCTGTGACAAGCATCGCAATGTCACCTTTCTTCACTTCTGAACCGTCGTCCATGAAAACTTCAACTTTCAACGTATCGTCAAAACGGGCAAATACACGCTTAGCAACTTCCACTCCGGCAAGAATACCATCTTCTTTTATCAACAAGTGCGACTTGCCCACTGCGTCCTCCGGTATGCAACATAACGTCGTATGGTCACCATCACCTATGTCCTCTGCAAAAGCCAGGTCAATCAACCTGTCCTCTAATTCGTCGACTGAATACATATATCTCTTAATATTTTGTTTATTGTTTTAATCACTACGCTGAAACTGTTTATCTACATCTCACACGGAACATTCATTTCTTGCTTTCGATGACAAGTTTCACACTATTGCCATGTGAATCCAACTCTTAATACTTAAATGCAAAAGTAGTAAAATAATTTGGATTCCCAAAAATAAGCTATAACTTTGCAATTAATTTTGATTTTCGATGCATGAATCAAACAAGAATGACATACAAAAATAACTTATTATCAGCGCGGCTGATGCTTATATTATTGTTTTTTATGACAGGATACACAAGCAAAGCCCAACAAATATTTTCAAACTATCCAAAATACGAATTAAGAGCAGTATGGCTGACAACACTCAGCGGACTGGACTGGCCACGGCGTCCCACACACCTAAACACAACTGCAATAAATAGGCAAAAGGAAGAATTAATATCAATTCTCGACAAACTTAAGGCAGCTAACATCAACACTGTACTTATTCAAACACGCATACGTGCGACGGTAATTTATCCGTCAGCCATTGAGCCGTGGGACGAATGCTTTTCAGGTACATACGGGCGCAGTCCTGGCTACGACCCACTAGCCTTTGCCATTGACGAGTGCCACAAACGCGGAATGGAAATACACGCATGGGTCGTAGTAATTCCGGTCGGGAAATGGAACTCGTACGGCTGTAAGGCATTGCGCAGGAAAATGCCGAAACTTATAATAAAAAAAGGGGACCAAGGATACATGGACCCAGCAAATCCACATACGGCAAGTTATATGGCTTCATTATGCAAAGAAATAACAACAAATTACGACATTGACGGAATACACCTTGACTACATACGTTATCCTGAAGCATACCGTTATTCAGCCCATAGGTATAACGAACACATTACGGCCATAGTCAGTGCAGTACGCAGATCGGTACTTACCGTAAAACCATGGGTAAAACTTAGCTGCGCGGCAATAGGTAAATACTCTGACTTACCCAGACGCACAAGCAATGGATGGAGTGCCCTCGGAACAGGACGACAGGACGCACAAGGATGGTTGCGCAACGGACTAATTGACCAGCTTTACCCAATGATTTATTTCCGCAACTCAGACTTTGTCCCTTTCGCTTTGGACTGGGCTGAAAACACTTACGGCGGACACTTGGCTGGTGGACTTGCCGCTTACATGCTTTCCGACAAAGAAGGCGGCTGGCAGTTGTCTGAGATAGAACGTCAAATGAATCTTTTACGTGCAACGAAATCTGGATTCGCCTTTTTCCGCAATAAATTCCTGACAGACAATATAAAAGGGCTCTATTCTTACGTAAAACAAACTTTCTGCCCTTATCCTGCCCTTGTACCTCCAATGAAACGCTCTGATGGTAAGGAAATACAGAAGCCTTCAGGCCTCAAAGTCATTCATACGGACAAGTATTTATGCCTGACATGGGATGTACCAGCCAGTCAACCCGAAGGCGGAATTAAATTCAACGTATACGCAAGCCAAGAAACCAACGTTGACATAAACAATCCAAAGAATCTGCTTGCAACAAACCTCAAGGATAATTATATTTCAATTGACACAAAACGTAATCTTAACTTTGCCGTTACTTCGATTGACAGATACGGAAACGAGAGCGCACCAATTACTTTTAACGGAATCAAGGACAAAAACATTGATGCGAAAGCCCACATGCTTGCTAACGATGGAGGCAAGATACTGATTCCTAACAAATTACGCAACGCTACGACAGGCTATGTCGCATTCAAAAGCATAGCTGGAAACATCGTCGCGACAAGCAAATACAATACTGACGGAAAAGTTGAAATTAACAAGCTGAAACCGGGGTGCTATTCAATATATTCAATAAGCAAAAACGGAACAGCCCACCGGCTTGGATTCACTATCATAAAACCAAGAAAATGATTAATCAAGAACTCAAGGACGCTGATTGGGGAAGACTAAGATGTAAATTGTAGAACCATATTTTACCAGTACATTGTCACTAATTTTCACTTTTTCTTGCAATCTATCAATAAAGTTGCTTGTTTTTTGTAAATTTGCACGGTTTTAATATAAAGAGGAAATACCACATGCCACAAATATCAGTGCGGGGGCTGGAAATGCCCGAATCCCCTATTAGAAAATTGGCACCATTAGCTGCAACAGCCAAAAACAGGGGTATCAAAGTTTACCACCTCAACATAGGCCAACCCGATGTGCCCACCCCTCAGGTGGCATTGGACGCCATACGCAATATAGACCGCAAGGTGCTTGAATATTCTCCGTCGCAAGGATATCTTAGTTATAGGGAGAAACTGACGGACTATTATAAAAAATATAATATTAATGTCACGGCCGACGACATTATAATAACATGCGGCGGCAGCGAAGCCGTACTGTTCGCTTTCATGTCATGCCTGAATCCGGGCGACGAGATAATAGTGCCCGAACCGGCCTACGCCAACTACATGGCTTTCGCAGTGTCTGCTGGTGCGAAAATACGTACCATAACTACTACTATCGAAGAAGGCTTTTCGCTTCCACGTGTTGAAAAATTCGAAGAGCTTATTAATGACCGCACACGTGCCATCCTGATATGCAATCCCAACAATCCGACCGGGTATCTTTATACGCGGCGGGAAATGCACCAAATACGCGACTTGGTGAAAAAACACGACTTATACTTATTCTCCGATGAAGTTTACCGGGAATATATCTACACCGGTTCGCCTTATATCAGCGCATGCCATCTGGAGGGTATTGAACAGAACGTCGTGCTTATTGACTCGGTCAGCAAACGGTATAGTGAGTGCGGCATACGCATAGGTGCGCTTGTGACTAAAAACGCCGAAGTGAGAAAGGCAGTAATGAAGTTTTGCCAGGCAAGGCTTTCACCACCGTTAATAGGGCAAATAGCCGCCGAAGCATCGCTCGACGCTACCGAGGAATACCATCGATGTGTTTATGACGAATACGTGGAACGCAGGAAATGCCTTATAGACGGGCTTAACCGTATTCCTGGAGTATATTCACCAATACCTATGGGCGCATTTTACACAGTGGCAAAACTGCCTGTTGACGATAGCGAGAAGTTTTGCCGCTGGTGTCTCGAGGAATTCAACTATGAAGGCGAAACCGTAATGATGGCTCCGGCGTCAGGGTTTTACACAACGCCCGGAGCCGGCAGGAACCAAGTGCGTATAGCATACGTATTAAATAAGGATGACCTTAACAGGGCGCTCCTCGTTTTACGGAAAGCCCTCGAAGCATATCCAGGAAGGGAGGACGAAGCATGACAGGACTGTCTTTTTTCATAGCAAAACGGATATACAAGTCAGGCGGTTACGGGAAAAAAGTGAGCCGGCCGGCCATACGGATAGCTACCACTGGCGTGGCTATCGGATTAGCCGTGATGATTGTATCAGTAAGCATCGTGTTCGGATTCAAACATACTATTCGTGACAAAGCTGTTGGATTCGGGTGCCATATCAACGTTGCGAACTTCATGTCGTTACATGGTCGTGAGGCACGCCCCGTATGCATGACAGACAGTATGATGAAGGTGCTAAAGTCTACAGCTGGCGTAAAGCACGTTCAACGTTACACCACAAAGCAAGGAATACTCAAAACTGATGATGACTTCCTAGGAGTTGCATTCAAGGGCATTGCGCAAGAATACGACACAACCTTTATCCACACTAACTTAATTAGCGGCAGTATACCGGCTTTCAGCGATAGCGCAAGTTCCGGCAAACTGCTGATTTCAAAGGTCATGGCCGATAAGTTAAAGCTAAACTCCGGCGACAGGGTGTTTGCTTATTTCGTTGATAACGGCGACGTGCGTGTAAGGAGGTTCACCATAGAAGGAATATACCAAACGAACTTGGCACAATTTGACAATTCGTTATGTTATACCGACCTGTATACAACAACCCGTCTTAACGGTTGGGAACAGGGACAAGCCAGCGGAGCAGAAATAACGGTAAACGATTTTAATGAAATAAATACAGTCGAAGACTTGCTCGTCAATAAAGTAAACCGTACAATCGACAGGTATGGCGAAACTTATTCGTCGGAAACAATCATTGACGCATATCCGCAAATTTTCACGTGGCTCGACCTGCTCGACCTTAACGTTTGGATAATATTGGCGCTTATGCTCTGCGTTGCAGGCTTCACAATGATTTCAGGCTTGCTCATAATCATTCTTGAACGTACAGGCATGATAGGCATACTCAAGGCCCTTGGCTCGGGCAACAAAGCCATTGCAAGAGTATTCTTATGGTTTGGTGCTTTCGTAATTGGCAGGGGACTGCTTTGGGGAAATATCATCGGCATAGGTCTCGTGGTATTGCAAAAATACACAGGCTTAGTAAAACTTGACGCGGCAACTTATTATGTAAGCACCGTACCTGTAGAATTCAACATCCCAATAATATTGCTTATTAATATCGGCACACTGCTTATAAGCCTATTGGTGCTTATAGCTCCAAGCTGTCTGGTTGCCACGGTCCACCCGGCAAAATCAATGAGATATGAATAAGCCTACAATTAAAATGTTGAAGAAAAACAGTCTTTGACGACGTTCAATACATGTCAATAAAACAAGCCTTTATTAATAATAAAACAAAATGCGGCTTCTTGCAATTCAAGAGGCCGCATTTTATTGCATGAAAGATAACCTTTTGCAGGCTAAAAGACATCCTTTTGCAAATTAACGATATTTGGCATGTTTCATGCTTTAAAGCACCTTATCACCAAATTCATTGTTGCATTATCAATAACATATTGACATTCAATCATTTAACATGCATGTCCATACGCTTTATTTAAACCCGATTTTAACACTCGGAGATGTTACTTGTCGCACCAACTTGCTCCACTACGCATTATAAAACTTATCTTCTTACTGGCCGGAACTGTTGGTTTCTCCCATTTACCGTCACATACAAGTATTGTTACAGGCTCGCCATCAGGTGCATCGTCAACTGCGTCTTGTACGTTGAAATGAGTACCGCTGCCGTCCGTCGCAACAACCAGATCGTAATGACGGATATAATCTTTCAAGGCTGCAACTTTGCAACCAACAGCATCAGCCAGTAAACCTGCAACCAACCGGGCACCGTAAACATTGTAATGGGTATTATCCTGTCTTCCGTCCGGCAGTGAAGCCACTTCACCAGGCTTATACCACATGTGCAACTTTTTAGATTGTTCAGGACCCAATTCCTGTTCAAGGTCATGCGTTATTTTATTGGCATCTATGAATGGCACGTTCATTTCTTCTGCAACTTTTCTCGGCGAAACAAGGTAATCGCCATGCGTATCTACGAGGACATCGCCTTCAACTAGTCCTTTAGACGAGTTATCCCGCTTATCATCGTCCTCGACAGCTGTTTTACTTTCGACAAATGCTCGTCTTACAACGCTATTGAACAATACAGGTATTCCTCCCCTTTGCCTCGTCTCTCTTACAAACTTCCTCAGATTGTCATCGAATGTCGAGCCGGGAACAGTATGGCGGGCTGTGTCTTTCTTCTCGTCGTTATGTCCGAACTGGATGAACACATAGTCGCCAGGAGTTATCTTGTCAAGTACTTTTTGCCAACGTCCTTCCGTGATGAAACTTTTTGACGAACGTCCGTTAACGGCATGGTTGTCAATGATAACATCTTCAGTGAAGAAATTCTTTAACATCATCCCCCAGCCTCTTTCAAGTTTGCCTCCACTGATATCCTTGTTGGCCATTGTAGAATCGCCAATCATGAATATCTTGACCCTGTTTCCTGTCTTGAAAGCAGAGAAAAGAAACACGCAAAAAAACGCCACCAAAACAGTTTTTATCAAACTATTTTTCATCATCAGTTGTTATTTACAATGCTAATAAGCTCATCAGGACTGACAAGATTTTGCTCGCCCGTTATCATATTCTTCAAAGTAATCTTGCCTTCCTTGATTTCATTCTCACCTGCAAGTGCTACGTATGGTATGCCGTTGCTGTTTGCATAATTCATTTGTTTCTTCATCTTGACCGCATCGGGATAAATCTCAGAAGCTATTCCACACGCACGTGCTTTTTGTATTATAGGTAGGCAATATGCGGTTTCCTTGTCACCAAAATTGATAAACAACAGCTTAGTACCTGTCATGGCGTTTTCCGGATATAAATCAAGTGCGTTTAGAACATCGAAAATTCTGTCTGCACCAAACGAAATGCCGACACCACTAAGTCCTGGCATGCCGAAAATACCAGTCAGGTTGTCATAACGGCCACCGCCGGTAATACTTCCAATCTGAACATCAAGAGCCTTAACTTCAAATATAGCTCCAGTGTAATAATTTAGTCCACGGGCCAAGGTGAGGTCAAGTTGCAACTCATTTTCAAGACCTGCGCCATCAAGAACACCAAATATGTAGCGCAATTCCTCAATGCCCTTCTGTCCTATTTCAGAATCTTTGAGCAGACTGCCAATTACATTGAGCTTTTCCTCGTTTGTACCACTCAAAGATATTATCGGCTGCAGTTTTTCTATTGCTTCATTGCTTAATCCATCAGCCGCCAACTCGGCATTGACATTATCCAGACCTATTTTGTCAAGCTTGTCAATTGCCACTGTTATGTCAACAATCTTGTCAGCCTCTCCTATATATTCGGCGATTCCTGTAAGAATCTTCCTATTGTTTACTTTTATTTGGACACGCACACCGAAACGCTTGAACACAGTGTCGACAATCTGCACGAGTTCCACTTCGTTAAGCAAGGAGTCACTTCCAACAACATCGGCATCACACTGGTAGAACTCACGGTAACGACCTTTCTGCGGACGGTCTGCACGCCATACAGGTTGTATCTGATAACGCTTGAACGGCATCTGCAATTCATCCCTGTGCATAACTACAAAACGTGCAAACGGCACAGTAAGGTCATAACGCAGACCCTTCTCACAAAGTTTGGAAGCAAGATGCAACGAATCAGCATTCAGCAGGTCGTCACGCTCTATCTTACTAAGATAATCTCCACTGTTCAAAACTTTAAACAACAACTTATCTCCTTCTTCTCCATATTTTCCAAGCAGAGTCTGCAACGTTTCCATTGCAGGAGTTTCAATCTGTTTGAATCCATATAAAGCAAAGACAGACCTGATTGTATCAAAGATATAATTCCGCTTTGACATTTCCAACGGAGAAAAGTCACGGGTTCCCTTGGGTATTGATGGTTTGTTCATTTTTGTTCAATTGTGAGTTGATAAATTAAAGAAATTAGAGAAGTTAAAGACGTCTCGATGATTAATAAGTCTTTAACTTCTCTCGTATTACGGCTAAGCCATTACTAAAACCGTACAATTATATTACTTTCTGACTATTGTCTGTTCACGGTCTGGACCTATGGAAATGATTTTGATAGGCGTATCCAACTCTGCCTCAAGGAACTTGATATAATTAACGAATTCCTCTGGGAAATCTTCTTCACACGTCATTTTTGTCATATCCGTGTTCCAGCCCTTAAGCTCTTTATAAACAGGCTCAATGCCGGTTTCTATATCATAAGGAAAGTCTGTTAACAACTGACCGTCACGCTTATATGCGACACAAGCCTTAATTGTTGCAAAGTTGTCAAGAACATCGCTCTTCATCATTATAAGTTGTGTGACTCCGTTCACCATTATCGCATAACGAAGGGCTACTAAGTCTATCCATCCGCATCTGCGCTCGCGTCCTGTAACAGCTCCATATTCATGTCCGAGCCTGCGTATTTCCGCACCTGTCTCGTCGAACAGCTCTGTCGGGAAAGGTCCGGAACCAACACGCGTACAATATGCCTTCATTATTCCGTACACTTCACCTATTTTGTTAGGGCCGACACCAAGTCCTACGCATGCTCCGGCACAAATTGTATTTGATGACGTTACAAACGGATAGCTACCGAAATCAACATCAAGCATCGTTCCCTGGGCACCCTCACACAATATCGTCTTACCCTCCTTAAGAGCCTTATTGATTACATGTTCGGAATCAATTATGTTGAACTGGCGGATGAAATCAATTCCTTCCATCCATTTTTTCTCTACTTCGGTAATATCATAATCTGTGTATCCCAACGACTTGAGTATGCTCTCATGGCGCGCTTTGTGAGCTGCGTATTTTTCATTGAAGTTATCAAAAATATCACCTACACGCAAACCGTTGCGGGAAACTTTATCCGTATACGTAGGTCCGATGCCCTTACCTGTCGTGCCGACCTTGGCTTTACCCTTCGCTTGTTCGTAAGCAGCATCAAGCAACCGGTGTGTCGGCATAATCAGATGTGCCTTTTTGGAAATATACAGTCTTTCTTTCAATGAATGCCCGCTTTTCTCCAATTCCTTGGCTTCGTCCATAAAAAGGTCAGGTGCCAACACGACACCATTTCCTATGACGTTAACCTTACCACCTTGGAATATACCGGAAGGAATGCTTCTTAACACATATTTTTCCCCTTCAAACTCAAGAGTATGTCCTGCATTCGGTCCACCTTGGAACCTGGCGATGACATCATATCCGGGGGTAAGCACGTCGACAACTTTACCTTTGCCTTCGTCTCCCCACTGTAAACCCAACAAAACGTCTATTTTGCCTTTTTCCATAATATAAAAAATGTGTTTATTCTTATCAGCAATTAGTAGTCTCTTTTTTCTTTTGGCGTGTCAACATGCCCAAACAAGTACTGCATATTCCATAAATACAGACGGAATAACTCTCCTTACGGAAACGCTTCAAATGCACACGCTCAAAGACTTCATCAACTTCGGGCAATCTAACTTCTGTTATCTTACCACAGACTGTGCATATCTGCGTACACAACTTATCTGCATAAACAACCTTGTATCTCATACCCTCCTGCATGCGGACACACTCTATAAGGTGTAAATCCATCAGCAGCTTCATTGTGTTGTACAATGTTGCCCTACATACAGGAAAGTTCATTTCTGACAACTTACCATCCAAATCTTGTATCGAGAAATAAGAGCTAAAACCATACACTGCTTCAAGCACAGCAAAGCGTTCTGGTGTCTTACGGCACTTATTATGTTCCAGATATCCGCTCAATACTTGTTTAGCTGAATCATAAGAATTAGCTTTCATTTCATACAAGGCATATTGTTTCTACAAAAGTACAACAATTTTTCCGTATAAACGGTTGGTTGTGTCAAAAAATATCCAAATCATATGTCTTAAATGCCGATTTCATTATCCGCATGTGCGTATCGTTCATTCCACCGAAACGTCGGACGGCATTACTAACAGTATGGCGTACAATCGTATCAGCACCATCATACGTTGCCTGGGCTTGATCAATAAACTCATTTATTTCACGTTCTTCAAGCTCAACACCTTTTGCAAACAACCGCGCCAAAACATTATAGCCACACAACAACACAAGTGTCTGTTCTGAGGATATCCACTTAAATGCCAAATCTTTAGCATCTGGTACATATTGAAACAGATTAAAAGCTGACATCTCAGCAATTTCCTGGTTTTGTATCTGACTTACCCAAAGCTCGACTAAATCGAACTTCATCTGTAGCGCCGGCATTATCAGCGTTGCTAATATTTTGCATTCCCTAATGTCTTCCTTCCACAATTCGATTGCAAGGTCGTAATCCTTGCCATATCGAGCAGCAATCGATTTTAATTCAGGAAGTCCGATGCCCCAATTTATCTTGTACCCAAGTCCCTTCTCACGCATTGACTGGGATACGACACCGTTCATATACAACCTGAAGCAGCTCTTGATCTCTTTTACTTTATCTTGTATATTTCCTTCCATTGCTTCAAATCAAAGTCGAGTATATCTTACTGTAACGCAACATCTGATGCTCATAAGTCTCCGAATAGTCGACTTTAATATCAATGATATTATTGGCATCGTCCATAATAGGAACAAGAATTGGATTTATGAAACCTTTATAAGGCGGAATACCAAGTTTGCCGTATCTTTCCAAGATCTCGTAATGCAACTCACCGTCCACCTTGACGGCATACTTCTCAACCAAACTTCTTGCCGCCTCAAAGTCGCCTTCACTCTTTATGCGCTGTACCTCGGCAAGCAATATACCAAAAAGACTTCTAAGTTTATCATAGTCGTTTATACGTACATAAGTCTTACCTCCGGTGTTTACAAGTTCAACGACATTTTCATCTCTACCATTTTCATAGCACCAACGTGCAATAAGAGCACGGTCGCGCATATGCGCTTCCTCTATATTGCATCCTTTCTTTATTCTCGCAAGCTGGGTCATCAGTCCATTCATCATATAAGAATAATACCCAGCCTTATAAGCGTCCTTATCCGGTAAAAGTCCCAACTCCAACATCTTCTCGTCTGCCACGAAATAAAGTCCGAACAAGTCCGCACGTGCTTCCTCTATCGTATTACCATAAGCCTTAAGTGCGTCAGGATCTGTTCCAGGTGCCAGCTGCCCACTGCCATGTCCGAGGCACTCATGCAAGTCGGTATGTATTATGTCGCACAAGTCGCCATACTTATCAATAAGTTCTTTTGTCGAACCGTCTATTACGAACTCTTCATCAAAACCATTGCCTCGTGCCGCCTCATTATACGCATTTATTATGTTACTTATAGTAACACTCTTGCTGCCGTAACGGGCTCTTATCCAATCTGCATTAGGAAGATTAATTCCTATTGCGGTAGAAGGGTATTCGCCACCGCCCAACATTGCGGCACAAATCACATTTGCTGATACACCATTTACTTGTTTCTTCCTGAATTTTGGGTCAATGGGCGAATGGTCTTCAAACCATTGGGCATTATCGCTTATAAGACGTGTACGACATGTACCTTCAATGTCACGATATTCCACTAATCCTTCCCACGTACCCTTCAGTCCAAGCGGATCGTCATAAACTTCGATAAAGCCATTTATGAAATCAATTAACGAATCGCCTTCAGAAACCCATTCAATACAATAGTTGTTGAACACACGCAAATCGCCCGTTTCATAAAAATCAATCAACAACTCTATCACTTTACGTTGCCTGTCGTTTTCTGCTAGCTCATGAGCTTTGCCAAGCCAGAACACAATTTTTTTAATAGCAATAGAATATTTACCATTGGCATTCCAAATATTCTCCTTGATGATACCACCGTCCTTCATTATGTCCGTATTTAAACCGTATGACAGCGGTTCATCATCGTTCACATCCTTAATTGAAGCATAGTAGTCTTCAACGTCTTTTTGACTTACTCCGTCATAGAAATTACACGCCGACGATTTGACCAAGTCTACACCATCCTTTTTACAGACTTTTACAGGCATAACTTCCGGATTGAATATCACAGGCAACAATTCATCACACAACCCGTCAACCGTCATGCCTGACAAGGGCAAAAGGCCGGCGTCAACAGATTTTACAGCATCGATAAAGAAACTCTCCGAAAATCCAGGCTCAAACTTGTCACAACCATAATGATGATATATGCCACTGGCAAACCAGACACGTTTAAGATAGACCTCAAATGCCTTGAAGTCGGATATGGTGCGGTCGCCTTTGTAATCAATGTATATAGCCTCGAGCGTTTTGCGTATTTTAAGATTGTACTTACCAAACTGGTCAAACGTTATGTCACGTCCGAATAGCGTGGCCTGTGACAAACAATACACTAATTTTTTTTGACGCAACGAAAGCCTGTCAAAACCGTCAAGACGGTATCTCAGCATCTGTATGTCTGCAAAACGTTGCTCTGTATATTTGAAATCTGCCATAGTCTGTTAAAATTATTCAGCAATATCGACTGTCAAACTGCAATAATGTGTCAATCAACATTTCCTGCACTATCGGCATCACCTCCATCCAACTTGTATTGCTTAGGAGTTATGCCTGTATATTTATAGAAAGCCGCATAAAACGATTGCCTGTTGGAAAAACCCACCATGTCGCTTATCTCTTCCATTTTAAGATTATCGTACCGTTTGTCTTTAAGTATCGTCTTGGCATACTCTATCCTATTCTTATTGACGAACGACGAATAGTTCATGTCGAAACAAACACTTACCACGGCTGATATGTAACGCGTATTTGTATGTAAATCATCAGCCAGTCGCTTAGCCGAATATTCCTTATCCTTAAACTTCTTCTTCTTTACCAAAACGTTTACGATTTTACCCTTCAACTCGTTCATAAGTTTAGGGTTCACCAACGAACGGTATGCAGCCTCTTTCCTTTCTGTTAAATTAACATTATATTTACTCATTCTATTATCTCCCAAATCTAATCTTTTTACTTAAAAAACGGCAAAACAAACGAGAAGTAAGCGTATAAATGCCCTTCTCGTACATTTTGGTTTTACCTACTTGCAAAGGTAGTATTTTTTCAATAAACATTGCTATATTTTTTCATTTTTAATAATAATTGAATTTGGTAAGTCAATATAACCGATGAAGTAACACATTTGCAAATATGGAAAAAAGTGATGATAATTTGCATATAATAAAACGATATAAACCTAAAATAAAAAAATTTAGACATTGTTCCACAGGGTTAAGTTTATCACCATTTTCAACTAACAATCAGGCACATATACACAAAAACCACATGAATACTAAATTTGCGATTTTTATTATTACCCCACAAATATGCAAAATGTTCCCAACACACGATAAAAAACATTTTATACAAAAAATAGGCTCTAGTTAATTATACCGTTGCAAACTTGACATT
>HF986658.1 GCA_000433175.1 Prevotella sp. CAG:1058
TTTAACCTGGCTGGAAGCAGAAACATTAGCAGCCTTATTCAACTGGAGAGAAATCTCTTCGTTGTCAATAAGGACATAATTCTCAGGCATTACATAACCATACTTGTAGTCGCCCCAAAGAGCCTCCCATCCGTTAGCTTGGGCTTCATCCACAGAAGGGATGACTAATTTTGAGTCGGCATTGGCACCGGCTACCGAAGCTGCAAACATAGCAGCAATGAGGAAAAATTTTTTCATAATCGTTTCTCTTTTTAATTGGTTAATATTTATTGATAGATTAATAAAATCCTCCGCCTCTTGCACCTATATAACTTGCATAATTATTTCGTAAGCATGCAAGAGAGCGGAGGTTGTTTTCAAGTCTTCAGTCTAATCAATATCCTTTTGACGCCGTTGTGCCGTAGCCGTTATCTCCGTATTCGTCACGGTTGTCAATCTGCTGCAGGAAATCATAAGATATCGGACGGCAATAGTGAATGTTTGGATTGAAGAATCGTGCTGCACGTGAGTTGTACTTTTGCAGACGCTCCTCGAACTTGTGGTGACGCTTGAGCAAAGCCCAACGTACATATTCGCCAGCCATTTCACGAGCATACTCATCCAGGATATCATCTTCCGTCGGATTTGTCAGCTCTGGAGCTACTGTTCCCGGACGTGCGGCACGGTCGCGCAACGGCTTGAGGTACTTGGCTGCACCAGCTGCATCACCCAACATTTGACAAGCCTCGGCTGCAATGAGATAAACTTCAGCCGTACGCATAACCATCATGTCACCGCCCTTACGCTGCATGTGGTTGGTCCAAACGCCGTTGTAGCACCAGTTAAACTTGATGAGCGAAGGATACAACTTGTAAGAGTTAGTCCCATCAAACGGACTTGTCTTATATTGGTCAACATCGAACATATCGTCAATATTCACTGTAAAGTAAATACTGTTTGCTTTCTGTTCGGCTGTCTTGTAATCCTTTGAAAGTACAAATACGAAACGGTCATCGTCTTCAGCGACAGGATAGTCCACTACGTAAACATTTTTCACGTCCTTGATAAGATTATCGGTATTGCCAGAATGGTCTCCCTTAGGCCATACTCCAGTAGGATAATACTGATTGCCGCCATAGCTTGACGGAGACGTAGCCATATCAACATAAGGATAGATGTATTGGCCTACGAACTTCTGACCCATTCCGTATTTCTTCTGCAGCACAGGGTTTATCTGCGTGCGACGAGCCTGATAAGGACCTACCCATCCGGCCTCGTTCATAGAGAACGTTCCGAATGCAGTCAAGAACGTATTTTCGTAACGCTTGTCCCATGATGCATCAAATACGTCAATTGCATAAGGCGTAGGTGCAAATGTATTGTTGTTCGTACGTCCGAGATAATAGTTGGTGTTATCAACCTGGGTATAAAGGTCGTTTATCTCGTTTGGCTTGCACACTGTGTACGTGAAGAGATTGTTGTTACAGTTTACGTAATTATAAGATTCACTGTTGGCGTCACGTCCTGAAATTATGAACAAAGCCTCCGGGTTGTTACGGTTATTGGCCTGTGCCCATACGTCGGCAACATCGTCGAAAAGGTAAACGCCGTATGAAGAAGCATTATTGATAATGTCCTCTGCAACTTCTTTTGCCCTCTGCCAGTAACTTACGCCATTTTCAGACAATCCTTCACCGGCACCCTGAGCATAGGCTCGTGCCAACAGACCGAGTGCGGTTTTCTTCGTAACCCTTGCATAATTGCCACCATAAGGTTCAACCTGAAGGTCTTGAGCAGCATCTTTCAGATCATTAACTATTGCCGTGTAGAACTCCTCAACTGTGTTTCTAGTAGGCTTGGAATTAATTACACCAGTACTAATATCAGCATCGCTAAGAGTAACTGGACCATAGTATGTGACAAGCAACAAGTTGTAGAACGCACGCAAAGTCTTGGCTTCTGCCACAAGTATTTTCTTGGCTTCGTCAGTACCGCCGTTAACCTTGTTCACATTATTTATTACAGCATTACATGAAGCCACGCAAGAATATGCCTGCTTAAACACTTTGTTAGAACCGTTTGTGTTCGTTGTCAGTCCGTCATAATAGATAAGCTGCTTTGCATAGTCAGGATTTCCTCCGGGACAGTTCCACATGTCGGTTCCGCCCTCAGCAAGTGACAAGAAGTCGTACACTGAATAGAGCTGTTCCGCCAACGGAGAATAGCAATAAGTCTCAAGCCCTTCCCAAGAATCGAACGCCTCGATGTTAGCATCACCTCCGGTCGGGTTGTATTCGTCAAGCTCGCATGATGCGAAACCCAACGTGCCGGCAAGAAGCGCCGACATATATAATATTTTTGTCGTTTTCATATTATTTGCAGTTTTACAGTTTAAAGTCTTCAGTCCCTACAAGTATGTCTTCAGACTTATATTCCATTAAATTTATATATTTGGAATAATGCCCGCGGAAAAAATTCGCTGAAACACCTTTCCAGGGAGATACACGGGCATTTTATACATTTAGAATGTCAGGTTTACTCCGAATACGAACTGCTTTGTCAGCGGATAATCGAGTTTTCCATCCATCTCAGGGTCGTAATTCTTCAGCAGACTGCTCTTCTGTATTACCAAAGGATTGGTTATTGTAGTATACAAGCGCAGATTCTCGATACCTATTGATTTACCCCACTTCTGCGGCAAAGTCCAACCGAGAGTAATATTCTTAATCTTGAAGAATGAACCGTCAACATAGCTGAGTGCATACCAACCAGTATAGTCTGTCAAACCTCTTGATGAAGTAAGAGCCGGGAAATAGTGATCCTGATCACCAGTTTCCTGAGTCCAATAATCGAAGTAGGTGGGGAAGTTCTTCGCACCTGTCGGATCATAAGTAGCCAACTGGTCATACTTGATAGTCTGTCCCCAACGCCAATACATGTAAATGCTCAAATCAAAGCCTTTATAAGTGAACGTATTTTTGAATCCCATCGTCCAGTCAGGATTCTTATGGCCGAGAACCTGATAGTCGTTACCACTTATAGTGTAAACATTGTCGGCGGTATAGGTATTCTCTACCATTTCTCCATTCTCGTTCATCTCCCACTTTGTGTAAACACCTTCGCTTACATGCTTCATGCCAGGAACTTCAATCTTCAAGTCACCAGGCTTCATGCCGAATACAGCAGCATCAGCAGCCTCAGATGTCTTCCATACGCCGTTGAGTTTGTAATGATACCAAGAATCAACTGCCTCACCCTTCATCAGCACAAGACCGTTGTCGCCGTTTGAAACATATTCGGCATCAGGTGTAGCAAGTTTGGTGATTTCTTCCTTATTATAAGTAAATGTAAGGTTAGAAGTCCATGTGAAATCTTTTGTAACGATATTACGCGTGTTAAGTGCAAGCTCGATACCAGAAGTCTTGGTCTCGGCGATATTCATGTTAGTCTTGTAATATGTAGACGAGTTGTATCCGCCGTTAGTGATAGGAAGGCTCTTCTCCCAGATAATGTCCTCGGTCTTTGTGTAGTAATAGTCAAGAGACATGTCTATGCGGCCGCCTAAGAAACTTGCGTCGATACCGATGTTTGTGTTCTTCGACTTTTCCCAACCGAGCATCACGTTAGCAACGTTCTCGCTGAAGTGGTATGAAGGAAGCATTACGCCGCCAAGTCCATAGTAGCCCTGCTCAAGGGTTGTAACACTTGAATATGCGTCGATTGAAGCAGTACCTGTAATACCCCAGCCGGCACGTATCTTAAGGTTGTCGAGCCATGAGCGTGTTCCTTCCATGAACTTCTCTTCCGATATACGCCAACCGAGAGAGAATGCGGGGAACGTATCCCACTTGTTCCCGTCTGCAAGACGTGAAGAACCGTCGTGGCGGACAGAAGCAGATGCAAGATACTTGCCTTTGTAAGAATAGTTGATACGTCCTACAAGACCCATACCTTTAGACATTGTATAGGTCGACTGAGTGCGCTGGTTCTGACCGGCAGTAAGATTGTGCCACAAATAAGTATTTGTAGTGAAGTTGTCGGCATGCGCATAAAGGTAAGTCTGACGGTTGTGGTTCCAAGACGTTACACCAGTAAGCGTGAATTCGTGGTCTTCGGCTATCTTGAAGTTGTAAGTCAAGATGTTTTCCCACTTGTAGTTGGTTGAATTCGTTTGCTCAACCTGTGCATACACGCCTGCGTTTGTTCCGGTTGCCCCTGCACCATTGTTTGCATAATAGTTGTAAGAGCCTATACCGTCGAAACGATTACGGTTGTTAAACACGAGCGAAGCATTCAAGCGGCTTTCCCAAGTGAAACCTTTAAACGGAGTCACGCGGATGTACGGATTAACATAAATACGCGTAACCTGGTCGTTGTCACGATAGTTGCTCTTCGTATTGAGCAAAAGATTATAGTTGCCGCTGCCAGGTACGGTCTCAATCATTCGGTTGCCTTCGTCATCGTAGATACGTCCTATCGGGTTCTGGCTCTGTCCTACGTCGATGCGTGCGTAAGCACGGTTGCGGTAAACATAACTACCCTGCATGTTGATACCTGCCGTAATCCAATTGTTTATCTTATGGTCAACGCGCACGTTTGTTGAATAAACCTTGTAGTCGTCGTTGTCATACTGTCCCTGCTCATCGGTAAAGTTGAGTGACATGTATGCCTTAGTCTTATCCGTTCCTCCACTGACTGATAAAGAATAGTTCTGTATAATGCCAGTCTTCAGCATCTCGTCGGCCCAATTGATTGACTCGCCACGCTGATAAGCCTCCCACAGGTTCGGATTACCCAGTACGTTGGCATCGTCTATGTACGCGTTGGCCTCCATCTGTGCCTGCTTGCGCATGTTGAAATAGCCGTCAGCGTCATACACCTCAGGTACTTCAGACCAACCGTTAATACCAACATAAGCGTTGAAATTAACTTTAGCCTTGCCTTCCTTACCGCTCTTTGTGGTTACGATTATTACACCGTTAGCACCGGCAGAACCGTAGACTGCAGTAGAAGACGCATCTTTGAGAACCTCGATGCTCTCGATATCGTTGGCATTAAGCGTAGAGAGGTTTCCAGGCATTCCGTCAATTATGACTGTCGGATCACCGCTGGCGGTAAACGAACGCTTACCACGCAACTGCATAGAAACATCAGCACCAGCCTGTCCACTAGACTTAGTAATGTCAAGACCAGCCACCTTGCCCTGCAATGCCTCTACAACGTTAGACACAGGCTGCAGTTGCAGGTCCTCGCTCTTCACTGATGCGACCGAACCGGTAAGGTCGCGGCGCTTCATTGTACCGTAACCGATTACCACAACATCTTCAAGACCCGTAACGTCCGGTTCCATTTTAACATTGACGAAAGCAGCCCCGGCACGCACCGTGACGGTCTTGTAACCGACATAAGATATTTCCAGGTTATCGCCCTGTCTGGCAGCAATTTGGAAATTACCATCAAAGTCGGTAACCGAGGCAGCCTTGCCACCCTTAACTTTCACTGTAACACCTATCATAGGCATTCCTGTCTCGTCGACTACTTTACCTTTCACTGCCGTTCCCTGCTGGACAGCCTGAGAGGGCACTGCAATGCCGTTTTCCGCCGACGAATAAGCTGGTACGCACAACAAGGCGGACAAGCCTACAGCGACAGAAGCCTTTGTCAAGGCAAGCACATTAATAGATTTCCTTGTTTTCTTCATAATCTATAATTATTTTCAATGGTTAAACATTGCGATAATAAGGGTCTGTGACGGAAAATAATGGCATAAAAATCCCTTCTCCGTTCTTGTCATATCAGCCCTTAAATACTATCATTATTCTGTTAGTAGTTATATTTTTAGCGAACCTGGCAGAAATGGCAATCCATACATTGCCACAACTTTACGTAATTATAAGATAATAAGCGGTAAAAGTTTTCTTTGGTTTTGTTTCTGCAAATATAAGTCTTTTTATTTTTCGCAGTACAAATATCATTCAAAAAAACTTGCTTTTATCAAAATTGAAAGTTTTTTGCGCATAATTTATGAGTTACAATTAAGAATCCTGCCGTCAAGGTGGAATGAGAAGCACAAACAACCAACTGATACGAGACTTACATACATGTCCCTTATCTTCGGAATAATATAAATACACGGTCTCCAACGAAGGCATTATTCCGTCAGAGACCGTGCATGATTGCCGTCAACAGTATTTTTATTCATAAAGGTGGAACATGCGTTCCATCATCTGCCACTTCTCGTCCGACGTGGCGCCCTCGGCGCAGTCCTGGAACGAAGCCACATGATTTTCCCATTCCTGCTGCCTCGGCAGCGTGGCCAGACGCGCCATGGCCGAGTCCCAGTCAAAATCCAACGGGGCGTCGACAATCATGAACAAGGTGTTGCCGAGTATGTAAATCTCCATTTCGAGAATACCTACGGCCTTTATACCCTGCTTTATCTCGTTCCAGAAGTGTTCCTTGTCGTGCGCCTCCCGGTATTTGCGTATAAGCTCGGCGTCGTCTTTCAGCCTCATTGTCTGGCAATACCGCTTTACGGGTACGCCGAAGTCCTTAGTCTTGTAACCGTTTGTTGACATAATGGTTTTCGTTTGATTATTATTGTTACTGTTCCTGCGCAAACTGTGCCGGGCAGGCATATCAAAGCACGGTGTTACCGTTTTTCACGATGTCCCCTATCACTAGTCCGGACAGGGTGAAGCCGAACACGGCCGTCACGTGCACCATCGAGCCGTTGGCGTGCGGCTCGTCGG
>HF986659.1 GCA_000433175.1 Prevotella sp. CAG:1058
AAGTACCGCAACATATCGCTCGGCCGCGTAATCCTGTTAATCGACGTGTGCATTGTGGGCAGCTGTCTGTTCATCGACACGTTCGGTCCCGTACAGTTACGCTGCCAGAAGGTTGTGTTCGGCTTCTGCACCATGTTCATAGAGTGCACCATGCTCGACTACGTGATGAACTGGCAGCGCCAATCGGTGCAGTTCATGATATTCTCGAAGAAATACCAGGAGATAGCCAACGCCATTGCCAAGACCACCGACCACAGCCTGACGATACTCGACGGCCACGGCTGGTACAGCGGCAAACCGACGAAGGTGGTGTGCCTGCTGGCAAAGAAGCGCGAGAGCGTCACCATATTCCGCCTGATAAAGTCGATAGACCCCAACGCCTTCGTGAGCCAGAGCTCCGTCATAGGAGTGTTCGGCGAAGGCTTCGACCAAATAAAAGTGAAAGTGCCAAAGAAGCTCAAATCGCAGATCAATCCCGGCGAATGACGCACCACGGCGCTGCACACCAGACATTAAAAAACTCTATATCAAGACAATGGGAAAGATAGTTTTCGCCACAAACAACAAGAACAAGCTTGCAGAAATACGCGAGATGCTTGAAGGCAGCGGCATAGAGATAGTGTCGCTGGCCGACATAGGCTGCCACGACGACATACCCGAGACGTCTGACACGCTGGAGGGCAACGCCCTGCAGAAGGCAAGATACATACACGAAAAGTACAAGATGAGCTGCTTCGCCGACGACACCGGCCTCGAAGTCGACGCACTCGGCGGCGCTCCGGGCGTCTACTCGGCACGCTACGCCGGCGGCGAGGGACACGACAGCGAGGCCAACATGGCCAAACTGCTGGCCAACCTCGAGGACAAGGCAGACCGACGGGCACGCTTCCGCACCGTAGTCGCACTGATACTCGACGAGGAGCAGGGCCGTGAAGAACTGTTCGAAGGCATCGTCACCGGCGAGATAATACGCGAGAGAAGGGGAGGGGAGGGCTTCGGCTACGACCCGGTATTCCGCCCCGACGGCTACGACCGCACCTTCGCCGAGCTGGGACACGAGGTTAAGAACAAGATTTCGCACCGCGCCAAGGCCGTGGCAAAGCTCGTAGACTATCTTAAGGGACTGCCGCAAGACTGACCGCCGCGGCCGTGCCGCCATACGTAAAATACATAACAACAATGACTTATGCCTAACATGTTTGCCAATATCCGCCCAATGTTCAAGAAATTCGCCGCCGCGCTGGCTTTGGCGGCAGCCTTAACGCCGGCCGCCGCACAGGACTACGACGCCGGCCGCTGGCGCCTGTACCTGAGCTACAACGACATAACGGAAATAGAGCCGACGGGCAAGGACGTGTTCGTGCTGGCCTCGGGCAGCGTATACTCGTACAACCCCGACGACTACACCGTGACGACATACGACAAGACCGACGTGCTAAGCGACATCGGCATAAGCCACATAGCATGGTCGAAAGACGCCAAGAGGCTCGTCATAGCCTACGACAACTCAAACATCGACCTGCTGTCAAGGGACGGCGCCGTGACCAACGTGCCCGACCTGTACATGAAGGAGAGCACGCTCGACAAGACCATCAACAGCATTTACATATACGGGCGCTTCGCATACCTGTCCACCGGCTTCGGCATAGTGAAGCTAAACGCCGCCGACGGCAGCATAGCCGAGAGCTACACGCTGGGCTTCACCGTAGACTACTGCTACATCGAGGGCAACACCATCCACGCCGCTTCGAAGACCGAGGGGACATACAGCTGCACGCTCGACAAGAACCTCATCGACAAGAACAACTGGACGAGGACGGGCGAATACGAGGCACGCAGCACAGACCGCACGAACGTTAAGGACACATCGAAGAACTACTGGTGGACGAAGACCGAAGACGGACACCTTACCTACTACACCACCGACGCCGACGGCAACCGCACTTACCTGACCGAAGGCGTGAGCCCCGACGGGCCAGCATCAAACTACTTCTACCGCCTGTTCATCAACGACGGCAAGCTCTACGGCGTGTCGGGCATCTGGTCGCAGGAGTTAAACGCCCAACGGCCGGGCGAGGTGCACGTATGGGACGGCGAGAAGTGGGACGAGTTCGAGAAGCCCGACGACCTGGCTGCCAACCACTACTACCAGGACCCGCTCTGCCTGGCCTTCGACCCGATGAAGCCGGGACACGTCATGATGGGGTCAAAGAACGGAATGTTCGAATTCCAGGACTACAAGTACGTGGGCAACTACAACATATACAACAGCGGCCTTGAGTCGCCATTCAACACTTACAACTACACTCTGGTAACCTCTGTCCTGTACAATGGCGGCGACCTGTGGGTGCTCAATCCGCTGACTGAAAACTCGATAAAGAAATATACTCAGCAGACGGGCGAATGGGCTTCGTTCTCCAACCAGAAACTCAGCGATAATGCACGTTACGACCTGTCAAACCTTTTCATCAGCACCTCAAACGGCATGATGTGGTTCACCAACAACTATTACTACGAAACGCGGCTCTACGCCTACGACTACGTGAAAGACTCGCTTGTAAGCTACGGCCCGAGATACGTCAACCAGTACGGCACGCAGGTGTATCCGCACTACCTGTCGTGCGCCGCAGAGGACAAGAAGGGCAACGTGTGGATAGGCACCGACGTAGGCCCCATATACCTGTCGGCCGAAAGCATACGCAGCGGTTCCGACATATTCACCCAGTATGCCGTGCCGCGCAACGACGGCACCAACTACGCCGACTACCTGCTGGCCAACATCGACATACGCGCCATAGCCGTGGACGGCGGCAACCGCAAATGGATAGGCACCAACAACAACGGCCTTTTCCTCATCAGCGACGACTGCAACACGCAGGTTTACCACTTTACAACCGAAAACTCTCCGCTACCGTCAGACATCGTGCAGGGCTTGGCCATCGACGGCACCACGGGCGAGGTGTTCATAGCCACCAACAAGGGGCTGTGTTCGTTCCGCAGCGACGCCACTGAGCCAAGCACCGAGATCAAGAAGGAGAACGTGTACGCATACCCCAACCCCGTGAAGCCCGGCTACACCGGACCTATAACCATAGTGGGACTTACGCTCAACGCCGACATCAAGATAGTGACGGCCAACGGCACACTCGTAAACCAGGGCACCAGCACCGGCGGCTCGTACACATGGGACGGATGCGACCTTAACGGCAAGCGCGTTGCCAGCGGAGTCTACATGGTGCAGACGGCTACGTCAACAGGCGACAAGGGTACGGTGTGCAAGATAGCTGTGGTAAACTGACAAGGCTTGAACTCCTAACACACCTGCAATGCTTCGTCAAGACATATTCTCGCGCGACAACACGCTATGGGCGCAGGGCCTGTCGATACTCGGCATTATGCTCATGCACTATGTCATGCAGCTCGACAGCTACCCGCGCGTGCTCAACATCATCGGCAGCATAGGCGTGGCTGCCTTCCTCTTCACGTCGGGCTTCGGCATCAACGAGAGCTACAAGCACAACGGGCTCGGCGGCTTCTGGCGCAAGAGGGTGCTGCGCGTCATCCTGCCGTGCTGGATAGTCTTCCTTTTCCGCCTGCCCTTTGCAGACTCGTTCGACCCTGTAACACAACTGCTTAACTTCCTCTTCATCGACTCCGACCTGTGGTATGTCGATTTCATAATCCGCTGGTACATAGTATATTGGGCTGCGCGCAGGTTTGCGCAGCGCCACACTGGCAAGATACTCGCCGCCTTCAGCCTCGCCTGCCTGTTCATGGAGCAGCTCATGGCCGAGCAGGCGTTCTCGTTCGTGGCAGGCTACATGGCCTCGGCACACTACGACAAGGTAAGAAGCTGGAACAGGCGCAAGGTGGCGCTCGTCACGGCCTGCGCCTTCGCCTACGGCACGCTGTTCATCATTGTCAAAGAACTGCCCGCCGTAAGGCAATACATAGGCACCCTGCCGTTCAACATCATACTGCTCAACATCAAGCTGCCGCTGGCCGCCGCCGTGCTGGCCGCGCCCTTCCTGCTGCCGGGACTGAAGAGGCTCACGCTGATAACATGGTTGGGCAAGGTGAGCTACGAAGCCTACATAGTGCATTTCAACTTCATGCCCTGCATCACCGGACCCGCCTCGATAGCGGGCTTCACGGCAGGCTCGCTCGCCGTCAGCGCGGTGTTCAACAAGTTCAATGACAGTTTGAGGGACAAAAGGCGGCTTATTGTGACGCTGGCGGCCGTCTTTTACATCGCAATATGCTACATATTGGCGTGCAAGTATTCCATGCGCGCAACTGAGCATTTCGGCTACGCATGCATACCCTACGCCACGGTGCTTGCGGTGGTGTTCCTGCTGTTCACAAGCGACAGGCTGCGTTACCGCCTGCGGTGGCCCAAGGCGTCGTTATGGATAGTCCTGACGCTGCTGGCAGCCGCCATGCTGGCCGTGCAGTACCACTTCGACCCGATGGAAAACAAGGTAGACCGCTGGTCGGCAATAGCCAATCCGCTCACAGCGCTGTTCAACGGCGATTTCCCATACCTTGCCAAGACACACCTGGGCGGCAACTCGTCGCCCTTCCCTGTGTGGCTTGCGCTGCACATACCATTCTGGGCGCTGGGCAATGTCGGCCTGTCCGAAATATTCACCGCGATACTTTTCCTGTACAGCATAAAGGCGGCCTACGGCAACGGCGCCGCACTGAAGGCTGCCGTGCTGCTCGGGCTTAGCGTCAACCTGTGGTACGAGACTGCCGTAAGGAGCGACCTCATATCCAACTTCCTGCTGCTTGTGGCGTTCATCAACATGCTTGTGATGAAGCGCACCGGCTTCTACCGCCGTCCCTACCTGCTATCGGCCGTGGCAGCCCTATGGCTCTCCACGAGGCTCAGCACTGCCTTCCCGCTCTTCATAATGTTCTTCCCCGACTGGCTTAGATTGTCAACCGGCAGGAAGGTTGACACGCTGCTCATGGTCGTTGCGGTGTTCTGCCTTACGTTCCTGCCGCTCGCCGTGTGGGACTGGGACAGCCTTTTCCACGCCGAAAACAATCCTTTCTCGCTGCAGGGACGGCAGGGTAGGCCAGCCGACACGGTGGTGATGCTGCTCGTGGCAGTGCTCATGGCGCTAAAATGGCGTGGCAATACCGGCCGCCTCATGCTTTACTCGGCAGCCATTCTGATACTTGTACCCGTACTTGCATACGGCCACAACATGTACGTCTATGACAACTGGACAGACGTGTTCAACTCGGCCTACGACATAACCTACCTCGACGCGGCGTTGCCTTTCTGCATAACGCTCGTAGCGGCATGGTGCACAGGCCTGATGCAAGCAAAGAATCCCAATTTATAGAGTTTGAAAACAAAGAGCGACGGACGGTCGCCCTTGAGGTTGCGCAGCTCTGCACGGCCGAACAGCCCGTGCCACAGGCGCACAAGCCAAAGCAAGCGTAACCTGACTAACTTATTAACGGCGGCGAGCAGGGGCGAATACTCGCCAAGCTCGCCTGCAAAATTCTTCAGCGTGCGCATGGCTTCCTCTATCTTGCGGAGGTAAGCCTCGTTGCTCTCGAACGAAGTGTAGGCCACCGGATTGTCGATGTGCCTCACCACGATGCCCTTCTCCCTGAACGTCTTTCCCAGCATCACGTCCTCGTATCCGTAGCCCTTTATGCGCTCGTCGTAAGGCACGCGACTGAGCACCGTGCGGTGGTAGAAGAAATTTGTGGTGCGGAAAGAAATGTACGGAAACCTGTTCCTCACCTCGGCCGAATGGTTTTTCTCCTCGAACTTCTCGTAACGGAAGCGCAGGTTCTCGCGGTACAGCCGCGAGGAGTCAGCCCCGCCGTCAACCATCACGCCGCCGCATACGGCCTCGCCGGGCTGCGCTCCGCTCTCAAGGTAGCGCCTTATGAAGTCGGCGTAGACGATGGTCAGGCGCGCGTCGACCATCAGGTGCCACTCATACCTGCCCTTTGAGGCCATGTTGTTGCGCATGGCGGCGCGGCAGTCGTGGTGGCGGTCCATCACGTAGCGGCAGTGCGGTATGGCGTCTATCGCCCTGTTACAGGCTATCACGGCCTCGTTGGTCGAGCCGTCGTCCACGGCCAGTATTTCGTATTCAAGTCCGTCTACCGCCTCGGCCTGCGCCTGGAGCACCCTCACCAGCGCCGTGGCGTTGTCGTTATAGACGGGTATGAGTATCGACAGTTCGTTAATCATTCGGTTTCGCATAGGTTGTTATTATAACAAGGCTTCCATGTCAGGGTTGTGCCGGCAGGCAGCCAAACGGTCGCATCCCTTCCGGCAAACTTTGCAAATATACGTAAAAAGGCAGAATAAATGGTAAAATTTGGATATAAAACTATTTATTCTTAAATTTGCAATTATGAAACTCAGCATAATCGTACCCGTTTACAAGACCGAAAAGACGCTCGAAAGATGTGTGCGGAGCATACTGTCTCAGGACTTCGGCGACTTCGAGCTACTGCTCGTCGACGACGGTTCGCCCGACCGCGGCGGAGCCTTAGCAGACAGCATGGCGCACGAAGACGCGAGGATAAAGGTATTCCACAAGGAGAACGGCGGACTGTCTGACGCACGCAACTACGGCCTTGACCGCTGCCGGGGCGAATACATCACATTTGCCGATAGCGACGACGAGCTGACTCCCGGCACGCTCGGCAAGCTGATGGGCATCATTGACAGCAACCCTGGGTACGACATGCTGGAATATCCCGTGCTGGAACGCCCCGGACGGCCAGACGAACACCTCTTCGACCCGGGCGACAAGGTGTACGGCAGCGCGCTCGACTGGCTCACCGCCTTCGGACTTGAACACAGCTGGGCTTGGAACAAGATATACAAACGGCACATGTTCGACGGCGTGCGCTTCCCGAAAGGGAGACTCTACGAAGACGTGCCCACGCTTGCCATGCTGCTGGAGAAGAGTCCCGTGATAGCCACAACCTCGCAGGGCATGTACCTCTACCACTGGAACGACTCAGGCATAGTGGCTACTTCGGCAGGCGACGGCAGGATGGCGGCACTGCTCGAGGCTCAGGTCGGACTCGTCAAAACCCTCGGCATAGACACACGGCAGAAGCGCTGGCACAGGCTCTACCTCGACATGTTCACCATACAGCTGCACGTCTACCGCGCCACGGGCAGGATAATGCTGCACAGCCAGAGAATAACAATAAGGAAATACAACAGCCTGAACGACTGCGTCAAGGCACTCATGCTCGACATGCTCGGCCTAAAACTGTCGTGCAGACTGTTCAAACTATTAGCCAAACCATGAAAATAGCCTACGTAATCGAAGACTTCAGCATAAAGGGTGGCGCCGAACGGATACTGTCGAGGAAGGCCAACCTGCTCGACTCTACCTACGGGCACGAGGTCACCATAATATCAATATACCACGACGAACGGCCGCAGAGCTATCCGCTGAACAAGAACGTAAGGCTGGTGTCGCTCGACGTAGGCTTCACCGACAACGGCGGTAATGTGCTAAGGAAAACTCTCAACAGGACGAAAACCCTGCTGACAGCACTAAGGAGGTTCAACAAGGTGGTAAGCGGGATACAGCCCGACGTAATCTTCTTCACCATGATAATAGGCGCGCTACTGCTGCCGCTGTGCAGGACGAAGGCACGGCGCGTCTACGAGTCGCACGTGGCAAGACCGTTCACGCCTTACCAACGGCTCTTCACGCTCATGGAGCGCAAGGCCGACGCCGTGGTCTGCCTTACCCGTGACGACGCCCGCAACTACACCAAGGCCAAGGAAACGGCGGTGATACCCAACTTCATAGACTACGAAACGCCCCCGGCCGTAAAGGACTATTCGGTAAAAAAGGCCATAGCCGTAGGCAGGCTCGAAAGCCAGAAAGGCTTCGACATACTGATAAACTGCTGGAAAGAAGCCGCCGCCGCCCATCCCGGATGGACGCTCGACATCTACGGCGAAGGCTCGCTCAGGCAGCAGCTGCAACGGCAGATAGACAGCTGCGGACTGCAAGGCAGCGTAAGGCTGCAAGGGCGCTGCGACGACATGACGGCGGCATATGCCAGCCACAGCCTGCACCTGATGACGTCGAGGTACGAGGGGCAGCCCATGACGCTCATAGAGGCGCAGGCATGCGGACTGCCGTCGGTGGTGACCGACTTCAACTACGGAGCCAAGGACATCATAAACAACGGCTATAACGGCCTCATTGTGCCGCAGGGCGACACCGCCGCATACGCCCGGGCACTGTCAAGGATGATGGCCGACGAGGCCCTCAGGGCGTCGTGCGGTGCCAACGCGCGGCTTATGGCAAAGCGCTTCGCCCCTGCCGAGATAATGGAAAAGTGGCAGCAGCTTGTCAACAGGCTGTGCGCCGGGCGGTAAGACGCATTGCACAGCATTCGCCGCACCGCATGTGAATGCTGTGTAATGATTTTTCATTTTCAGCTACAAAACCGCTCCTTTATTTTACCACTGGGCTGTGATAGCGGCCAGTCGGTTACGTCATGATTATAATTTACGCGTTTATGCTTGCCTTTTGTTACCAACTTACCTATTTCTTTGTTAATTAATTTAAATATAAATATTCGTTATTTAATTAATGAGAATATATCAATACTTCGGTAAATTTTTACCGATAAATTAAA
>HF986660.1 GCA_000433175.1 Prevotella sp. CAG:1058
CGAGGCGCGCATATACACCGACGGCTACGGCTTCTTCAGCTCGCTGCTGAGGGACATAGGCGCCGCCACGCACCACATACACCTGGAGACCTACATAATATGCGACGACCCGCTGGGCCGCCTCGTGGCCGACGCCCTGGCCGACAAGGCACGGGCGGGCGTGGAGGTGCGCTTCATCTACGACGACGTGGGATGCTGGAACGTGCCCGGCTCGTTCTTCGAGCGCATGCGCTCGGCGGGGGTCGACGTGCACGCCTTCATGCCGGTCAAGTTCCCCGCCTTTACGGGCAAGGTGAACTACCGCAACCACCGCAAGCTGTGCGTCATAGACGGCAAGACGGGCTACATAGGCGGCATGAACATAGCCATGCGCTACATAAGGGGCACCAAGGGCTCGGCATGGCGCGACACCCATCTGCGCATAAGCGGCGGCGCGGTATACGGCATACAGCGCGCATTCCTTGTAGACTGGTATTTCGTTGACCGCACGCTCATCTCCAACCGCTGCTACTATCCCGCCCAGCCGGGCGGCGGCGTAACCAACGGCTGCATAATGCAGGTAGTGACCAGCAGCCCCGTAAGCCAGTGGCCTGAGATGATGCAGGGCTATGTGCGCATATTGCTCCAGGCCAAGCGTTACGTCTACATGGAGACGCCATACTTCCTGCCGACCGAGCCCGTGATGTTCGCCATGCGCACCGCCGCCCTTGCAGGCGTTGACGTGAGGCTGATGGTGCCGCTGCACTGTGATGCCAAGCTGGTGGAGTGGGCAAGCCGCTCTTATGTCAGGGAGGCGGTTGATTCGGGTGTCGAGGTGTATCTTTACTCGTCAGGCTTCAACCATTCCAAGCTGCTCGTAAGCGACGATTCGCTGTCGACCTGCGGCTCTACAAACATTGATTTCCGCAGCTTCGACAACAATTTCGAGAGCAACGTCTTCATATACGACCGCGGCATGGCCTTGCGCATAAAGGAAGTCTTCATGAAGGACATGGAGAATTGTGTGAGGTACGAAGACTACATGCGCAGCCGCAGGCTATCGTTCACGCACCGCTTATGGGAGTCGCTTGTGAGGTTGTTTTCACCGTTGATGTAATCTCAACAAGCGTGCTAAGTGGTAAGATGCAAAAAAGGCCGCTTTGTTGAAAAGCGGCCTGTAAATGGTTGCGTCGTGGACATTAGGATTGTCATGCCTCGCCTTCAGCGTCACTTGCCCCGCCGACGGCGTCGGCCGGCTTCATGAACAGGCTGAAATTGACGCTGCCGTAAGCCCTGTGCTCTACAAATTCGGGCATGTCGGTAAAAGAGTTGTTCTTGCCATGCTCGAAGACGAATACGCCGCCGGGCTTGAGCAAGTCGCGCTCGAGGACAAGCCGTGGCAGCCGTGGCACCTCGGGAATGCTGTATGGTGGGTCGGCGAATATGAAGTCGAACTGCTGGCGGCAGTTCTTGATGAAGCGGAATACGTCGCCGCGCAAGGCCATGCACCTGTCGGTGCCCAGTTTGGCAAGGCACTGCTTGATGAAGGCGTGGTGGTCGCGGTCGGCTTCGACGCTGACCACTGAAGCGCATCCGCGCGACAGCAGCTCGAGCGATATGCTGCCGGTGCCCGAGAATAGGTCGAGTGCGGCGGCTCCGTCGAAGTCGATGTAACCGTTTAGCACGTTGAATATGTTTTCCTTTGCGAAGTCGGTGGTAGGCCTGGCCTTGAACGTGCGAGGTATCTCGAAGTGGCGTCCCTTGTATAAGCCGGTTATTATGCGCATTGTTATATGTTCTTGATAGGTTCTTTTATATTGATGAGATGCACCACGGCTGTCGTACTATTGCCAGGCGGTGCATATTGTTGCATTCGTCAGTTACCCATGAAGTGTGTCAGCAGGTCGTAGGGCAGGTTCTTAATCTCCGTTATCGGGGCACGGTTGAACTCAGCCTTCGGGTTGATTACGTACACGTTCTGAACGAATGACTTAAGCTCCTGTGTCAGCATGTTGCGGTCAGGCAGTTCGCCGACAAGATGCAGCTCGTCGCGCTTGTTGTCGAACGCAAGCTGCTTCCATACGTTCAGTATGAAGTATACGGCGTCGGGCGCGAGGTTGGTGTCGAAGCTGTTTGTAAACCTGAAACGGTTTTGCTGGAAACTGAATACGTCGATTTTCTTGTCGTGGAAGTAAGCGTACAGCTTCATCCTCACCCCGGTGAAGCTGCGGCGGTAAAGGTGGTTCCATACCGGAGCGCATACGTGGGTGAAGCGTACGTCGCCGAAGTGGTCGTCGATGACGAGCTTAAGGTCCTTGTTTATCGAGTAAACGGCAACGGCGTTGAGCGTCGGCAGCACGACAGACATTACCGTCTCGCCCTCATGCCCGGTTATGGCGTGCCGGTAGAGAGTCTCCTTATGGGCCTCGTTGAACTCCTCAATCGGTATCATCAGTACAGGCGAGTCAATCAGCACCATTGCCCTTTGCCATCCGTTGCGCAGCAAGTCTATTTCCCTGAACGCCTCCCTAAGGTTGGCAGCCGTCGATATGCCGCTCCTCACGGTGTAAGGCTCATAGGTTATGCTGTTCGAGTTGTCTGTGTTGAGGGCCGAGAACGACAGCGAGTGTTTCCCTATGCGTATTGTCAGCCGCGGCCTCCTCAGAATGCTTCCCGTTCCGGTGTTGCCCGTCTTTGTGTCGGCAGACGTGCCGTTGGCTTGTCCTGCAGCACCTGTTGGCGTGTCTGTCGGCATGTTTCCTGAGTTGCCTGCCGGTTTGCCGTCCTGCAAACCGTCCCTCTTTAATATGTTATTCCCAGTTTCCTGCATTGTCGTTAGGTATTGTTATGTCTCCGATTTTCAGTCCCGGGTACCGCCCGGCATTGTTGGCTTCTTCGATAAGGTTGGCTATCCTGTTCTCGTCAAGCCCTGACAGGTATTCATCGTATCCTGCCCCGCACTCCATAAGCGGAATCTGACGCCCTGACTTGCCCGTCTGCACGGTCGTGACTATACTGAAAGTCTTGTTGCCGGTAAACGGAATGTATTGCAGCGAGTCGGCCAGGTATCCTCCCTTAATCAGGTCGGCGAAGTCGTCCGTATAGACACCATTGTCCCTTTTATACTTTTCTTCGGCATACCTTATTTTAACTAGTCGTTCCTTAACGGCGTTTTCACGTGCGGTCTGTTGTTTCTCAAACCTTACCGGGGCGTAAATGCTTATACCGCAGGTTATCGCAAGTACCGCCACAATGATGGCTAAAACAATGTCATTCTTGATTCTTTTCATCGTTCGGTCAGACAGCTTCTGTTGTTTTGTCGTTGATTAAATTAATCATATTTCCGACGTTATGGGCAGGAAGTCGATTATTTTTTGTAAGTTTGCATGATGCTTTGCGCATTGTATGCGTTGCAAAAATACACCAAATAATCCGTAATATCAAACCTTGAGGCTAAAAACTGATGATTGTCGACGAACTGGCTTATCAGATTAGGCAGACAATGGGGCTGGTTCCAACAGCTGAACAAGAAAGCGCCATTGACGTGTTTTGCCGTTTCATGATGGATGGGAGTGAACGTTCAGTCATGATATTGCGTGGCTCGGCTGGTACGGGCAAGACGACATTGGCCGCAGCAATAGTCAAGACCCTTGTCAGGCTTAGGCAGAAGGTCGTCTTGTTGGCCCCTACCGGCAGGGCGGCCAAGGTGTTCTCGCTCAACGCTGGTCAGCTAGCACTGACAATCCATAGGAAGATATACAGGCAGAAATCGTTTGCCGGGGATAACAGCAAGTTCAACCTTAACGACAATCTTGCCCGTGACACTTTGTTCATAGTCGACGAAGCGTCGATGATTGCAAATTACGGAGTGTCAGAGACATTGACTTTCGGGTCGGGACGGTTGCTTGACGATTTGGTAGGGTTTGTTTATGGTGGTTGCAACTGCCGTATGGTGTTGATAGGTGACAAGGCCCAGTTGCCGCCGGTAGGGGAGAGCGACTCACCCGCACTTATGCCAGATTATATCGAGGGCTACGGACTTAGGGTTTATGAGTGCGACCTTAACGAGGTGTTGCGTCAGGCTGCAGGTTCAGGCATTCTTTATAACGCAACGGTAATAAGGAGGATGATGACCCATGACGAAATCACCGGTTTGCCGAAAGTTACGTTTTCGGGCTTTGCCGATATACGGATTGTGCCTGGAGGCGAACTGATAGAACAACTCAACGGCAGTTACGGCGAAGTAGGTTTGGACGAGACCATCGTGGTTACCAGAAGCAACAAGCGTGCTAATATCTATAATGCAGGAATACGTAACATGGTACTCGGACGTGAGGACGAGTTGTCAACCGGCGACATGCTAATCGTGGTGAAAAACAATTATTATTGGTTGGAAAAGGAAAGGGACGGAATGAGGAAAGCTGGCGGTGTACAAGCCGGTGGTGCAACCGAACGTTTGCAATCAGGGCATGACGGCTCTCCACATTTTACATTTAGCACTTCGCTTTTCATTGCCAACGGCGACAGGGCTTGTGTGCAACGGGTACGCAATGTGCGTGAGATTTATGGATTCCGCTTTGCCGATGTGTGGCTCCAGTTCCCTGATTACGATAATTATGAGTTGCGGTTGACTTTAATGCTCGATACGCTGATGTCGGAGTCTGCGTCATTGACCCGCCAGCAAAGCGAACATTTGTTTAACTCCGTGATGGAGGATTACCAGGATGTACCTTTGAAGGCTGACCGTCTGAAACGTGTGCGTGAAGACATGTATTACAATGCTTTGCAAGTAAAATATGCATACGCGGTGACTTGCCATAAGGCTCAGGGCGGACAGTGGGCACATGTTTATGTTGACCAGGGTTACATGACTGACGACATGCTTACACCTGACTACATCCATTGGTTGTATACGGCGTTTACACGTGCTACTGAAAAACTGTATCTTGTCAATTGGCCGAAGACTCAGACGGTTGATGCTTGAGCTTCCATATAAATGTTAAAGAATAGGATTATACGGATTTTAAACAACTATAATGATGTTTGTTCTATATTTTATTGCAGGTGTGCTTGTTGCAGTCGTTGTAATGATGATTGTAAACCAGAAGAAGAGTAAAGAGTATTCCGATAGGATTTCTTCATTGTCAAGCGATATTTCGGTGAAACAACGTGAGGCTGAAATGCTTTGCAAACAGTTGGCTGATGTGAAAATAGAGCATGAGCGACAGCTTGAGGAAACTAAACGGCAGTTCGTCGATCGGCTTGACGACATAAACCGCAGGAACGAACGTGAAAAGGAGGAACGTATGGCTTTGTTGGATAAACAGTTTGCCGAGCGTTTGAGACTTGTGCAGGAACAGTTGGGTACGACCACTGAACGTCTGTTGAAACAACGTTCTGAAGAACTCGATACGGCTAACCGTAGCCAAATGAATTCCATAATTGCTCCCTTGAAGGAGGTTATGGCTGAAATGAAAAAGTCAATGGATGACAACCGCGATTCGTTCAACCGTAATACGGCATCGCTGAGCGAACAGTTAAAGCAGATGCATGCCACTACGACAAATCTTGGCGCTGAAGCCGAAAAACTGTCAAGGGCGTTGCAGGCAGGGCCGAAGATACAAGGTGATTTCGGCGAGATGAAACTCAACGACTTGCTGGACAAGTTCGGATTTACGAAAGGTGTGGAGTACGACGTGCAGTACACAATGCGTGACTCAAAGGGTAACGTGATTAGGAATGACGACACCAACGACATGATGCGTCCCGACGTAGTGTTGCATTATCCTGACCACAAGGATGTTATTATCGATTCTAAAGCTTCGCTTACGGCATTCATTAATTACGTAAATGCTGGGACAGATGATGAACGTAAGGCTTATCTTGAAGAACATGTAAAAAGTGTGCGACGTCATGTCGACGAACTGTCGGCCAAGAATTATGGGAAATATTCAATGGACGGTGGAACAACGCTTGACTTCGTAATAATGTTTGTTCCACAGGAAGCAGCAATGCAGCTTGCAGTTTCGGCGGATGCTTCGCTTTGGAATTATGCTTTCGAGCGAAATGTCATTATCACTGGTGAACAAAATCTATTTTCTTTATTGAGACTATTGCAAATAGCATGGACCCAGCAACGGCAGGCTGAAAACCAGGAAAAGGTGTTCGACATGGCTTCTACTCTTGTAGACAGAGTACAGTTGTTTGTCGAGCGTTTTGACAGGTTGGACAGTGACATTGATGGAGTGCGCAAGTCGTTCGATGATGCAAAGAAAGCAATGAGCGGTAGCCGTGGCTTTATCGGTTCGGCACGGAAACTTATTGACATGGGTGCAAAAGCAAATCCAAAAAAGAAAAAACTGCCAGAGGAAGTTTACGAATAATGGTTTGAGCCTTTTAGATGATTGGAATGTGAACTTGTCTTAAATACGTTAAGTTTCCCGTCACACTGAATCTTTTAACCTTATTGTAATATTGCTGTAACAGGTATGAATATATTTGTAGGTAATTTTGCAGAAAATAAAAAACTGTTGATTTATGGATAAGAATTATCGAATATTGGTTGTTGATGACGAACAAGATTTGTGCGAGATCCTTAAGTTCAATCTTGAAACCGACGGCTATGTAGTGGAGACTGCAAATTCTGCAGAAGATGCCTTAGATATGAACATTGAAAGTTTCGATCTCATGTTACTCGATGTTATGATGGGTGGTATGTCAGGATTTGCTATGGCTAAAAAGTTGAAGGCTAATCCTGCTACGAAAGATATTCCCATAGTATTCCTTACAGCCCGCGACACAGAGAATGACACCGTTACAGGTTTCAATTTAGGTGCCGACGATTACATATCAAAACCTTTTTCCATCCGTGAAGTTTTGGTAAGGATACGCGCTGTTTTGCGTCGAACTGCAGAAAGAAACGGTGAACCACAGGCTAATATGTTAAGTTATCAAGGGCTAGAACTGAATCTTGATAAGAAGACCGTCAGTATAGACGGCGAGGAAGTGCCTTTCACCAAAACAGAGTTTGAAATACTTCATTTGCTGCTTGATGAGAAAGGCAGAGTCTTTTCACGTCAAGAACTGATTGACCGAATCTGGCCGAAAGACGTGCTTGTCCTTGACCGTACAGTAGATGTCAATATAACACGTCTGCGCAAAAAGATTGGCAAGTTCTCGAAGTGTATAGTTACCCGTTTGGGATTCGGTTATTATTTTGATGCATAATACATAAAATCTTATACTTAGCCTGTTATGTCTTTTTCAGGTTGTAGTGGAAGTAATATATAATTACTATGTTGAAAACATCTGTTGGAACTCGTCTTTACATCAGTGTTTTAGCCGTTTTCATTGTTTTTGCCGCAGCGTTTATAATATTTCAGCACGAACGCGAACGCGAATACAAGATAAATTCGCTCAATTCGCGTCTTCAGGATTATAATTCAAGAATGATTGAAACGCTAGAATACATAGGCAGTTATTCGGAAGAAGCGTTGGACAGGTATGTTAGAAATCACCATATACATGGTCTCCGGGTTACCCTTATCAAGCGAGACGGTCGTGTGGTTTATGACAACATGTACAAGGACTATGTTAAGATGGATAGTCATCAAAACCGTTTGGAAGTGCGTGAGGCTATTTCCAATGGGAACGGATTTGATTTTAGCCGTCTAAGTTCTACGATGAAACAGACGTATTTTTATTCGGCTACTTATGTTCCAGAGCTTGATATAGTGGTTCGTAGTGCACTTCCATACGATAATAGCATGGCTGAGATGCTCAAGGCGGACCAGCATTATTTGTGGTTTACTCTTGTTGCTGTACTGATACTTGTATTCATACTTTACCGTTTTGTCAGTCGTCTTGGTGATAATATAGCCAAATTGCGTCTTTTTGCCAGTCGTGCTGATCATAACGAAAGCCTTGATTCAGAAGATCTTGTCGGTTTTTCGGGTGATGAGCTAGGCGAAATTGCCGAGCGGATAATAAAAATGTACAAACGGTTGAAACGTACTAAAGAAGAGCAAAATGTATTAAAGCGACAGTTGACACAGAATATCGCCCATGAGTTGAAAACTCCGGTTGCCAGCATTCAGGGTTATCTTGAAACGGTTTTGGAGAATCCTAATATAAATGAAACAACAAAACAGCAATTTCTAGAACGGTGTTACGCCCAGTCACAACGTTTGACCTCGTTGCTGCATGATATTTCTACTTTGAATCGTCTTGACGATGCACCTGAAATGGTAGATTTTGAGACCGTTGACATTAATGCAATGGTAGCCAACATAATAAAAGATACGACCTTGCAGATGTCAGAACGTAAGATGACGTTTGACAATCGTTTACCGCAAGGCGTTGTAGTGCGTGGCAACCAGTCTTTGGTTTACAGCGTATTCCGGAATCTGACTGATAATGCCATTGCGTATGCCGGTGAAGGAACAACGATTACATTATCGGCGTCAATTAAAGGCGGTTTTTGGAGTTTTACGTTTAGCGATAATGGTGTAGGTGTTCCTTATGAACATTTGCCGCGTCTTTTTGAGAGGTTTTACAGGGTTGATAAAGGACGCAGCCGCAAAATGGGAGGTACAGGGCTTGGACTTGCGATAGTAAAGAATTCAATACTTTTACATGGCGGTACAATAACTGTTGACAATAATCTTACAGGGGGATTACGTTTTGACTTTACGTTAAGAAAGTAGTCAGATAACGTATTTTGGCGGTTTTTCAGTCAAAATTTTGTTCGTTTGCATATTTATTACGTATTTTGCATGTAAAAAAAGAATTATGACATTATACCCCAAATTAATAATGGATGCTCTGGCTACGGTTACGTATCCAGGTACTAAGAAGAATCTCGTTGAAAGTGAAATGGTTGCAGACAATCTACGAATTGACGGTATGAAAGTATCGTTTTCGTTGATTTTTCCTCGTGATACAGACCCTTTCATCAAGTCAACGCTTAAAGCCGCTGAGGCTGCAATACATTACCATGTAAGTAAAGATGTAGAAGTTGCAATTAACGTTGAAACCAAGTCTAAACCGCGCCCTGAGCCAGGAAAGATGTTGCCGGGAGTTAAAAACGTCATAGCTGTCAGCTCAGGCAAGGGAGGAGTTGGTAAGAGTACTGTGGCCGCAAATCTTGCTATTTCATTGGCACGTCTCGGTTACAAGGTTGGTTTGCTTGATGCTGACATTTTCGGACCGTCAATGCCGAAGATGTTTGATGTTGAGGATGCCCGTCCGTATGCTGTAAACAGAGACGGGCGCGATTTGATAGAGCCTATTGAAAAGTATGGTGTCAAACTATTGAGCATTGGCTTTTTTGTTAATCCTGATACCGCAACATTATGGCGTGGAGGCATGGCATCGAATGCATTGAAACAGCTCATCGGTGATTCTGATTGGGGAGAGCTTGACTATTTCGTTCTTGATACGCCTCCTGGTACAAGCGACATCCACCTTACTTTGTTGCAGACACTGGCCATAACCGGTGCCGTAATTGTAAGTACGCCGCAGAATGTTGCTTTGGCGGATGCCCGTAAAGGTATTGACATGTATAAGAACGATAAGGTTAATGTGCCTATCCTTGGTCTTGTAGAGAACATGGCATGGTTTACACCTGCAGAGCTTCCTAATAACAAATATTATATTTTTGGTAAGGAAGGATGTAAGAATCTTGCAAAAGAAATGAATCTGCCATTGCTCGCACAGATTCCAGTCGTGCAGAGTATTTGTGAGAGCGGTGATTCCGGTAAGCCGGCTGCTCTTAATGCCGATACCATAACAGGTCAGGCATTTATTAACTTGGCGCAGGCTGTGGTCACCGTTACCAACAGGCGTAATAAGGAGCATGCGCCGACCAAGATAGTTCAAATAAAATAATATGAACAGTGGGAAACCTAATTTGTGAATACACAAAATGGTTTCCCACTGTTTGTTTTTTCAATAATTAATAGGCTTCTTCTTTCAAATCCTCTTTTGTTATTTTCTTTTTATCCATTATTCTCCAGACGTATGCGATGTATGCAATGACGAAAGGTACGATAAGTGACACTACAGACATTGTTTTAAGCGTAAACTCGCTGCTGCAGCTGTTTGCTATTGTAAGACTGCTTTGCATGTCGGCGCTTGACGGATAATATGCTGTATTGTTCCAGCCTGTACAAAGCAAAAGGCTTAACACAACGAGTACGGTGCCTATACCGGCCGGCCATATTCCGTTATTGTAATAATTGGTGAAAATAGTTTTAGCTGAACCGTAAATGAATAATGCAACACCTGCAACAAGCAATAATGCGATAGGCCACATCTGCAAGAAGTTATTGAAGTACTTGTTTGGCTCGATGTAGATTTCACCTGATGCCGGATCTGTTGCATAACCGTCCTGTATGAGAATATGTGCAAGTGTGACTATGAAGAACACGAGAAACGGTACGACAGTGCCAACCAACCTGACTGATGCACGAGAGCGGATATTCTCATTCTCGACATTGTTCATTACATAAAGTATGCCCAGGCTGCGTGCAAGGAATAACACTGCAAGACCGAAAATGATATTCCAACCGTTAAGTAATGCGTCGAGCCCGTGACTTGCATTTGCCCAACTGCTTATTATCGGATTTGGACTTCCCAAGATATTTGACTTGTCAATAATGAAGTTGGCTCCGTTGAAGAATGTTGCTACGGCAACTCCAAGTAGCAGTGGACCGACTATGCCGTTGATTACGAGGAAATACTGGAATGTCTTTGTACCAAGTAAATTCCCTAGTTTGTTCTGGAATTCGTAACTGACGGCTTGTACAACGAAAGTGAACAGGATAATCATCCAGACCCAATAAGCACCACCGAAGCTTGTACTGTAAAACAATGGAAATGAGGCGAAAAACGCTCCTCCGAAAGTTACGAGCGTGGTGAATGTAAGTTCCCATTTGCGCCCCGTTGAGTTTATGATCATCCGTCGTTCTTCTTCGTTTGTGCTTAATGAGAACATTACAGAATTGGCACCCTGGACAAACATCATAAACACCAGCAATGCTCCCAGCAGGGAAATTATGAACCACCAGTATTGTTGAAAAAAATCGTATGTCATGTTATTTGTTTTTTATTGGGTAAAATAATAATTAAGCTCTTGATGGAGTTGTATCATTTGTTTATTTAATTCTTCATTTGTTCTTTTCGTGTGTATTCCGGCCCGTTTTTTATTGCTTTGCACATTATGCTTATTTCCACGGCAAGCAGCAAGGTGAATAGTGCCAGGAATATGAAGAATGTCAAGACAACAGAGCTTGCTTCTATGTCAGACACGGCTGCCCATGTCGGCAGCATGTCCTGTATGGTCCAAGGCTGCCGCCCGAATTCAGCTACTATCCATCCGGCCTCGCTTGCGATGTATCCCAAAGGCAATAATGACATGCCTGCTATTTGGTACCAGCGCATGGATGTAATGTCTTTCTTATATGACAAGAAGGTGGAAACGGCGAAGAAAAGCAGGAACAGCATTCCAAGTCCAACCATTACGCGGAAGGCCCAAAAGCATACAGGAATGAACGGCACAGTCTGTTCAGCGTTGTTTATGTATCCGTAGCCAAAGTATTTCATGTTCTCGTCCAACTTTTTGCGGTTTGCCGAGGCTGCATCTGCGTCGTTGTTAGCTTTAGCTTCACGGTAACCGGCCAGTGCGGCTATCGCCGTGCGTCCGCGTTCCATCTTTTCTTCCAAAGATACGGCCTTGCTGCCGTCTGGCATGGTGTAGCCACCTTTAATTATATCGTTGATTCCCGGTACGTATCCGTTAAAGTCTCTTGTTGCGAGGAATGAAAGCATTTTAGGTACGGCGATTTTCATTTGAGGCTCTTCACCTGCGGCGTAGTCGGGCTGGCTGAACGGATTGACTAGTGCTACAAGGGTAAGGCCTTCGCCTTGTCCTCCGTCGTATAGCGCTTCCATAGCCGCCAGTTTCATGGGTTGTGACTTTGCCACCATGTATGCCGAGCTGTCGCCTGTGTGTATGGCAAACAGCGATGCGACTAAACCAGTAATAGAGGCAATTTTAATGCTTTCGACGGCAAGTTGCCGGTCGTTGTCATTGCGCTTTTTCCTGAAAAGCAGATAACAGCTTACGGCTACCGTGAATATTGCACCGATAATCCAAGCAGATATTACAGTGTGGAAAAACTTGTCGACGGCAAAAGGAGACAGTGCGACTTCGGCGAATGATGTCATTTCGTTGCGCATTGTGTCCGGATTGAATGCCTGTCCCACCGGATTTTGCATCCATGCATTAGCAACAAGAATCCACCATGCCGAAATAGTGGCACCAAGCCCCGTGAGCCATGTCGACGCCAGGTGGAAGCCGCGTGACACTTTGTTCCAACCGAAAAACATTACTCCGACAAACGTTGCTTCGAGAAAGAAGGCAACAATTCCTTCTATCGCGAGCGGTGCGCCGAATATATCGCCCACTAGCCATGAGTAGTTGCTCCAGTTGGTGCCAAACTCGAACTCGAGGATTATGCCTGTGGCCACACCCATTGCGAAGTTTATGCCGAACAGCTTCTGCCAGAAGCGTGCAGTGTCTTTCCAGAACACTTTACCCGTGCGGTAGTAGCAAGTCTCCATTATGCCCATGATAAGTGCTAGGCCCAATGTCAGCGGAACGAAAAGCCAATGGTAAATGGCCGTAAGGGCGAACTGTGCCCTAGACCAGTCAACCGTTCCTGTACTTATACTTAAAAACAAGTCGTTCATATATTTATTTATTAATTAATGGTTGTCAGGTGTTGTGATAACGGTTCTTACTTACAAGCCGGCCCTGTCTGTTATTTGCGTCGACACGTAATCGGCTTCGTTGCCCTTGCTTGTCCGCTCGTTCAGTATGTCAGGCATGAAAAACGTCCTTATTACAAGGAATATCACGGCTAATTTGACAAGCACTACGATCCATAGTGTCTTGCCTAATTTCATGTTTGCAAAGCCTTCTTTGTAGAAATTGATTATGCGTTTTATCATGGTCGTGGCTTAATAATACATTTAATATCAAACTTGCGGCATAAGCTTATTGATATTTTGCAAAAATATATAAAATATGATTAGACTCCAAATTTTTTGTTGCCATAATTATTTATTTGTTACAGATGCTATTGGGCTTGGTTACAATTCAGGCGTGTTTGCGTTATACGTGCAAAGAGAAAAATTTTACAAATTCCGAGCCGGTTTTTTGACTTAATACAGAAATACTTTACACCGTTTT
>HF986661.1 GCA_000433175.1 Prevotella sp. CAG:1058
GTTCATAAATGTGTCAACTTTTGCCAGGACAAGACACTATTATTTATAGAGCTAACATCTTTTAAGTATTGTTTCATCGGGGAATATTACGTATCTTTGCCGCGGTTAACTATGATTAGGGCTTTGCCTGGTAAACATAAATATGGTTAGAATTATAAAAACAGTATGATATTATGTACATAGCTTTGTTAATTCCATTACTTGGAACAATTTTAGGTTCGGCTTTTGTTTTCTTTATGAAAGAAAAAATGTCCGATCATGTTCAAAAGTCATTGCTTGGTTTTGCTTCGGGTGTGATGGTAGCGGCATCGGTATGGTCGCTTCTGATACCAGGTATGGACATGTGTGAAGATTGGGGGAAGATGAAAGTCATGCCTGCAGTTGTAGGATTTTTGGGAGGAATGGCATTCCTCTTGCTTATCGACCGAGTTACGCCGCACCTGCATATTGGTAACGCCAAGCCTGAAGGGCCACGTAGCCGTCTGTCGCGCACGGCAATGTTGACATTGGCTGTAACGATACATAATCTGCCTGAAGGGATGGGAGTCGGCGTAGTACTTGCCGGGGCGATGCAAGGAGACACTTACATTTCTACTGCAGCAGCAACGGCTATGGCAGTCGGAATAGCCATACAAAACATACCCGAGGGCGCTATCATATCCATGCCCATGCGTTCGGCCGGTAACAGCAAGATGCGTTCGTTTGCGATGGGGGCGTTGAGCGGTTTGGTTGAACCGTTGGGTGGACTTATTGTTATTGTACTTGCATCCATAACAACGCCCGCCCTACCCTATTTATTGGCATTTGCCGCCGGCTCAATGCTTTATGTAGTTGTTGAAGAATTGATACCTGAAATGTCGGAAGGTGAGCACTCTAACATTGGCACAATTGGTTTTGCCGTCGGATTCACTCTTATGATGATACTTGACGTGGTTTTAGGATAACAAATCCGGACTGTTTAACTCATTGACATTTTATTCCAAAAACAGCAGCCGCTTTAAAAACACGTTTAAAGCGGCTGCTGTTTTTGTGGTTCAACATATTGCCCGTTAACTTTTAACGGCTCTATGTGCAGGTTAATGTATGTCCCTGCTCCGTAATACTGCCGCAAACGGTGCTCTATATCCGTGCCGCGCCTGTGGGCCTCGTATAATGTCAGGTCGCCTGGAAGGCGCAGATGCATTTCTATCGAGATGCGGTTCCCTATACGGCGAGTGCGTACGTTATGTATGCCGCTAACGCCGGGTACGCTTTCTGCAATTTGTTTTATCTTGCTTTCAACCGTGTCGGGAAGACTTTTTTCAAGCAGTTCGTCAGATGCCTGTTTCATTAACGACAATGAAGTCTTGATGATAAAAAAGCTTACAACTACCGCTGCAATAGGGTCTAGAACAGTCCATCTCTCTCCAAGGAAAATGGCTCCGCCTATGCCAAGGGCAGTTCCCATGGAAGAGAATGCGTCGCTACGATGATGCCACGCATTGGCTACAACAGCTTGGGAATTTGTTTCACGGCCCACTTTGGCAGTAAAACGATAACACCATTCTTTGAATATGACACTAAGCAGTGCGGCTATCAAGGCAATCATGCCAGGCTCTGGCAATTTTTCGCCACGGAACGATGCTACAATTTTTTCGGCTCCGCCGTAAAGAATCATAACGCTTACGGCAAATAATGCTAAACCGATAAAGGCTGTGGCTAATGTTTCATATTTGCCGTGGCCGTAATCATGGTCGTTGTCTTGAGGCTTGTTGCTTAATTTCACGAACACGATTACGATTACGTCTGTTATCAGGTCGGACAAGGAATGCACTGCATCGGCAATCATAGCAGCCGAACGGCCTAATATGCCAAAAGCAAGTTTTACTATTACGAGTAATATGTTGACCACGCTGCCTAAAACGGTTACGTGGTATATTTTACTTTCACGTGAAGCCATTATTACGTTAATTAATAGGGTTGTTTTTGATTACATTGCAGATACCTCGAGTATGTTTGCAGATCTTAATATACCTATTTTACCCAATGGATGGAGACTATTTCTTGCCAAACTCAGGGTCTATCTTTACGAATGCGGCGACAATAAATGTCATTGCGCATAAGAGTACTACTATTATGAAAAACCATAAATAGCCTACAAGCTCTTGCAGCCAGCCTGCAACCAGTCCAGGTAACATCATTGACAGGGCCATGAGGGCGGTACAGAGTGCGTAATGTGACGTTTTATACTCTCCTTGGCTGTAATAAATCAGGTATAGCATGTACGCCGTGAAACCGAATCCGTATCCGAACTGTTCAATAAAGATGCAAACATTGATAATAGTGAAACTTTCGGGCATCTCGCAACTTAGGTAGACATATACAAGGTCGGGCAACGTAATGGCGCAAACCATGGGCCATAGCCATTTTTTTAAGCCGTCTCGTCCGGCAGCCATTCCTCCAAGTATACCACCTAACGTTAGTCCGACGACGCCAACCGTACCCTGTGCAAAGCCGTACTCTTGTGGAGACAGTCCAAGTCCTCCATTGTTAACGCTGTCGATAAGGAATAGTGAAGAAATCTTTACCAGCAGGCCTTCTGGCATACGGTAACACAGCATGAAGAGGAAAGCCCAAGCAGTCTCTTTTGCGGGGAATTTGGTAAAGAAAGTCTTGATGGAATGCCAAAGGTTGTTCCATACCTCAATTGCACTGGCATTATGGCGTTTACGGTCGGCCAATGGACATGGCAATGCCAAGCTGTGCCATAACCATAGGGCGATGAAGAGGCCGGTAACGCCATAAAACATGAGACTCCATGAATAGCGTATACTGCCGCGGAACATTACTTGCAGATTACCTGCCACCATTACTAGAAAACCTTGTCCGAAGATGGTGGCAAGACGGTAGAACGTACTTCGTATGCCGACAAACCAAGCCTGTTTGTGTTGGTCCAGCCCTAACATGTAAAATCCGTCTGCAGCAATGTCATGCGTGGCACTGCTGAATGCCATTATCCAAAAGAAAAACAACGTTCCTTGGAGCCAGAAATCAGTAGGTATCGTAAACGCTACCCCGCCGAATGCGGCTCCTATGAGTAATTGCATTGTTATTACCCACCAGCGTTTGGTTTTTACTATGTCTACAAACGGACTCCATAGTGGTTTTATAACCCAGGGCAAATAAAGCCATGACGTATAAAAGGTTATTTCTGCGTTGGTAAGTCCTAATTGCTTGTAGAGAACCAACGATATTGTCATAACAGCCACATAAGGTAAACCTTCTGCAAAATATAGGGAAGGAACCCAGCTCCAGGCGTTCTTGCTTATTTTTCTGTTCATAACTTAAAAAGTTAAGAATATGTGATAAGTCAATATGAATTAAGAGTTACGATTGCTTATTTACAAAGCTTTTATCCTTTCAATTTTTAGTAAGATAGATTTGCCTGTTTATGCACAAACTGGCAATATGGATATCTAATTTGCAAATCTTGCCATCGAAACGCTTAATCTTCAACTTTTATTCAATTATATATCTTCTTAATCTCTGCGCCGCGGTAATAGTGCAACAATATTTCGTCATACTTATATCCTTTTTCACCCATGACGGCGGCACCTATCTGGCAAAGCCCTACTCCGTGCCCCCATCCTGCACCATTAAGTACGAAACGTGAAGGGATACCGTTGACAATGTCGAGTTTATCTACAATAAATGCACTGCTGTAAAGATGTGTTTCACTCAGTGTGCGGCGTATTTCGAGCTCTTTGCCAATAGTGAAAGTACGTTTTGTACCTACAATCTTAAGTTTGCATATACGGCCGCTACGCCCACGTTCAACAGGTATCAGGTCAAGTATTTGGCCAAAATCCATTTTAAGTTTATCTTCAATTAACGTGGCAAGTTCCTCTTGTTTGTATTCAACAACCCAGCGGTAGAAATCGGAAGTTTCTTGATCGTAGTCGTTTAACACTTGTGAGAGGATGTTCTTGTCATCTGTGTTGCAATATGACTCGGGACGTGACTTTATCCATTTTTCAGCTTCAGCCTCGTTTGAAAGATCTGGTATTTGAGCTTCTTTGTCATCAGTGTCACGCAATGCAACAAGGTAAGGTTGAGACTTATTCTCCCAACAATATTGGAACTCTTCTGTTATTCCGCCACAGCATTTGCTGAAACGGGCATCGCATATTTTCCCATTGTAAGTTAATATTTCACCGTGGGTTTCTTGTACGGCTTGTTCTACATGGACGTTGTTTACCTTTGTTATACCTTGGTAGCGCTGGCAATGATCGTCTGCACATACGTCGAAAATAGTGTGGTCGTCCCTATCGTACCAGCGTATTAGTTCGTCGTCTTTTTTGACAAAAGAGAAAAATCCGCTTCCACCGGTATCTTGTCTCTGTCTTCGTTCCATCTGTGCGAGTAACCAGCTACGTGATATTACGGCATGGGCTTTCAGCAATTCTAAAGATGACGTGGATTTCATTTCGCTTGAAATGACACTTGTCAGATAGCTCTCAACGGGCAGGCTGTTAATCGCACATATCTTGTCTGCTTCAACCACAAGTTTCAGCACCCCCTCAAAAGTCTGTGTTTCTTGTCGTTGCCAATGAAAGTTGATGCCAATTGTGACATCATCTAATGAAAACGAAACGCCTTTTTCGTTTGGTGAAAATGTAAGTTCACGGTAAAGATTACCATTCCACAATATTCCACCTTCTGAAAATTCTACATGTTGCTTACCTGTAATAACCTCGCCTTTAGCTATATACTTGCCGTTGAGCGAGAAATCCACGATTGACGCACTGACGATACCTACTTGTACGTATGGTTCATTACCTTTATTGTACGGAGATATTACCGTTGTATTTTCTTGTTGTGGTCCATGAATTTTTTCTTTGACCAAACAGAATTCATCAGCAGACAATGATACTTCATGTAAAATGCCGACTACTTGTAATGGTGTTATTTCATCGAAATCTTCTTTACGTGGAGTTATAATGAGTCCGCACATATCCAATGCACCAGGACTTATGAGTTTTATATTTCCGTCTTGGGCATAATAACAGTCAGGACGGTGCTTTTTGCGTGGAAAGATTATGGAAAGACATTGTCCGTCAACCATCCAATTGACAATGTTCATCATTGGTTCGGACTGTCCATCTATCAGTGGAAGTGCATCGTAAACACGATTAAATAATATTTCGCCGGCATTTATGTTGTTACTTCTTATAAGTAAAGCAGGACATACCCAACCGCCTATTACCGATATATCATTATTGTCGTCGAGTGAATATATTTTTACGAGACTTCTCTGTAATTTCAGCCACGTTATCTGTATTGGCAATATTCCGCTAGTCCCTGCTTGGAAGTGCATGTGGTCAGGTGCCGATGCACCACACTGCGGTCCATTATAGAATATTGTCATATCTGGATGCCTTGACAAAAAGAGCAGCATATTGGCATAATGCCTTTTTATCTGCTGAGGTTGATGTGTAGTGTACGGAATAGTGAAATGTACAGGTAGGATTGGATAAGGATTTACCAATACTTCGTATTCCCGACCGAAAAATGTTGATATTTGCTGGTCTGGACGATTATTCCGGCATAAGAAACATGGGCGTTTGCTTATTGCGTCTTTGCTTATTGTTGCTCCCGTTGAAATAATCCTAGCAGGGTTATATTGTAATTTGAGCGTTAATGGTGAATTTAAATTTGGACTCTGTTGATTCCCACTAATCGCCGTAATTTCATCAATAGAGACAGTGATACTTCTTGTTTTGACGTCTTGCAAATCACGGAAATTTTGTCTCGCCAAATCCCATGTTTCCATTTGGCGGTTGAAAAACCTACCAAGTGAATTGTTTTCAAGTATTCCCCCTTTGCCTGCGTTCATCTTTATACGGGCCATCAGTTCCATTGTACGCAGACGATCCTTATACAGGTTGTTGGCATTAAGTTTATCCACGCTCAATGAAGAGTCGCTGTTACCTGACCAGCGACGGCAGAGATAGAGTTCTGAATATATACGGCCAATCCTAAATTTACGACTGAATGCGAGTCCGACGGCGTAATCTTCGCCGTAGCTGGTGTTGGGAAAACGAATCTGTCGCAATAAAGGAGTAAAGAAGGCTCTTGGTGCTCCTAATCCGTTTATGCGTAACGCGTTGTTGCATCCGTTTTTTTCTGTCCATTCCGCATGATTAATCAAGCCGGGTGGCAGTGTCTCCAGATCGAAATTGCACATCCTGTAACTGCCTACAACCATTGCTGCTCGTTGTTCGTAAAACGCATTGACAATAGTTTGCAATGTGTCGGGTGAAGAATAGAGATCATCGCTGTCAAGTTGAACAGCAAAGCGCCCACAACGTATGTCGTCCACAGCAACATTCCAACATCCTCCTATTCCGAGATTAGTACGTTGCGGTATGATATGGATAAGTCTCTCGTCATCGTAAGCGTCAAGAAGCTTTGTGGTCATGTCTGTTGAATGGTTGTCAACCACAATGACATTGTATTTAAATGTGGTTTTTTGTGCTAGCGCGCTATTGACTGCATCACAAATGGTTTTTTCCCTATTGCGTACGGGAATAACAACCGTGGCCTCCACATTGAAGTCTTGTTCTGCAAAATCCGGTTCAGCATAGCTTGATGTGTCAACAAGTGCACCTACGCATTCAAGATGAGCCGTTACAACTTGTTCCATTTCTATTTGGACATCGCGGTTTGCAGGATTAACATAGTCAAACTGTTTTATTCCACTTTCTCTACAGTCGATTTCTTCTTCTGTATATAGGTATTCGTTGATATGGAACAAACGTCCCTGCCGACTAAGGTAGAGCCATAATTCATACCAACCGGCATATTTGTAGTTGTTGTCTACAATATCGGCGCTAAAACTGCGTAATATCGATGATTTTGTCATAATTACAGAACCGAAGTCAAAATCATCGCGCAGGCTTCCTGTTTGCCAGTCTATTACCGGATGTGCTTCTGTAACTCCATTTTTTACAGACCATCTGTCTGCATAAACCATTGTCGCATCGGTCTCGGCTATTACGCGAGCCATGCGTTGTATAGAGTACTGACCAAGACTTACCGGAACATCGTTTAAAAATATTAACACGTAATCTGCTAGTGCGTTATCAGCAATACTACGCATTGTTAAAGACGATCTCAGTCCGTCAGTAACAATAAACGAACAATCATCGGGTACGGCATTTTGAATGGCAAATTCCTGCGTTACGAGCAAATTAATGTGGCTTATCATCCTACTACCGCGAAGTTGTCGGAGTGTGTTGCTAATTGCATCAAAATTACAACACGGTATAAAGCAATCTATTGTTTCTAACATTGATTCTAGCAATTAATAAGTTCTCGTCAATTGATAAAGTTATAAGATGAAAACGATAAGATTTTATCTTCTGACTTTTTCACTTTTAAGACTCCTTTTTCCAAATACGACTGTTTCGGCAAGAAAATAATTAAAAAGGCCAGATATAAGTAGAGCCATAAGGTTGCATACAACTACGTTCCAACCAAATATTCTCTCAAAAAGTAACAAAAATGCCATTTTTACGGCAAAACCTAAAGCCGATGACAAATTGAACACTATAAAGCGCCTCCAAAAATCTGTTGCACAACGTTTCTCAATTCTACTTTTCCATATCCAGCAATATGAGCAAAGAAAATTACTCATAACCGCAAATTCAAACGAGATTATAGGCGAGATAATATAATCACCAATATACGTATTGAAAATAAATGTCGAACATATCCATAAGATGAATGTGTCCACACCAGTACCGAATAATCTGCTTGCAACAAACTCAATGTATCGAAGCATATGTAATTTATTTATATTGTAAGAATCAGGAGCTGAACAAATTTAAGTATTTTAACTACTTGTTTATCATCTTATTATATGCATATATTGCTATGATCACTTAAATTCGTACAACTTCTGATTCTTCAATTATATAAAAATTCAGCAGTTATCTTTGATAATTATGAAATGATGTCTGTATAAATAATCCACCTACATGCTAACAACTTAATTTAATTGTCCGTATTATTATTTTTCTTGAGGGGATCTTGTTTTGATAATATTTCCTTGTCTTTGATAAACTGAATAGAGTAAGCCACAAACAGTAGCACAGCAATAATAAATCCGACAATATCTATTATGCCCAATTTAATTCCATAGAAATAATAATTTGCGCTGGACCATGGCATATACATGTAAAACGTATTAATTAAGATTACGATAAGACGAAACTCTGTCGGACCGAAACTACTGTAGGTCAGACGGAACTCACCTTTAAGGATGGCACCAATATAAGTATAAATAGATAAACATAAATATCCGGCTAATATCAACATTGCAATATCAAGCCTTAGCATAGGTGAAAGGCCAGCGCCTATACACATGATACAAATGGTAATGGCATCAAGCGTATGATCGATAAAAAAGCCATAAACAGGTCTTTGTGTATTACGTACACGAGCTAATGTACCATCAAGGCTGTCCCCATACCAATTTATCACAAGTCCTAATGAAGAAAGCCAAAGCCATTGGATATTCCAACATGACAATAAAAAACCAAGTGCACAGATTACCGCTCCACCGACACCTAAGAATGTCAACATATCAGATGTGACCCAACTAGGTTGTTTTTGTGCCAACCATATTAATATTCGTTTTTCTGCGGCATTAAGCAGTGAAGTCTGTATCCTTTGTGAAGTTTCTTTACCCATAGAATTTATTATTTGTTATAAGTTTGGTCTGCAAAGTTACAGCTTTATTACGAATTTTATACATTTATGTAAGTTAAAGTTGTTAAACCTAAAAATTTTGGATGAAATATATCGGTGAAACGCCTGTATAGTTAATAATAGTTAGTAAAATATTACTAGATCAAAGATTAAACATAAAAAACTCGTTTACATTTTGCTCATAAATAGTTTTCAAGTTTGTTTGTTGTAAGATTGTATTTTAATTATGTTTTGCTTTATGATAAAAGCCAGGGCATGTCAGCCCTGGCTTACCTATTTTGTATTAATATGATTTTTTACTGATGCTGTTCTCTCAACAGGTCGTTAACTGTCTTAACAGGATTGAATGTAGAGAGCGGTACCTCGACAAATATTGTATTCCAATCGCTCATTGCTCCATTCCATAATCCTGGAAGTTCGAGCGCCTTGAGTTCACGACCGTTTTTGCTCTTTGAGCTAATGAATCCTGTTGTTTTGTCTACATATTCAGGCAGGTTAAAGGGCTTTCCTTTATAATCTTTAATGGCACATACCAAATCAACAGGATTAAAATGCGTTCCTTCGGCAAACATACGCATATATTCTGCGTTGTTTTTGTCAATTTGACTGCTTTCAAGGATCTGCAAACTTACAGTGCCGTCTTGGTTATAAGTGAGGAACGGACCACCTCCAGGTTCACCGACATTCTTTACAACTCCGCATACACGCATCGGACGGTTTAGCTTGCTACGCAGGTATATTACGAGCTCTGCATCTTCAAGTTGCTTTATGTCAGACTTGCGACAGCATAAGTCATGCTGAACGAAATGTATCATGTCTTCAAGCTGCTTATGAGTGTATTCGCCGGTGTCAAGCAGACGTAAATATTCAAATGCTCTGGCCTGCATGGTAACAAGTATGCCAGCTATGAGCTGTTTGTACGTTACTGTGTCGTCCTTTAAGCGGTCTGGCACAACGTTGTCGATGTTTTTAATGAATACAATATCGGCTTCGATGTCGTTGAGGTTTTGTATAAGTGCTCCATGTCCACCCGGACGGAACAGCAAAGTATTGTCGTTGTTGCGGAATGGTGTGTTGTCCGGGTTTGCGGCAATCGTATCCGTACTCGGCTTTTGTTCAGAGAAAGTAACATCGTAACGTATTCCGTATTTTTCGGCATACAGAGCGCATTTTTCGTCAACTTTTTTCTTGAACAGTTCACGGTGTTCGTGGCTTACTGTGAAGTGGATGTGGGCTTCACCTCCACATGCGGCGTACAAGGCACCTTCTACCAAATGCTCCTCAAGTGGCGTGCGTGGTCCTTCCGGATATTTATGGAACAGCAACAGGCCTTTGGGTAACTGACCATAATTCAATCCTTTGGACTCGAGCATATTTGCTACAACAGCTTTGTATTGTCCTTCAGATATGAGGGTTGGTATGTCCTTACCTTCATTCTTGATACAAGTTGAGTTCAGTTCTTCATAGAATGCGAAATTCTTGATATTAGCAAAATACTTCTTTTCAAAGTCTGTCTGTGGCTCGTCGTTGTCGCCGTTAAGAAATGCGAACATGTCCTTGAACATGCGGCTGGCTGCACCGCTGGCAGGTACGAATTTAACAATCTTCTTGTCTCCTCCTGCCTTGTATTCATTCCATGCGTTAACGTATTTCGAGCGCTCGTTGTCGGTTGGTGCTACAATACCGCGTCCTATTCCGGCTGCGGCTTCTATGCATAAAAATGGGAAACCCTGTTTGAACTGCTCAAGTTGGTTTTCCACCTGAGCTTCGCTTATGCCTTTGGCGGCAATTTGTTTTAAGTCTTCTTGTGATAACATAAGTATTGTTTTTATCAGGTTATAGTTGTGTTTTTAAGGTTGTTTCCAATCGTGAGGCACAATAATCATGTTTTTAATCTGTACATATTTCATGCCTCTTGGTTCTTTATTGCAAAAGTAACGTTTTTCCTTTAAAAAACGAGCTCTCAGACATTAAAAAGTTATTACTTTTTGCAATAAAACTTAGATTTCTTATTTTCTATTGTTCAAAATTAAGGTTTCTCGGAAAAAATAAGTAAGTTTGCATTCGATGAACAGACTCATATTTACACGAAAGGAACTAAGCGATATCTTCAGTTATACAAGGAAACTGAGGACTAAAATCAGCATGCTTGCCGAGGCGGATGATGAACATAAAGTTATTTCATATGTAACAAAGGCTATCAGGTCCGGTTCCATCAGCAGGGACGTATTCGGACTTAATCCTGTTTTGTCTGCCTTGCAAACGGCCGTGATTGCCGTTGATGAAATCGGGCTTAAACGTGACGGAGTTATTTCTATTCTTTTGTATGCTGTTGCCGAAACTGATGAAGCAGGATTGGAAAGCATACGGCGCGACTTCGGAGATAATGTGGCACGCATCATTCATGGACTTGGAAAAATACAGGAACTTTACAAGATGAATCCCATTATCGAGAGTGAGAATTTCCGTAACTTGTTACTCTCGTTTGCCGAGGACATGAGAGTGATCTTAATAATGATTGCCGATCGCGTAAACCTTATGAGACAGATAAGGGATACAGAGAACCTTGAGGCAAAGACGGAAGTAAGCCAGGAGGCGAGTTACCTGTATGCACCTTTGGCTCACAAGCTGGGTCTGTACAAATTGAAGAGCGAGTTGGAAGACCTCAGCCTGAAGTATCTTGAGCACGATGCTTACTACATGATAAAGGACAAGCTCAATGCCACCAAAAAGAGTCGTGATGCTTATATTGAACGCTTCATAGCACCGATAGATAAAAAGCTGAAGGATGCAAAGCTCAAATTCCACATGAAAGGACGTACCAAGAGTATACACAGCATCTGGCAGAAGATGAAGAAACAGCAGTGTGGTTTCGAGGGCGTTTACGACCTTTTTGCAATACGTATAATCCTTGATTCGCCGGTTGAGTTGGAGAAGGTGCAATGCTGGCAGGTGTTTGCAATAATAACAGACATGTACCAACCTAATCCGAAACGCATGCGAGACTGGTTGAGCGTACCAAAGTCCAATGGGTACGAGAGCCTGCATATAACTGTACTAGGTCCGGAGAACAAGTGGGTTGAAGTGCAGATACGTACGGAGCGAATGGATGAAATCGCCGAACGTGGACTGGCCGCCCACTGGCGTTACAAGGGCGTAAAAGGTGAAAGCGGTCTTGATGAATGGCTCAACAGCATCCGCACAGCTTTGGAAAATAAGGATGACCTACAAGTTATCGACCAGTTCAAGATGGATCTGTATGAAGACGAAGTTTTCGTATTCACTCCTAAAGGCGACCTGATGAAGTTTCCTAAAGGTGCAACCGTGTTGGACTTTGCTTATCGGATACACTCAAATATAGGCAATCACTGCGTCGGAGCCAAAATCGGCGGTAAGGTTGTAACTTTCCGTTATGTGCTGAAGAATGGCGACCAGGTTGAAGTCATGACATCGACCACGCAAAAGCCAAAACATGAATGGCTTAACATAGTCAAGACAAGTAGGGCAAAGGCTAAGATACGTATGGCTTTGAAAGACCAGACTGTGAAGGATGGAGCCTATGCCAAGGAAATGTTTGAGCGCAGACTGAAGAACAGGAAAATAGAATTTGAGGAAAGTGCAGTATCACACTTAATAAAGAAGCTTGGCTTTAAAGAGGCCAACGACTTTTACCGTAAGATTGCTGACGGAACGTTAGACGTCAACCAAGTAATTGACAAGTACCAGGAGTTACAGCAACATGACGCTAATGTAAGCTTGCAGCAGCAGTCACGCAGTGCTGAGGGTTTCAGTTATGAGAATCCCAACGAAGAAATAGCACGCTCAAGTGACGATGTGCTTGTTATTGACAGGAATCTGAAAGGGCTTGATTACAGCTTGTCAAAATGCTGTAATCCGATATACGGTGATGATGTCTTTGGTTTTGTGACTGTCAGTGGCGGGATAAAGATACACCGTAAAGACTGTCCGAATGCTCCGGAGTTGCGTAAACGTTTCGGGTATAGGATTGTGAAGGCAAAATGGAGCGGAAAGGGAAATTCGCAGTATTCGATTACGTTACGAATAATTGGCAATGACGATATCGGTATCATTAACAATATAACGAGCATAATATCAAAAGAAGAGAAAATAATAATGCGTAACATCAATATCGATAGTAATGACGGACTTTTTAGCGGTAATCTTACTGTTAACGTTGAAGATACTTCACGCCTTGAACAGCTTATAAAGAAGATACGTAATGTTAAAGGTGTGAAGCAGATCATAAGGATATGATGCGGGCTTTGCCATTTCTAATAATCAGTGACGGTGTTAGATATTGATTAAAAGGCGAATTTTTAAAGTAAAATAAAATGTCTTGTCCTGGCAAAAGTTGACACATTTATG
>HF986662.1 GCA_000433175.1 Prevotella sp. CAG:1058
GGACTTTTGGTGTAAAGTATTTTTAGGCATAGTCAGATAAAAAACGAAAGGCAGCCTTCTGCAATGCAAAAGGCAGCCTTTTATCGTGTAAAAGGTTATCTTTCACAACGCAAAAGGTTATCTTTCGCAGTGCGAAAGATAACCTTTTGCAATTCATTGAATATCAAAATATTACAGACGTCATTATTCAAGGCATGGCAGAGACTGTCCCGGCGGCGCCGGCACAAGCCTTGACAACCCACGGAACATGCACGTCTGAAAGCGGAAAAGCACGCCTGGCTGCCGTGCCAGGCGTGCTTTTATCATATCTGCGGCCGCAGATGCCGGCCGTCAAGGCATGTCTCAACGAACGATGACCTTCCTTATCGAGCCGTCGCTCATGCGTATTATGTTGATGCCGCGCTGCGGTGCGTCGAGCATCTTGCCGTCGAGCGTATAGCGGCCTACCACCTCGGCGTCTTCCGTATCAACACCGTCTATGCCCGTAGCCTCGTTCACGGTCACGCTTACAACCGTCTCGGCCAGCTTGCCGTTAGAGTTAACCTGCACGGTTATGTCAGCGCTTCCGGCCTTGAGCGGTGTGATGACAAGGTCGCCGCCGTTCATCTCGGCCGTCAGCACAGTAGCGTCGCTCACGCTCTTAACAGTCTTCACTATGGCGGCATCCATATTGTCGGCGTCGGTCGCAACATCTTTCAATGACACGGTTGTGGCGTTACCCTCGGTAACATCCACTCCGTCCATGTCCGCCACGACGGGTGCCTCGTTGTCGGGGAACACCGGCAGCGACGGGAACCAGTAGTTGCTTATCATCGAATACTCCGCAAGCTGTGTGCCCTCATTATCATACTTGCGCACTACGTATGTGGGGTCGCCGTAGCCTTTGTACAGACTCACAACGGCTTCGTCGGTAACAGGGTCTATACGGAACGAGCAGCCGTAGATCTGCCAGCCGTCGGGGTCGTCGTTATAGTCGATGAACGTGCTGAAGGTATTGCTGTCGATGTCGTATTTGTATACGGTCTTGCCGCTGAACCAGCTGCTGTTTCCACCATTCCAATAAAGCACGTTGTTCTGCGTGCTTGCGCAGAAGCAGTCGGGAGTCCACGCATACCATGAGTTTGCAGGACCGTAAATGCCGTCGGGACACTCTATGATGGTCTGCTCGAGCGTTACCGGGTCGAGCTTAACGATACGTTTATCTGCCTGACCTGAACCTGACGATGCCGCCAAGCTGAGCCATAGGTTGCCGTCTTTTGACAGCACCACGGAACCGAATCCCCATCCTTCGGGAGCCTCGACTGTCTGCTCCACCTCATCGGTTTCGGGGTTTATTATGAGCAGTCCGTTCTTCTGGTGAACGGCAAACACGCGGTCGTTCACGCGCACCATGTTGCCTATCTGGCCGCCGTAGAGCTGCTGGTAGGGGTCGTCGCTGCCGTTTCCGGCTCCGCCCACGCTGCCTGTAATCTCCAGTTTGTCAAGGTCGAGCACGTAGATGCCGTTGCTCGAGCCTACGTATGCCTTGTGTTCGTCCACTCCGAGGAATCCACGGCCGTCGGCTATGCTTGAGCCTTTGTCGTCAACGGCAATGTTTTCAATCTGCTTCAGCACCTTCATGGTCTTTGCGTCGCACACGGTTATGCGGCCGCCCATTATGCTTGCGCCGGGGTCTTTGGGCTGTTTGGCTATGATAAAGAACCTGTCGCCGTAGATGGCTCCATACTGTACGGTGGCTCCAAGCTCAACGCCCGGATTCTCTTTCTGCACGACACGGTATACCCATTCGCCGTCGTCGGTGAGGAAGTTTACGGTAGAGTTCTGGTGCCCGTACCAGTCTTCGTTCACGATGAACGTGCCTTTTGTATAGTCAACCTGCGCAGGCACGGTCGTAAGTGCCGGCAGATAATACAGCTCGCCGACCATGTTGCCCATGTTCATGTCGCTCATGTCCCTCACTGCCGACCATCCGTCAACGCATCCGTCGACGAGTGCGCGGCCCGATGCGCCCACGTTGGAGTAGCCGAACGCTTCGCCCGGGGTGTCGCATACCCAGTAAGACAGGTATCCGTTGTACCAGCCCGAGAACCAAAGGTCGCCCTCGTCGGCCGACGCATAGTTGTCAAAGTCGTAGCTGGTGGTGCGCAGCAGCCCGTCAGCATCAGGCTCTACGGCCTCGCCGTCCTTAGTCAGGCTGAAGCCGTCGCCGTCAAAGTCGTAGCCCACACCGCCTATCGTGGTGCCGTACGAGGTGCCTTCATATACCAGGGCAACGAAGTTGGGGTCGCCCTTAGCCACGTTGCTGAGCATGGCCGCGCCCGTTCCGTCGGCCTCGTCAGTCCAGCGGTAGCCCCACACGTAAAGCCTTTCCTCGCGGCTGTCGTTCCATTTTATCACGAGTGCGGCCTGCTTGTCGCCCTCGCCTATCCAGCGCTCGATCTTCGAGAAGTCTACATCGCACGTGTTGTCCGTGGCCGACATCGACACCGACCCGTCCTTCACGCTGCGCGGAACACCCTGCACCTTTACCGTCTGGGCCATGGCAAACACGCCCGACAGCAGTGCAAACAACAATAAGTAGATTTTCTTTTTCATAAAAAACTTAACTTTTTAGGATTAAACATATCTTTTATCACTCCGTTTCCTCTTTCCTTCCGGCAGCACTAATGCCTGATGCGCCCTGCACGTCGGCCTGTATGTGCAGGTCTTGCGCACGCGAAATCTCGGTTGAAGTCTCGCCTACCCATCCGCAATACTGGTTGACGCCGGTGTACACACGTATGAAGTCGGCGCCCGGCAGGCTCACCCTGTTGCCCTGCCTGTCCACAGCCCAGCCTATGTCAAAGCTGTTAAGGGCCACCGAGTCGTTAGGGTGGTTGTCGGCATAGCCCCACGGATATGAGTAGAGAACATAGTAAGAACCCCATCCGCTCACATCCTTACCGTTGTCAGGCAGCCGCGTTCCGCTGAACGTAAGCTCGTCGGCATCGGTCCATTCGGGATAATAGCTCTGCGTGTGGTACATGTTTTTATATATGTGTCCGCTGTTTCCGCGGTTGTCTTTCCAGGGTATGTAGAGCGTGTCGGTAAGCGTTCCCGACGCGTCGGGAGCCTCATCATGCGGCACGGGGCGGCTGTATGTTATGCCGTAATCCTTCAGCGTGGCGCTGTTGGCGTATTCGCTGCCTGCCAGTTCATACCACTCGTCATCGTCAGGACGGCCGTTCATGTTGCTGTCGAAGGCAACCATGACTATGCCCGGCTCGCAGTTGCCGCCCCGCTGCTCGGCATAGCCGGGAATGTCGGAGTAAAACGAGTTGCCTTTTATGTAAAAATCTTTTTCCCCGGGCACGTTCACCACGGTGTGGTCGAAGGCGAACGTAACGTATCCGCCATAAGCCCCGAGGGTTATCATTATGTCGTTCACAAGGTCGTCTTCCGCCTTCTGGCGCATTGTCTCAGTGTCGTCGCCGGGCTCATAGATTGGCATTGTGTTGACAAACTGGCCCGGAGCGGGACAATACTCGTAAACGCTCGCCGTATAAGGGCTGTACTCCACCTCCTCATGAAGCACCGTAACGGGGAAAGTGTGCTTGTATCCGCGCCCGCCGTCGTCAAGCTCGAATGTAAGCACATACTCGCCTTCGTGCTGCGCGAGGAAGATGTACTCGCGGCCGGTAGACACAAGCGAGTCTGCGCCTGACGCCGTCCTCATGGTCCAACGGTAAGAGTTGCCGGTGTAGGCAGGCGCAAGCCTGAGCTTCTTCATGCGTTCAATGTAGTAATAGTCGTTAAGGCCTGAACTGACGTTGTCGATGTCGTGTTCGCACGAACACGGCAGGCCAAGCGCCACTAAGGCGGCCGGCACGGCAAGAAGGCGTTTTGTATAAAGACAGATTTTTCCCATTTCCTTTTATTTTACTGAACCCCTGACGAAACACATGTGGGCCGGAATGTCGCCCGTGCGCACGCTCCACTTGTGTGTTCCGTCTTTTGAATAGCAGTGGAGTACGCCGCTCGACACATAGTTTTTGGCGTCGGTGATGTATATGTCGCCCGTGTCGGGGTGGATATTTATGCCGTAGGGCACCGTTATGTCAGCCTCCGTGCCGTCTGTTATGAACGAACCGCTGACTCGCCGGCGCGTCTCCGTATTGATAATTCCGTAGGTTATGGTATTACGCTGGGTGTAGTTGTTCCACTCGGTGCTGTAATAATAGAGCGAGTCGCCACTTATGCAGAAGTCCGAACAGGGAATATCGAGCGTGTCGGTAACCTCCATCTCGTTGCGCCCCCGTTTCTTCTCAAGCACATAGAGGTTGGAGCTTATCCCCTCATAGTCGCCGCGCGACGTAACCCAGAGCCGTCCGTGGCGGTCGGCCTTGATGCGGTGAAGGTTTATGCCGACGGGTATCTTCTGCATCTGCCTGAACCCTTCAAGCTCTATCACCGACACGGTGTTGTCGTAGTTGGGCGCCATGTAGCCGCCGGAATTGGCCACATAGAGGTATTCGCCGAGCACTTCAAGCTCCTCGGGCTGGTAGCCCACGGTGCATTTGCCCTCCACCTTGAACGTGAGCGTGTCCACCTTGTACACCGCGCCCTTGACGGCGTTGGGATTGTTGAGCTGGACCGGCCCCACATAGGAGCTTACATAGGCGTGGCCGCGGTAGAAGTTTACGTAGCGGCAGTTGGGTATGTCCACCTGAGATATGCGCACCCCGGTGCGTGCGTCGAGCACTTCCATCTTGTTGGAACAGTTGACTACGACGTAGAGTTTTGAGCCGTAGACACGTATGTCGTTGCCAACGTCGCCAAGTTCCTTTATGACATGGGGGGCTATGCGCACCCCGGTGCGCGCGTCGAGCACTTCGAGCTTGTTGGAGCAGTTCACAACGACGTAAAGTCTCGACCCGTAGACGCGTATGTCGTTGCCCACGTCGCCAAGTTCCTTTATCACATGCGGGTTGCGCTCGGCGTAAAGGTTGCGTACGTAGTAGCCCTGGATGAAGTCGAGATAGTCGAGCGTGCACTTGTTGCTGCCCATGTTGCCCTCGTTAAGCAGGTACATGCCTACGACATCGCTGCCCTCGGGCACGGTTACGGGCAGTATGTCATACTCGGTAGGCACCACAACCTCGTCTTCGCGGCACGCCGCAAACAGAGCCAGCACCGCTGCCGGAATAATCATAAGAACCGATTTCCACATCACATTTCAAAACTTAAGGTAAGACGATAGTTGCGCTTTGGCATGGGATAGTTGAGTATCACGTCGTAGTCCTGGCTGAGAAGATTGTTCACCTCGAGCTGAACACGGGCCGAATAGCCGCCCCAGCTGAAGCTGCGCGCTATGGAAACGTCGCTCGTATACCACGGCTGGGTGTGGTTGTACACGATGTTTTCCTGCTGGTTGTAGCGCTCGCCGGTGTAGATGAAGCTGTAGTTAAGGCTCCACGAGCGCCATGTTGCCTGTACTATGGCCGAGCCGCTGTGCCAGGGTATGTAGGGTATCTGGTCGCGGTAGTAGGTGTCAGCCGGATCAGTTACGTCGATAGTTTCCTGGTAAGTGTACTGCAACTTGCAGGTAAGGTAAAGGTCGCGCAGCGGATTGAGCGTGACGGAACCGGCAACATCGACGCCGGTAATGCGCACACGGCCAAGGTTCAGCATGGTCCAGCGGAACTGCGCGCCCTTGGGATAGGCCACGATCTTGTCGCGCACGAAGTTGCGGTAGCCGTCGGCCTGCACCGACCAGCACGTAACAAACCCGCCGGCCGTCCGGCTCTTATAGGCGAAACCTACATCATACTGGGTGACATGCTCCGGCCGGAGTTGTGAGTTGCCCATCTCGGCATAATAAAGGTCGTTGAACGTTGGCATGCGGAAACTGCGCTTGGCAAAAGCCCTTAGCGAAAAATCACAGGTCCGGAAAGGTTGGTATGACAGAAAAGCAGCCGGAGTACAGACGGTTTTGTCGCCAGCGGACTCTGCCAAGCGCGTACGGTCATGAACGTAATTGAGCACTATGCTGCCCTGCATCTTCAGCCTGCCCAAGGTGAGCGCCGTGGCAGCCGAGAGGAAATGGTGCCAGCGTGTGGGATAAACAAAGCCGTACATGTCGGCATCCATAGTGTTCCACTGCACGTCGTAAGCAGCCGATACGTCCCAGAAGCGGGTGATGTTGTACAGATGCGACGACGAGACATACAGCTCCTTCTGCCGGTAAACGTTGTCTATCATCATTACGGTGGTGTCCTTGTTCACGTATTTCGTAAGATAATAAGCGTACTTGGCCATGAGGCGGGTGTGGTAGCGGTCGCCGAAGTCTTTCTGTATCGAGCCTTGCACGAAGGAGTTGTTGTCCCAGATGCGCTCGCCGCGGCGCCACACGTTGTTGACGATGGCCCCCGGCACGCCGCGCTCAGAGGTGTAGTTGTAGGCCTTGAGCATCCACTCGCCGCCGCTGAAGATGCCGAAGAGCGCGCCCTCCATGCGCGTGGCGCGCACGTCGCCGTTCTGCCTTACGGCGGTGGTGTCGTACATTATCTCGTCGGTCATTACGGCCTTGCGGCGGTAACGGAACTTGTACTTGCCGCTGCTGCTGAGCCACTCGCCGCTGAACGATGCCGAAACCTTGTCGGAAAGGCGCAGCTCTATGAGCAGCGACGGATTGACCAGGTCGAACGAACCTGTCTTGAACGTGGCCTTGAGGTGATAGGCGGTGCTGTCGGCAAACACGGGGCGGCGCGTCCACATGTATATGGACCCGGCCGAGTTGAAATCTTTGGCCGACTGGAATATGCGGCTCTTCTGTCCGTTGTAGAGCGATATTGCCTGCATGTTGTCGAGCGAGAACATGCCGAGGTCAACCTGTCCGTTCTGCGCATTCGACAGCTGTATGCCGTCATAGAACACTCCCACGTGGTTGGTGCCCATGCTGCGTATGTTGACGGTCTTTATGCCGCCCACGCCGCCGTAGTCCTTCAGCTGCACGCCGGCGAAGAACCTCAGCGCGTCGGCCACGCTGAGACTGTTCAGCCGCTGCAGTTCTTCTCCCTGCAACCGCTGTGACGGAATTACGCTATGCCGGCTGTTGCCGAGCACCACCACTTCGTTAAGCCTGTGCACACTGTCGAGACGGCTGACATGCTGCTGGGCACAAACCGTTAAGACAGCCATGCACAAAGGCATAATGGCCAATCTTTGTTTCATAAGATGTCAATTATGTTCTCCTGAGGCCTAATCCACGAGGCCGCCGAAGACGGTAAAAAACGCAAGGCAGGTCTTCTGACTTACCACCCGGATGCGAACGCCTTCCCGAAAAATTGTCAGTGGCTTCATTGTTCGCACCCTATTATAAGGGCGGCTTACAGCAGCGGGTCTGTCCGGGATTTTCACCCGGTTCCCTTTTAATCGCAATACAGCGAACCGTTGCGCAGGCAAAGTTAAGGCTTTTAATGACAACGGCAATATGTTTCCATATAAAATTCCGGATTTTAACATATCGGCATACAGGCCGATTAACTAATCCCGCGCGGACATTATATGATGCCGCAAAAATGACTTTTTACGCGCATTTGCAGCGTGACAGAGCCGGAACAATAACATAAAAAACAACCCGTAGACCGGTTGTCCACCGTGGTTTTAATGTGTAATGCGGCAACCCACGCCTTACATTATGTCAGGACAACGCGCATAAAACGGACAAAACGGCATCAAGACTTTGTCGGGAAAATCTACTGAAACAGAAAAAGGAACGGCCATCTACGCCCCAATGCGGCAGGCATTGTATGCAGATAAACGGCAAAAGGCATGCTTACGGCATGCAATACATAAGCTTTTGCAAGGCAAAAGGTCTGTTTTCGCAGCGCAAAACAATGGTTTTTACCGCCTTTTTGACCATGTTTCACGGCCTTTAAGCAGTGATTTTAATGCACAGTTTACGGGAATATGGTGCAACGTATTATAAAACAAGCCATTACGTTTGCACGCATTTTTGCGGTTATTTACGGCCGGATGTATTTTATTTCAGAACGACGCAGCTGTAGAGCGTCATGCAAAAACAAACTGTAAGCAGAAATGGCATTATGGCGACAATGTGCATCGCAAGCCGTTTCTGCTTACAGCTGTATCGGTATCAATAAAAAAACAGTTTCCCGGACTAAGCAAGAAACATGATGAGCACCTGGGCTATGACCACGCGGACAAACATGCCGAGCGGATATACCGACGTGTAGCTTATCGAGGCAGAGTCGCCTTTCAGCGTGTCGTTGGCGTAACTCAGCGCCATGGGGTTTGCCATCGAGCCGCACAGTATGCCGCAGATGGTGCCGAAGTCGTACTTGTGCGTAAGCAGCGCCGCCACACCTATGACCAGCACCGGCACCACTGTGAGCGCAAAGCCGATGCCAACCCACATCAGGCCTTCGGGCCTTACCACCGTGTCGAAGAACTGGTAGCCTGCCTCTATGCCGAGACATGCAAGATAAAGCGAAAGCCCCAGCTTGCGCAGCATGAGCGATGCAGACGGCGTGGTGTAGCTTATGAAGTGGGCGCGCGAGCCGAGCGAGCCTACAAGTATGCCCACAACAATGGGGCCTCCGGCCATGCCCAGCTTGACAGGGGCGCTCATGCCGGGCAGGCTTATCGGTATCGTGCCTATCGCAAGACCGAGCAATATGCCGAGGAAGATAGCCGCCAGGTTGGGTTCGTTGAGTATCTGTGCGGCGTTGCCGAGGAATCCCTCTACGTGGTTGATGTCCTCGGGCGCGCCCACAACGGTCAGGCGGTCGCCGTACTGCAGCCTGATGTCGTCGGTGGCAAGCAGCTTTATGTCGCCCCTCTGTATGCGGCTCACGTTCACGCCGTATGTGGCGCGCAGGTGCAGCTGCCCGAGGTGCTTGCCGTTAAGCACGCGCCTCGACACCACGATGACGCGGCTCTCCACATGGGCGTCTATGGCGTTCCAGTCTATTTTCTTCTTGTTCCAGTCGGTTTCAATCTTCTTGCCGAAGAGAATCTCGAGCGACTGTATCTCGTCGGCCATGGTCACAACGAGCACGTTGTCGTTGATGCGCAACTGGGTGCTTGCCAGCGGCATTATGACTTCACCGCCTCGCCAGATGCGCGACACGATGAACTTGATATGCGACTTCTGCGACACCTGTGCAAGGGTCTTGCCGTCGAGCGCGGGATTTATCACCACAAACTGCGCCACGTAGGTCTTGTCTTCCTCCATGCTTATGCGCGGCTTCAGGTCGGCAGGCTTCACAAAGAACTTCCTTATAAGTATCATTGCCACGATTACGCCGACCACGCCCAGCGGATAAGTGACGGCGCAGCCCAGAGCGGCTCCTCCGCTAGGCTTTCCCGCGGTCTCTAATGCCTGCTGTGCGGCACCGAGTGCGGGCGTGTTGGTCGTAGCGCCGCACAGTATGCCAACCATGTCGGGCAGGCTTACGGGCAATACGGCACACAAGCCAAGGGCCATCAGCGTGCCTATGGCTATCACGCCAAGCCCCCACAGGTTGGAGGCTATGCCCTCGTGGCGCATCAGTCCGAAGAAGTTCGGCCCCACATACAGGCCGAGCGTGTAGACAAACAGCGACAGGCCGAACGTCTCGGCAAAGTCGAGCATTCCGTGGTCGGCACTCAGGTTGAAGTGGCCGGCAAGGATGCCGACGAAGAATACGAAGGCGACGCCAAGCGATATTCCCTTTATGCGAATACGGCCCAATGCCAGTCCTACCGCAATAATCAGCGACAGCAGCACCAAAGTCTGCAGGGCGGAGTGGGTGTTGAAGAGTTCGTTAATCCATTCCATAATATAAACAGGGAATTTATTTTACCTTAAAAACATATGCGCTGCAAAATTACAAAACAATTCCAACAAGCAGCACCATAATGTGATAAAACGATGTTTCTTTGTGATTTACACCTGAGACAGGACGGAAAAACACGGAAATCAGGTCTGATGCGTTTCACATACGCCGTCTTCAACTGTTAAAGAAACACAAAACACAGTGGTCTTAGGGTTACAACCTATTCCTTTTTTTACTAATTTTGCAGCCCGAAAAGTAGCAACAGGATACAAGCAAATGAACAAAGTACGCTATAAGAACAAGATTCACTACTTCCACTTTTGGGGAGTAGCAGCACAGCTTTGACCGTATTCTGTCCTTTTTCTTTTTTCATCCGGAATTATAAAATAACCAATTAATTTATGAGCAAAAACAAAAGGCTCATAGTGCTGCTATGTCTTGCAGCGCTATGCAGCCAGTGCCTGTATGCCCAGACAAGGCAGATGGGCATCGACGAAATGTTCCGTCTCGCAGACGAACAAAGCAAGAGTGTACAAACGTACAGGACGGGAGCTGATGCCGCCGACGAGGCCTTAAGGGCCGCCAAGGCGCAACGCCTGCCCGACATAAGCGTGTCGCTGTCGGCAAGTTACCTGGGCGACGGCAGGATATGGGACAGGGACTTCGGCAACGGCATGAAGGTGGACATGCCCCACTTCGGCAACAACTTCACGCTGGAGGCGCAGCAGGTGGTCTACTCGGGCGGAGCCATAAGCAGCGGAATAAGGCAGGCGGAGCTGGCAAAGACGCTTGCGCAGCTCGACATGCAAAAGAACGTGCAGGAGATACGCTTCATGCTCGTGGGCAATTATCTCGACCTGTACAAGCTGGACAACCAGATGAAGGTGCTTGAGAAGAACATCGGGCTGACCGAACAGGTCATAGCCAACATGAAGGCAAGGCGCGAACAGGGCACCGTGCTGAAGAACGACATAACCCGCTACGAGCTGCAGCGCGAACAGCTGAAGCTGCAACTGTCGAGAGTGGCCGACATGCGCAAGATAACCAACCACCAGCTCGCTACCACCCTGCACCTGCCCGAAGGCACGGTGATAAGCCCCGACACCACCCTGCTGGAGCAACAGATAACGGCTCTGACCGAAAACGACTGGCAGCAGGCTGCCAAGGCCAACAACATAGACCTGAAGCAGGCGCAGGCCTCTATCAGCATGAACGAGCAGAAGGTAAGGCAGGAGCGCGCCGAACTGCTGCCGCACATAGCAATCGTGGCCGAGGAACACCTCGACGGACCGGTAACGATAGAGGTGCCGGCACTTGACAACAACTTCAACTACTGGTACATAGGCATCGGCATAAAATACAACTTGTCGTCGCTGTTCAAGAACAACCGCCGCATGAAGCAGGCCCGACTGAACGTGCGCCGTGCCAGGGAGCAGCACGAACTGGCACAAGAGCAGGTAAACAACGCCGTGCAGGCGGGCTACGTAAACTTCCTGACGGCGTTCACCGACCTGCGCACGCAGGAGAACAGCGTGAAGCTGGCCGACGAGAACTATGCCGTGACCAGCCACCGCTACAAGAACGAAATGGCACTGCTGACCGACATGCTTGACGCAAGCAACACGAAACTGGGCGCCGACCTCGACCTGGTGAACGCACGCATCAACGTTGTCTACAACTTCTACAAGATGAAATACATTACCCACACATTATAATAAGGACACGCTGGCGGAATTACTTTGAGTGGAACTGCGATGGTTACAGTTTCAAATGATGGCCTTTCAGCTTGCAAAACACGGTCTTTCATCCTTTAAAAGGTAACCTTTCACGCTATGAAAGGATGCCTTTTGCAGACCCGCCGTAAGCAGGCTGTCTTTTCCTGAAATAGGTTGACAGTTTTTGT
>HF986663.1:0-11345 GCA_000433175.1 Prevotella sp. CAG:1058
AATAAACGCAAGACCCAGGGAAAAACTAAATTTTCTGAATCGCTTATGTTATCGACGACGCCGGTCTTAAACTCATCCATGTTCTTGCCGCACGCCTCAAGTGCCGTCTTGACATTGGCCGACGCTGCGTCAAAGGCTTGGTTTACCGTCTCAGTGGCTTTACCTGCCTGCGCCTTCAAACCGTCAATCCCTTTGCCAACGCCTTCGGCAACCTTCGCACCCAGCCCTAAAGCACTGTCGCCTAAACCTTCCGCCATTGCCTTCGCATTACATAGTTTCTCATCCACTTGCCGCTTAAAGGCATCGGTGTCTATTTGCTGCATCTTGCTTTTGGCAGAGTCAACGCCATCTTGCAGCTTCTTCTTAAACTTATTGAAATCCATAATACCTTTTTAACGCCGCAATTTTATCACCGCCTACGCCGCCTCTTCCCAAACAACGCACCCAAAACCAAGCCGCCGACTTTACGTTCAAGTCCGCCGCGTGTGGTTGGTATCCCTGTAGTTCGTGCAATCTTCTGCTTCACTTTTGTTATGCCCAAAGCACGTTTCCATGAAAATGACAATCCAGGTATCTTCATATTTTACAGCCTAAAATTTATGATTGACAGACAGGGAAGATGTTTGCGTCAACATACAACTTACCTGTCTGCCATTTTATTCAACAATAAAATCATTCTTTACCTGCCGCTGCCAACGTGATGTCGTTCTTGGCAAGTTTGGAATCGTCTGGTGTGGCCACTTGTACGTAAACGCCAAACACCTCTTCCATCTTCTTCTCGAAGTTTCCTACACGCAGGTTGCTGCCGACGGTCAGCTCGCCGCCTTTGGCACCTTCTGCACGGATTGAAGCCAACGTGGCGTCGTCCTTGGCGTATGACTTGCACGTAGACGTAGTGTAAACACGGAGCGAACAGCCGAAAGTGGCCTTGAAACGCTTTTTCAAACCGGCAACAGTCAGATTGCCTGAAACTTTTAAATCTGCCATAATCTTAATTTGTTTAATGTGTTAATATTCAGTTATTATCATTTCCAATTTTAGGCCATGCCCGGCTTACGATGAGATGGCCTGTATGAGCAGCATGATGATGAACAGCCCCAAAAGGATAGCCCAACCGAAAGGCAAGTCCAAAATACGCTTTACCACGTATGCCACGCCCAATGCCATGTAACGAAACATATTGTAGATAAGCATGAAGCTGAACTTGATTACCCAGAAAAAGCCGTAAAATATGCTCCATATCAGGCCACCTATGGCAAGGAATAAAGCCCACATCGCTATCCCTACACTGGTTATCGTATGAGCTTGAACTCCGTGCGGCGGTTAGCCTCGGGGCTGTTCGGGTCAACTGGCTCTGTAGAACCTTTGCCCACGGCTTGCAGGCGTGTGGAGTCGATGCCCTCGTGATGCACAAGGAAATCAACCGCAGCCTTCGCCCTCTGCTCAGACAACAGTTGGTTATTGGCGGCATCGCCCTCGCTTGACGTGTGTCCCTCTATGCTCAACTTTATGTCCTTGTTCTGTTTCATAAGGGTTGCAAGGTCGTGCAGCGCAATCTTCGCGTCGTCGTTCAGCTCGGCCTTGTCTTTCTCAAACTGGGCGGCGTTGAAGTTTTCCTGTATCTGGGCTATTTTCTCAACAAACACAGTGTCACGCACAACGACTTTCTTCTCCACAACCTTTTCCACCACTTTCACTTCAGGCTCTTTCTTCATGGCGAACAACGCGGCCAAGGCTGCGGCGATGATTATGATTACAAGGATTATCCATAGCCATGCCTTCGACTTCTTTTTGGGCTCTTCACGCACAGGTTCTTCACGCACAGGTTCTTCTTTTTCCGTGGGCGGCATCCATCCGTTGAGGTATTCAAGGCGGTATCCACCCTTGCGGCCAAAGCCTTTCTCGGCCTCATCAAACTGTGCCACCTCTATGCCATATTGTGCGGCATGGGCGACAAGCCGCTCAAACGAGGGCTTAGTCCACATCTTCACCACGGCCACTTGCCTGCCGTCGCCCGTATGCAACACCTCGTCGTCAGCCTTAAAGAAACCTTCCCAGTTGGCATCCGTGCCTTTCTCTTCGGCGTAGATAAAGTTTTTCTTCACGCCTGAGTCGGGATTGAGGCTGTCGGGGAATGCCTCGCGCAGGTCTTCAAGCGTGGCGTCGGGGTTCATCAGCATATAAGCGTGCATGATGCCCAGCGCAGTACGGTTTTGCGCTTTTCCGTAAACTCTGATTTTATTTTCCATCGTCAATGATGTTTTTAATGTTCGTATCGGTTACTTTGCGTATTTAAGTTGCTCACGTAGCGAGACGATATTTCGCTGTAGAGAAGCGATGCGCGTCTGGTATGAACGGATGTTGGCCTCATAGTGCGCCATGACCGAGGCCTTCTCGCGCCGGTAAGAGTCCTTGGTCGGCTTGCTGCTTGCCGTCTTAATCCTTGCGCTATACCGTTCGCTCGCCTCCTTCTTGCGTGAACGCTCTTGGGCTATGCTCGTCCTTATGCGTGCTATCTCGGCTTTCTTCACGTTGATTGAAGCCCTGATTGATTCTTTGCTCATGATTATTCTTGTTTTAGGTTAATGAACCCGGCCTAACACTCTACCACCGACAACATATATCTGAAGGGCGCCTTCTCCCTGCCTACGGCGGAACGGGCGTTGACGGCCGTATCAGCCCAACGGCAGGGGTAAGTACCCCGCAGTTCAAAGTCGGGATGCGTGCGGCGGACGCTTTCCGCAATGTCCGTGTCCCATTGCAAGAGGCCGGGGCTACGGGTGTTGCCATCATAGGTGGAGAAAGCCCTGTAACCCGAATCCGTGCGTGGCTCACGCCAGTAAGTCACGTTGTTGGTTACTATCAAGGCCACACCGCCTTTTACGGCGGGGTAACATTGGGTTAACGCCTCTATGCGGCGCACGTCTTTCCAGTAGTTATACATGATTAAGTCGCTGGCGGCCTGGTTCTTCACGATGAGGCAATGGGTTCTCAACGGTTCGCCGAAGCGGTCTATCTTCACATCCACGGGGCGCGTGGCGTATTTCAGCTCCACGGCGGCAAACTCACCCAGCCTCTCCACCACAACGTCGATTGACAGGTCGTTGTTCCAAGGGAACGACAGGGTTTTCAACTCCAGCCCACGTGCTTCCAGTTCCTCCTTTGGCACGGCATACTCCATGTCCACCTTGTCGTAGTGGCCACTGTCACGCAGCCAAGTGGCTACCCTTACTTGCAGGTCGCGCTCGTTGAACATCAGCTCCGTGTTCGTGTTCAGGAAGCGTTCAATATCGCCACGCAACACGCTTACCAACAGGTTATTCTTCAACGCCCCCATTCACTTCGACGTCCAGCTCCGGTTCAGTCTTCACCATGTCACAGAGCAACATTACGGCCTGCGCCGGCTCCATGCCCAATGCGTCGGCTATGGCCAGCAGGTTGTTCACCTCGCCCTCGGCCAGCACGCCGTCGGCCAATACCATTTGGAGCACAGCCTCGAACACCTCGCCTATCTCTTCGGCGTCGATGTCTTGGGCGGCCTTCTCAAGGAAGGCGTTAATCTGTTCCTCGTTCATGGGGTTGATGCGTGACAGGGCCACGTCAACGGCCATACCGAACTTTATCGTGTTGAAGCCGAACGCATCGGCAATTTCCTCTACCGTTTCCTTTTCGGTTGCGTCATACTCGCCGTCGGCCCAGATTGCAAAGCCGATGAAGTTAGCTACCGCTTCTAATGATGATTTCATAAGTCAAGTTCCTCCTGTTTTTAATAACCGAAAAGTCGTTTCAGCCTGTTCTTCAGGCTACCCTTGGCGCGACGCGCCTTTGCCATGTTGGCAGCCATCTGCTTATACTCTTTCGTGCGTTTGTCCACTTTGCCTGCGGCTGTCTTCTTCAGCCTCGGCTTTGCCGGTGCCGCGCCTTTCGCCTTTGCCGCGCGAGCCTTGGCCAAGCGCGCCTTGAGTTCCTTATACTCCTTGGTGCGCTTATCCATCTTTCCTGATGCTGTTACCTTTACCATTCGTTCTTGTTTTTTATTTAGCAGACGAGTTTTTCAGTAAACAAGCCTTGTCACTTGTCCGCTCGTTTACTTGTCACTTACTTATTCTCGTTAATAAAATCCACCAGCTTAGAGCCAAACGTTTGGGTGTTCCACGTCGGTTCATAGTTGAAGCCCACATTGCCGGCTATCTCACGCAGTGCGGATATGGTGTTGCCATATATGCGGTAAGTTTCCACCGTGCCCGACGGACGTATGGCGATGGTATATTCGCCAATCGTGGCTTGCCTTGTACCTTGACCGTAAGCCTTGACAAGCGTCAGACCGAAACGGCGCGTGTTCCAGTCGGGGTCATACTGAAAACCGACCGTTTGGGCGGCCTCGCGCAGTGACGCGCGCACATTATCGTAAATGCGGAACACCTCAACAGAGTTGTTTGCCTTCACCGTGATGATATATTCGCCCAAAATGGCAGACTTCTTCGCCGGCACATACTTGTCGGCATCAGCCACTTCAGCCGGTGCCGCACCATCCACCTCCGCCTCGTCGGCGGCATACTGCTGTTCGAGCAAGGCCTGCATCTTGGCTTTCGTGGCATTTTTTGGTATGTCGCAAACGGTTGACAGAGTGTATTCGTCGAGGGCGAGCACCCAGTCGTCTGGCGAAGCTACCTGCACCTTTATGCCGAACTTGTCTGACATTTCCTGTTCAAATTCGCCCACGGTCATGTTCTCGGTGCATTCCACCTGCCCCGAAACCGTGTCGCCCGTGCGTATCGAAGCCAGCGTTGCTTCGTCGTCGGCTTTCTTTTTGCCGTTATAAACGCGAAGCGTCCCTCCGAATGTTTCCTTAAAGTGGTCTTTCAGGGTCTTGACCCTCAAACGACCGTCAATAGCAAAAGTCTTCATATCAAATAAGGTTTATTGTTTTGGTAAATCAATTGATTTTGGCAGAAAAAGGACAAGCAGAAAGCCTTGCCCCTTGCCTGCCGAAAGTTCAGCACACAACAATCCCTGCACCGACCGTAGCCGGCGCATACAAAACGGATGAAAGCAAAACGGAAAGTAACGTTGCAAAGACTTATTGCGCCTTTGCCGTAATGGATTAGTGTAAAAATACCCCCCCCGAAAAGTTTTTAAGCGATAAGACCAAGTTCCGCATAGATAACAATCATCACCTGCAAGCTCAAAAAGCCTACAAACAGTTAATTATTATCCTGCAAGACGGGACTCAGGACGTATGTGAATGTTTCGCTTTAAGGGAGAAGAGCCGTCCCATTACTTTCCTCCGCGGCGTTCAGTCAAGTGCCGCAGACGAATTGCCAAGGTAATGTAATCTCCCCATCAAGAAGCTACATTGCGTCTTGATTTGCGATGCAAATATATATAAAATATTTTTAAGCCACAACTTTTAACGTAAATATTTTTCTACGCGGATAATGCCATTCACGGATAGGGACGCTCGGTTGGAGCGTCCGGGTAACTATTTTAAAATATTAGTAGTTAAAGTAGTTAAGGAAGTTATCGCTCACTACGTTCGCTAAGTAGTTAAAGACAATAGCCTTTTTTCTTTAGGAGTTAAGGAGTTATGTAGTAAAGGAGTTAAGACATTAGCCTTTTCATTCCCCTCCCCTTGGGGAGGGCGGGAGGGGCTGCCTTTTCATTCCCCTCGGGGAGGTTGGGAGGGGGCTGCATTACACGGACACTCAAGCCGAACATCCATACACGTGGATGGCAACATGGCGGAGGACGAATGCCGTGTTTCATCGGATTGTACGGAACGGAACTATGAATGTAATGCAGCGGATTATGCCGAACTCACGCTAAAAGGACACAAACGACTGCATAAAAGGATGCCAACGGGAACGCAAAAGGGCACCTTTCAGCGCGTGAAAGGTGCCTTTTATCGTGCAATAGGTTACCTTTCAGACAGCGAAAGGTAACCTATTACAGAGAGGCCGGTATTGTGAAGCAACACGGTTGGTGTTTTTAGTGTTGGTGTTTTGCGGTTCCGGCCTGTGCAGTAATCATTTTACAGGTTGGCGCATAAGTGTGGAGCAGTTGCCGTTGAGGCTGTGCTGCGCCGTCGGTTTGTGCGTTTGCTCTTGATGAAATAAAGCCGGCGCTACATGAGTGTGCGTGTGCCGGTTTTAATAGAAACAGGTGCCGGCAGTTCATCGGTTTTCAGGCAGAAATGCAGCGCTTGTTTGTGTATAAATCAGCAGTCGCCAACAGTAAAGCGGCTGACTTTCAACGTAAAAACTCTTATTCTTTTAAGTTTATTCGTTTTTTCCGCAGAATTTACGTAAGTTTGCACCTATTATTCTCAATATCTGCGTAAACGATTAAAACAAAATAGTCTAAGTTATGATTCTTTTTTTCAGAACTCCATCACAAAGCGTTATTGCAACCGAAGCTGACCATCAGCTGAATAACGATGAAATAAAGGAACTGTGCTGGCTTTATGGCGACGCCACACTCGTAGAAGACAACTGCCTCGGCGGTTATTTCGTAGGCCCGCGCCGCGAGATGATAACACCCTGGAGTACGAATGCCGTTGAGATTACACAAAACATGAATCTGAACGGCATTTCGCGTATTGAGGAATACTTCCCGGTAAGCTCCAAGGACGCCGACTACGACCCCATGCTGCAACGCATGTACGAAGGGCTCGACCAGAATGTGTTCACCGTCGACCACAAGCCCGAGCCCATAAAGCACGTTGACAACCTTGAGGAGTACAACGAGCAGGAGGGCCTCGCACTGTCGCCCGAGGAAATAGAGTATCTGCACAAGATAGAGAAGGAGCTGGGCAGGCCGCTTACAGACTCTGAGATATTCGGCTTCGCACAGATCAACTCGGAGCACTGCCGCCACAAGATATTCGGCGGTGTGTTCATCATCGACGGCAAGGAGATGGAGTCGTCGCTCTTCAACATGATTAAGAAGACGACAAAGGAGAATCCGCACAAGATACTTAGTGCATACAAGGACAACGTGGCTTTTTCACAGGGACCTGTAATCGAGCAGTTCGCACCGGAAGACCAGTCAACATCCGACTATTTCCGCATAAAGGACATAGAGAGCGTTATCTCGCTGAAGGCCGAGACACACAACTTCCCAACGACCGTAGAGCCGTTCAACGGTGCCGCAACAGGTACCGGCGGAGAGATACGCGACCGTATGGGCGGTGGTGTAGGCTCGTGGCCAATCGCCGGAACGGCCGTCTACATGACCTCTTATCCAAGGTTGAAAGAGGATGATTCTTCACTCTCCACTCTTACCCCTTCAACCAAACGCGACTGGGAAGACATACTGCCCGTGCGCAAGTGGCTGTACCAGACGCCTGAACAGATATTGATAAAGGCTTCCAACGGTGCGTCAGACTTCGGCAACAAGTTCGGTCAGCCGCTGATCACCGGTTCGGTGCTTACCTTCGAGCATAAGGAAGGCGACGAGAAGTACGCTTACGACAAGGTTATCATGCTTGCCGGAGGCGTCGGCTACGGCACGAAGCGCGACTGCCTGAAGAAGGAGCCGCAGAAGGGCAACAAGGTCGTGGTTGTCGGCGGCGACAACTACCGCATCGGTCTCGGCGGCGGCAGCGTGTCGTCTGTTGATACCGGCCGTTACAGCAACGGCATCGAGCTTAACGCCGTGCAGCGCGCCAACCCCGAGATGCAGAAGCGTGCATACAACCTTGTGCGCGCCCTGTGCGAGGAAGACGTCAACCCGGTTGTCAGCATCCACGACCACGGTTCGGCAGGCCACGTCAACTGTCTGTCGGAGCTTGTCGAGGAGTGCGGCGGCCAGATAGACATGACCAAGCTGCCCATCGGCGACAAGACACTGTCGAGCAAGGAGATTATAGCAAACGAAAGTCAGGAGCGCATGGGTCTGCTCATTGACGAAAAACATATCGAACACGTGCGCAAGATAGCCGAGCGCGAGCGTGCCCCGCTGTATGTGGTCGGCGAAACCACGGGCGACGCACACTTCTCGTTCGTGCAGGGCGACGGTGTCAAGCCGTTCGACCTCGACGTGGCGCAGATGTTCGGCCACTCGCCCAAGACCTACATGGTGGACAAGACCGTTGAACGCCACTACGAAGACGTAAGCTACTCGCATTCAAATCCTGGTGCGGTGCTCGACGAATACGTAAGCCGCGTGCTCCAGCTTGAGGCCGTAGCCTGCAAGGATTGGCTGACCAACAAGGTCGACCGAAGCGTAACAGGCAAGATAGCACGCCAGCAGTGCCAGGGCCGTATACAGCTGCCTCTGTCTGACTGCGGCGTGGTTGCCCTCGACTATCGTGGCAAGAAGGGTATAGCAACAGCCCTCGGACACGCTCCGCAGGCAGGTCTGGCATCGCCTGAGGCAGGCAGCGTGTTGTCGGTTGCCGAGTCGCTGACCAACATCGTGTGGGCTCCGCTCGAGGAAGGCCTCGACAGCGTAAGCCTCTCTGCCAACTGGATGTGGCCCTGCCGCTCGCAGGAAGGTGAGGACGCACGCCTTTACAGTGCCGTCAAGGCCCTGTCTGACTTCTGCTGCGCAATCAAGGTCAACGTGCCTACGGGTAAGGACTCGCTATCCATGAGCCAGCAATATCCCGACGGACAGAAGATAATCAGCCCGGGAACAGTAATCGTAAGCAGCGGCGGCGAGGTGTCAGACGTGCGCAAGGTGGTTTCACCCGTACTTGTCAATGACAAGAAGTCACTGCTTTACCACATAGATTTCTCATACGACGAGCTTCGCCTCGGCGGCAGCGCATTCGCACAGTCGCTCGGCAAGGTGGGCGACGACGTGCCCACGGTGAAGAACCCTGAATACTTCCGCAACGCCTTCAACACCCTTCAGGAGCTGATAAGCAACGGCTGGATAATGGCCGGACACGACATCAGCGCAGGCGGTATGGTTACCACGCTGCTTGAGATGTGCTTTGCAAATGTTGACGGCGGTCTCGACATAAGCCTCGACATGTTCGACTGCGACGACATCGTCAAGATGCTGTTGGCAGAGAACCCCGGCGTCATCGTCCAGGTATCTGAAGACCACAAGGACGACTTCGAGGACCTGATGGACGACAACGGAGTATGCTACGCCTGCATCGGACGCCCCGACACTGCTTCGCGCAAGCTGAAGGTAAGCAAGGGCGACTTCACACACGAGTTCGACATCGACGCAATGCGCGACGTATGGTACAAGACTTCTTACCTGCTTGATCGCGACCAGAGCATGAACGGATGCGCCGACGCACGTCATGAAAACTATAAGAAGCAGCCGTTGGAGATGAAGTTCAACGACGACTTTACAGGTAAACTGTCGCAGTACGGCATCTCTGCCGACCGCCGCGAGCCGTCAGGAATCAAGGCTGCGATAATCCGCGAGAAGGGAACCAACGGCGAGCGCGAGATGGCTTACTCGCTCTATCTTGCAGGCTTCGACGTCAAGGACGTAATGATGACCGATCTTATCAGCGGCCGCGAGACCCTTGAGGACATCAACATGATCGTGTTCTGCGGAGGATTCTCTAACTCTGACGTACTCGGCAGCGCCAAGGGATGGGCGGGAGCGTTCCTCTTCAACCCGAAGGCAAAGGAGGCGCTCGACAAGTTCTACGCCCGCGAGGACACCCTGTCGCTCGGCATCTGCAACGGTTGCCAGCTGATGGTAGAGCTCAACCTCATCAATCCCGAGCACGGAAAGAAAGCCAAGATGCTGCACAACAACTCGCACAAGTTCGAGAGCAGCTTCCTCAGCCTTGACATACAGCAGAACGACAGCGTAATGTTCGGCTCGCTGAGCGGCAACAAGCTTGGTATCTGGGTGGCCCACGGAGAAGGCAAGTTCTACCTGCCCGAGGGCGAGGACAAGTATAATGTTGTAGCCAAATACAACTATGCCGAATATCCAGGCAACCCCAACGGCTCCGACTATGCCGTTGCCGGTATCTGTTCGGCCGACGGACGCCACCTGGCAATGATGCCCCACCTTGAGCGTGCAATCTTCCCATGGCAGAACGCATGGTATCCGGCAGACCGCCGCAACGACGACGTTACGCCGTGGATGGAGGCCTTTGTCAATGCCCGCAAGTGGATTGAGAACAGGAAATAGTTTGTTATAAGAAGTAAGGGAGACGGCGGGTAAGCATGAACGTGTCTTGGGTTGTGCCTCTTGTTCCCGGCACATGCCTGCAAGGCGGCTATGCTTGTTCGTCCTCTCCTTCACTCTTTTTTATTTATATATTCACACAATGTCCAACTTTTACATTGAGAGCTTTAAGACGTTTTTCAAGATAGGCCTGTTCACTTTCGGTGGAGGATATGCCATGATACCGATGATCGAGGCCGAAGTCGTAGACAAACACAAATGGCTGGACAAGGAAGAGTTTTTAGACATAATAGCAATTTCACAAAGCTGCCCAGGCGTCCTTGCCATCAACGTCAGCGTGTTTATCGGCTATAAGCTGAAGAAAATCAAGGGGGCGGTTTGTTCCAGTCTCGGAACGGCTTTGCCTTCATTCCTGATAATATTGGCGATAGCCATGTTCTTCCACCAGTTCGAGGACAACAAGGTGGTGTCGGCGATATTCCGCGGCATACGACCGGCCGTGGTGGCGCTGATAGCCGTGCCTACGTTCAATATGGCCAAGAGTGCCAGGATAACGCTGACCAACTGCTGGATTCCCATCGCCTGCGCCCTTGCAATATGGATGCTCGGCGTTTCGCCTATATATGTAGTCCTTGCAGCCGGCATCGGCGGTTATGTTTACGGTAAATACATAAAACCGACGGAATAAGGATTCGGGAAACTGATCCTGGGCGGCGTGGCAATACAGGGTGTCGTTTCCCCTGCCGGCCTCTTAGGTTCATGTTTTAGCAGGGTGATGATGCCCGGCCGTTCAGGTTAATCCTTGGTTCATAATCGATAAATTCTTAGATATGATATTTTTAGAGCTTTTCATAACGTTTTTCCAAATCGGGCTGTTCGGTTTCGGCGGCGGATACGGCATGTTGTCGCTTATCCAGGGCGAGATTGTCCACAACCACGGCTGGCTTACCACTTCCGAGTTTACCGACATTGTGGCTATAAGCCAGATGACTCCCGGTCCGATAGGCATCAATTCAGCCACATACTGCGGCTATACGGCCGTACACAACGCAGGTTTCGGCTATGGCATGTCGATGCTGGGCAGCCTTACGGCGACATTCGCGCTTGTGCTGCCTTCGCTGATACTTATCATACTTATTGCAAGGATGTTCATGAAGTACATGAACACACAGACCGTGCAGAGCATATTCCTGGGGTTGCGTCCTGCCGTTGTAGGCCTGTTGGCGGCTGCA
>HF986663.1:11414-18484 GCA_000433175.1 Prevotella sp. CAG:1058
CCCGCCATTAATCCCTGGCAGTTCTGGATTAGCTGTTTCCTCTTCGTGGCGTCGTTCGTCGGTACGAAGTACATGAAGATTAATCCGATACGCATGATTTGCTATGCGGGCGTGGCAGGCTTGCTGCTCCTGTATTGATGACATAAAAAAGGCGGCTGCCCGGTGAGGCAGCCGCCTTTCTTGTTTTTATTGCCATTTAATCGGTACGTTCTTCAGTTGGATGTAAGTAGACAGCGTGCCCGAGCGCGACCTTATGTCTGCGTTGACGTAATAAGTGGTGTAGACCACGGGCAGAACGCTAACCGTGGCAGGCACGTTTATCAGTTTCGACCATTCGAACTTGACTGGTATGCCGACCGTAAGGTTTTTGGTCGGCGAGCCGGTGGTGCTCTTGTACTCGTTGCCGTCAGCGTCGTATGCCGTAACGTGGTTGTCGCCTATGTGCACGTTTGAATAGTTCAGGTCTTTCGACGTTGCCTTTACGATAATGGTTACGGTGTTGCCCGCCGTGTTGCCTACGGCCTCTACAAACTCGATGTCGAAGTGTTTGGCGCCCGGGTTGCTTACTCCAACGCCGTTTGACGTAGTCACGAACGTTGCACCCTGTGTGCTTGTACTTGCATTCGTGCCTGATTGCTCGCCTACGATGGTCTCCTTGACAACGTCAGCGGCGGCTTCTTTCAGTTTCTTGAAGAATTGGGCGTCTGCGTGTTGCGGTAATGCGAAGAGCGCTATCGCTACTGCGCACAGTGTCTTGATTGCTTTTTTCATAGTCGTGTTTTTTTATGGGTTATTATTATTCGCCACTTATTTTGGTGTATGCGTGACTGCCTGTCTTGTATCACTGCAGTTTGCATGTGTTGCAAAAATATACATTATTCCGAATCAGGCAATAACGGATTTCCGTGAAATTACCGGCTCGATGCGTGCGTGTACATATCTTATTAATACATTTAAGGCTGTTCAAGTATGAATATTACTGATACATGTGTTACAGCGTCGTCTTACCGTTGCCGGTTGTTGCCGTTTGGGGCACGCTTGCAAAAGGTTATCTTTCGCCGTGCAATATGCCGTCTTTCAGGGCGTAAAAGGTTACCTATTGCATCCTGAAAGGTTACCTTTTGCAAGAGCATTGGTACAGCCCGTGTGCGCGTTTGTACGGGAGCAGTCTTTTATCCGGTGTAAAGATAAATATAAAATGACAATTTTCTATCATAAGTTTCGTTTTTGTGATATTAAATTAGTATTTTTGTCGCAATTATCACTAAAACGATATCTAAATGGAAGATGAAATAAAACAAATCGGTGAACGTTTGAAGGGGCTCCGTGAGGTGCTCGACATCCAGGCGCAAGAAGTGGCCGACCTCTGCGGCGTGTCGCTTGAGGCTTACCTGAAAGCCGAGGAGGGCGAGGGCGAGCTTTCGATAAGCAGCATGCAGAAGATAGCGAGGAAATACGGCATAGGCTTCGATGTGCTTATGTTCGGCGTCGAGCCGCACATGAACGCTTACTTCCTTACCCGCAAGGGGCAGGGCGTAAGTGTTGAGCGCCGCAAGGCTTACAAGTACCAGAGCCTGGCGGGCGGCTTCCGCGGGCGCAAGGCCGAACCGTTCATGGTGCTGGTAGAGCCCAAGCCCGACGGTGCCCCGTTGGAGAAGAACTCGCACGACGGACAGGAATTCAACATCGTGATAGAGGGCAGCCTTGAGTTGACAATAGGCAAGAAGGTGCTTGTGCTCAACGAGGGTGACAGCATATACTTCGATGCATCGCAGCCCCACTGCATGCGTGCCCTTGATGGCAAGCCCGTAAAGTTTCTGGCGGTGATTGTATAGTTTAAAGTACAGGAACACAAATAAAGGTCGCATTGCTATTGCCGCCGGCTGGTATTGCCACGCATGCAATGGCGGCGTATGACACAGCCGGGCGGTTGCTGCCCGCCGCATCAGGCATCCGGCTGCCTGCCTATGGCGCGCTGTTGTGCCCGTGCAATGTTATTTTAATAGGTATAAGCAAAATGATAGAAAGATTTTTGACTCAGACTAAATTCACGTCTGTTGAAGACTTCAAGCAGAATCTTCATTTCAAAGTCCCCGATAATTTCAACTTCGCATACGACGTGATGGACGCTTGGGCTATGGAGGCGCCCGACAAGCTCGCCCTGTTGTGGACGGACGACGAAGACAACTGCATACGCTTCACGTTCAAGGACATTAAGGAGCAGAGCGACCGCGCTGCGTCTTATTTCAGTTCGCTCGGCATTGGCCGCGGCGACGTGGTCATGCTGATACTCAAGCGCAGGTACGAGTTCTGGCTTTCGATGATTGCGCTGCATAAGCTCGGTGCCGTAGCCGTGCCGGCTACCCACATGCTCACCACGCACGACATCGTCTACCGCAACACAAGCGCCGGCGTTAAGGCTATTATCTGCGTCGGCGACGACTACGTGCTGGAGCAGGTTGCCGCTTCAAGGAAAGACAGTCCGACGCTCAAGACACTGGTGAGCATCGGCCCCAACGTGCCCGAAGGCTTCCACGACTGGCACAAGGAGTGGAACGGTGTGCCGCCGTTCGAGCGTCCCGGGCTTGTAAATGACAATGACGACATAATGCTGCTCTACTTCACCAGCGGCACCAGCGGCGAGCCAAAGATGGTGGCCCACGACTTCACTTATCCGTTGGGACACCTTACTACGGGCGTGTTCTGGCACAATCTTTCAGAAGACAGCATACACCTGACCGTGGCCGACACGGGCTGGGGCAAGGCCGCCTGGGGCAAACTCTATGGCCAGTGGTTCGCAGGGGCGGTGGTGTTTGTGTTCGAGCACCAGAAGTTTACCGCTGAAAAGATAATGCGCAAGATAGAGCAGTACCGCATAACATCGTTCTGCGCACCGCCAACGGTCTACCGTTTCATGATACACGAGGACTTCTCCAAATACGACTTGTCGTCGCTGCGCTACTGCTGCACGGCGGGCGAAGCGCTCAATCCGGCCGTCTACGACAGGTTCTTCGAGCTTACCGGAATAAGGCTGATGGAAGGATTCGGCCAGACCGAAACCACCATGACGCTAGGCACGATGCCTTGGATGACGCCGAAGCCCGGCAGCATGGGCATGCCCAATCCGCAGTACGACATCGACCTGGTGCGTGCCGACGGCACATCGTGCGAGGACGGCGAGAAGGGCGAGATTGTAATACGCACCGGCAAGGGCAAGCCGCTGGGCCTGTTCAAGGGCTACTACCGCGACGAGGAGAAGACACGCCAGGTGTGGCACGACGGCCTTTACCATACGGGCGACGTGGCATGGCGTGACGAGGACGGGTATTATTGGTTCGAGGGGCGCATCGACGACGTGATTAAGAGCAGCGGCTACCGCATCGGCCCGTTTGAGGTGGAGAGCGCCCTTATGACACATCCCGCCGTGGTAGAGTGCGCCATAACCGGCGTGCCCGACGACATTCGCGGAATGGTAGTCAAGGCCACCGTGGTGCTTGGCAAGGACTGGAAGGACAAGGCGGGCGACGACCTGGTGAAGGAATTGCAGAACCACGTCAAGCGCGAGACAGCTCCTTACAAGTATCCGCGCATAATCGAGTTTGTAGACGAGCTGCCCAAGACCATCAGCGGCAAGATTCGCCGTGTAGAGATACGCGACAAGGACAGCCGGAAGAAGGATTAATGCTCCTGCCGTTTGTAATGAATACCTGCGTGGACTGCCATCGTTATGGGCGCCCACGCAGGTCTGCACCATACAGTGACTATAATCTTAAACATCAATAAATAAAGTATTTTTTAATGAGAACATTCATTAATGTAGAAGACCTCGGCGACCTGAAGCAGGCTCTAGCCGAGGCTGGGGAGATAAAGAACGACAGGTTTAAATACCAGCATCTCGGTAAGAACAAGACCTTGATGATGATATTCTTCAACAACAGTCTCCGCACACGTCTCAGTACGCAGAAAGCTGCGATTAATCTGGGAATGAACGTCATCGTGCTCGACGTGAACGCAGGTGCGTGGAAACTGGAGACAGAGCGTGGAGTCATTATGGACGGCGACAAGAGCGAGCACCTGCTTGAAGCCATTCCGGTAATGGGCTGCTACTGCGACATGATAGGGGTGCGCTCGTTTGCCGGACTGACCGACCGTGAATACGACTATGCCGAGACCGTGCTCAACCAGTTCATAAAATACAGCGGACGCCCCGTTTTCGCAATGGAGACCGCCACTGTGCATCCGCTCCAGGCCTTTGCCGACCTTATAACGATAGAGGAACACAAGACCAAGGCACGCCCGAAGGTCGTGCTGTCATGGGCACCACACTGCCGCGCGCTGCCGCAGGCCGTGCCAAACTCGTTCGCACAGTGGATGAACGCCGCCGACGTTGACTTCGTTGTGACCCATCCCGAAGGCTACGAGCTTGACCCGAAGTTTGTAGGAAACGCCCGTGTGGAGTACGACCAGATGAAAGCTCTCGAGGGTGCTGACTTCGTTTATGCCAAGAACTGGAGCTGTCCGGGCGTTACCAATCCGGCCGATTACGGCAAAATCCTGTCTAAGGACATGTCGTGGACTATCGACGAGGCGCACATGGCTGTTACCGACAACGGCAAGTTCATGCACTGCCTGCCCGTACGACGCGGACTGATTGTAACCGACGACGTTATCGAAGGGCCAAATTCGCTCGTGATTCCCGAAGCTGCAAACCGCGAGATTTCAGCTTCCGTGGTGATTAAGCGCATGCTTGAAGCGCTGTAACGTTGTGGAATAAGGTTAAAGCGGAGGGTGCACCAAATATATGACGATTCTGGTACACCCTCTTTTCATATCGTAACGGAACTATAAAATGAGACAAAGCCTTGACCTTCACAAGTCAAGGCTTTGCCCGTTTCGTGTAAACTTTTTTCACAAGGCCAAGGGTTGTATGAATATGCCGGTTGGCCTGTGTGGTGCTATTCGTATCGTATGGCTTCTATCGGGTCCAGCTGGGCGGCTTTCTTTGCAGGATACCATCCGAAGAACACACCGGTGAAGGTGCATACGGCGAAACTCATTATAATGCTCCACGGCTGTATGAATATGGGCCAGTGGGCGAAGGCTTTTACCGAATATGATGCCCCTATGCCTATCAGCACTCCAATTATTCCGCCCGTAACGCTTAGCATTATGGCTTCAATCAGGAACTGGTTCAGAATGTCTATGCCCCTGGCGCCGACGCTCATTCTCAAGCCTATTTCGCGTGTGCGTTCAGTCACGCTGACATACATTATGTTCATGATTCCGATACCGCCGACTATGAGCGAAATGCCGGCAACGCATCCGAGAAGTACTGTGAGCATGTCGGTTGTTGAGTTCATCATGTTTGACAACTCCTCTTGTGAGCGTATGTTGAAGTCGTCTTCGTCGCCGGGGGTGTCTTCTGTTGCCTCCTTAAGTTTGTGGGTCCGGCGTAGTATTTGCGCGATTTCCTCCGTTGCCTTGTCGGTAAGGTTTTCGGTTATTGCCGAACACGTGATGCCTTCAAGGTAAGTCTGTGCCAATATTCGTTTCATGACGGTAGTGTATGGGGCCAATGCAAGGTCGTCCTGGTCCATTCCCATAGAGTTGTAGCCCTTCTTTTTCAGCACGCCGATAACTCTGAACGGTATGGAGTTGAATCTCACTACTTTTCCTATTGGGTCGGAACCGTCGGGAAACAGGTTGTCGACAATCGTCTGTCCGAGAATACAAACCTTGGCGCTCGTCTTGATGTCGGTGTCAGTGAATACCTCTCCCTCGCTGACTGAAAGCTGCCTTATGTCGAGATAGTCCTGATTGACGCCGTAAATGCTTGACGGGGTGTTGTTGTTGCCGTATATCCACTGTCCGCTGCTGGTCACTGTCGGGCTGATGCCTTTGATGTAGTTGCATTCGTCCTTGATGGCAGTGTAGTCGCTGATTTTCAGGGTTTCCATTGACGAGGCGTCCTGTCTTACTCCTCCACGCATGTCGGCACCGGGATGTATCATTATCATGTTGGAGCCCATCTCGGCAATGTTTGCTTGTATGCTTCTCTTGGAGCCTTGACCGATGGCAAGCATTGTTATGACTGATGCAACGCCTATGATGATGCCCAATGCCGTAAGAAACGATCGCATCTTGTTTGCTGCGATGGCCTTCAGCGCTATTTTGAACAGATTCGCGTAATTCATCTTTTTATGTCTTGTTTGTTTTTACTATGTCATTCATCGCTCTTTGCCGGAAGTGCGGCCAATCCTTCCTTGGCGGAGAGGATGTTTTCGTTTATTTTGTCGCTTATTATGACTCCGTCACGCAGCATGATGTTGCGTGAGGAGTAATTTGCTATGTCCGGGTTGTGAGTTACGAATATTATCGTGCGCCCTTCGGCGTGAAGTTTCTGGAACAGCACGAGAATCTCGAAAGAAGTGCGCGTGTCAAGATTACCTGTAGCCTCGTCGGCAAGTATTACTGCCGGATTGTTGACCAGTGCGCGTGCTATTGCCACACGCTGCATCTGGCCTCCCGACATTTGGTTTGACTTGTGGTACAGGCGGTTGCCTAATCCTACTTCGCACAAGGCTTTGGTTGCGCGTTCGAGGCGTTCTTTTGCGCTTACCGATGGATTGTACATGAGCGGGAGCTCCACATTCTCGATGCTGGTTGTCTTTGGCAGCAGGTTATAGTTCTGGAAGATGAATCCTATCTTCTTGTTGCGCAGTGTTGCCCTTTGCGACTTTGACATCTTGCGTACGGATATTCCGTCGAGATAGTATTCGCCGCTGCTCGGGGTGTCGAGACATCCCAACTGGTTGAGCAGGGTGGATTTGCCTGAGCCTGACTTACCCATTATTGTGACAAACTCGCCCTCGTATATCTTGAAGGAAATACCGCACAGTGCGTGTACCGTTTCGTCACCTACGAGAAAGTTGCGCTTCACGTTCTGAAGTTCTATGACTACCTTTTTCTCCATGACTATCCTGTCTTTTTACTTTTTCTTCTTGTCCTTGTCCGGTGGTCCTGGTGCAAACGGACTGCTTTCAGTCTCAGGTTCTTCGGGTTTCTCTTCC
>HF986663.1:18552-28429 GCA_000433175.1 Prevotella sp. CAG:1058
TCCCGAGCTTATGCCTTTTAGTATCTGGGTGTTGGAGCCGTCGGTCGCACCTATGCTTACGCTGTGCGCCACAATCTTGTCGCCTTCAATTGTCCATACCTTGTTCTTGCCCTGAACGTCCTGTATCTTTTTGTTTCCAACAGTTTCTTTGGTAGGAGTATATTTTAGCGCTTTGCTCGGTACACACAGCACTCCGTTTATTTCGGCTGTATATATTGTTACGTTGGCAGTGAGTCCCGGTTTCAGTTTCAAGTCTGAATTTGGCGCGCTGATTACAACCTCGTATGTTACCACGTTGTTTGTTGTTGTGGCTTCTTGCCTAACCTGGGTTACGGTGCCGCTGAACGTGTCGTCGGGGAAGGCGTCGACGGTGAATGAAACCCTGTTGCCATTTTTAATGTTGCCTATGTCTGCCTCGTCAACATCGGCAATAACCCTCATGTCCGTCAGGTCTTGTGCAATGGTGAAAAGTTCAGGTGTAGAGAAGCTTGCTGCAACTGTCTGGCCTTCTTCCACAGCTTTTGACAGTACTACTCCGTCAATAGGCGAAGTGATGGTAGCATATCCGAGGTTTGTCTCTGCACGGTTTACTTCTTCTTTTGAAGATGCAACCTGCTCCTTGGCCTGTTTGTATGAAAGTTGTGCGACCTCGAACTCGTCGGCGCTTACGAGTCCTTTGTCGTAAAGGTTCTTATACCTTTTATAGTTCGCCGTCTGGTATTTCATGTTGCTTATCGCACTCTGCAGGTTGGCTTTTGCGGTGTTCAGCTGGCTTATCAGGTTTGTCTTGTCCAATTCGGCTATTATCTGTCCTTTCTTCACCACGCTGTTGTAGTCGACGTACAGTTTGCTGACAATACCGCTGACCTGTGTACCGACTGTGACTTCTGTCACAGGTTCTATCGTGCCTGTGGCTGTAATGCTGCTCCTTATTGTTGCCGGAGCTGCAGCAACGGTTTCAAACGTAACTTCTTCTTTCTTCTTTTTGCCGGAAAAAAGCCACATTACCAATGCTATTACTGCCAAAACACCGACAATAATCCATAATTTACTGTTCCTTTTCATATATGTTCGTTATTTTAAATTTCCTGTTTCGTAGAATTTCAGCATGTCAATGTTGAGTATTGCGAGGTATTTGCTCTGCAACTCGTTTTGCTGCGCAGTAAGCAGATTGTTCTTGCCGGTCATGAGTTCTACTATGTTTTTAATACCTAGGGCAAATTGTTCGCTCAGAAGCTCGTAGCTGGCTTTAGCGCTCTCTGTTGACACTTTTGCCGCCTTGAACTTGTTTTGGTTGATTACAGCCTGCAACCAGTAGTTTTCCACGGTGGAGTAGAGAGTGGTTTGTTTGTCACGCAGTTCGAGTATGTAGTTTTCTATCTGTATTTTTGCCTTGTTGACGGCAGTTTTTGATGAGCGGTTGTCAAACAGTGGGATGCTGACTGTAAATCCAGCTCCTACGTTGACGTTGTTTTTGAGCTGTTGCCCCCATTTGTTGTCGCTCATGGTGGTAGTATTTGTGGAGACTCCGGCGTTAAGGTCTATGGTCGGCAGTTTCTGTGCCTTTGCTATTTTTATGCTCAGGTCGCTGCTTTCAATTCCTAGTTTGGCATTCTTTATCTCAGGCCTGATGTTAAGCGTCGCTGCATAAACTTCGTTGAGGGCAGGTATTTCGCATAGTGCCATTTCGTCAGTAGTTTGCGGAATGGCAATGTCGAATTCCTCGTCGTCCGTAATCTGGAGCAGTTGTTTGAGCTGTCGCTTGTAATTCCTCATGTTGCTCTCGGCCTCGATTACATTGAATTCGTCCTGTGCCCTTTGTGCCGTTAGCTGTGCAAGGTCGGCCTTGCTTATTTTGCCGACTTCAAACATGTCTTTTCCTCTGTTTTCATTTATCTTGCTTGTTTCAAGACTTTCCTTGCATACGTTGATTGCGTCGTTCGAATATAATATCTGTACATAAAGCTGCGCAATCTGTTCTTGTATGGAGTTTGCCGTCTCGGCAGAGTCGAGCCGTGCCTGTTCTGCCGCCAGTTTGTTGAGTTTCACCGTGTTGGTGTTGCGACCTCCGTTCCATACTGTCCAGTTTCCGTTTACGCTGTAAGAGCCGCTGTAGTAAATCTTGTCAATGCTTGACTGCACATAACCGTTGTCTACAGTGGCCTTTCCTGCTTCAGGCCATGGGCGGTAGGTGCCGTTTTGTGAAGTGGAAAAACTAAGTGACGGCAATAGTGCAGACTGGCTTTGCTTTACATCCTCAAGCGCACTGTATTCTTGCAGTTTTGTTTTACGTAAGGAAATGTTGTTTGCCAGTGCATAGTCAATGCAATCTTTCAGTGTCCATTGCCGGGCCATTACATCAGAAAAACATAATACGGTAATGGCTGTGAGACATGCTGCTCGATACTTGTTCATTTGTTTTATTTTAAAGTTCTATATGCGAATTATGCAAGCGTTGCAAAAGTAGTAATTCTTTGAAACAAACCGTTTTACAGAGTGTCAAATAAAAGATTTTTTTGCGTTTCACATGATTGTTTTTGCATGGATGTGTGAAACAGTATTTATTTATGTCGTTAAGGGCGGATTTTTAGTTATAGATTGTGAATATATGTATACATTGTCCAAAAAACAGGTCCTGTAACGGGCGCGGAAAATGTAAATATATATTTATGCAATGTTTATCTATTAAAAGTTTTGTTCTTTAGACTGTTGCCACTAGATTTGTCGTAATTATTTACTTTTACCAGTTGCGGGATTATTAGTACCCCTCATGGCAGATGCTTACAGTTTGTTGCATATCGGTGGTTTGTGCTTACGGTTTCCGCTCGCTTCCGGCGGGTTTGCAAAAGGCATCCTTTTATAGTGTGAAAGGTTATCTTTTACAAGGTGAAAGACCGTGTTTTGCAAGCTGAAAGGTCATCATTTGAAACTGTAACCATCACGATTCTACTCAAGATAATTCCGCCAACGGGCGTTTATTTATAAGATAGCTTGTATAAAGGGAATGCTTGAGGCTTTATGATAAGCTGACGACTCGGTATTTTAAGTATAAAAAACATCCGGCAGGTGAAAGTGTTCAGATTCTACCTGCCGGCTGTTTTTGTGCCTTTATAGATGGGTTGGCTGTAATGAAGGAGTTTTTATAGTAATGCAGGCAACTGGAACAGCTTCATTGAGTTGCTGCCTTTAATCAGTATGCAATATCCTTCAGGACGGTTTTCGGCTATGGCAGCCTTTACCTCCTCTACGTTCTTGAACTTGCGGAACTGGCAGTCGGTGCGCGAGAATTCGTCGCCGACAAGCCATACGACGTCAAACTTAGCCTCTTTCAGCATGTCGGCAATGCGCTGGTGCTCCTCTGCACTCACTGCTCCGAGCTCGCCCATGTCGCCGAGTATGGCCATTTTCCTGTCAGTCTTGATTTCCCTGAAGTTGCTTATGGCGGCGTTCATGCTGGTCGGGTTGGCGTTGTAAGCGTCTATGATGAGGCTGTTGTGTGCGGTTTTCTCCAGTTCCGAACGGTTGTTTTTCGGCACGTATGACGACAGGGCGTGGTCAACCTGCCCGGGAGTTACGCCGAAATGCAGTCCGGCACATGCTGCGGCGAGCATGTTCATCATGTTGTAGCTGCCTATAATTTGTGTCTTTACTTCGTGCCATTCGCCGCCGCGCACATGCCAGCGGAAGTTCAGGTACGGGTCGCAGACCGTCATTTCGCCGCTCACTTCGGTGTCGTCTCCGTCGTTAGTGCCATATTTTACGAGGCTTAATCCGTGCGAAATGCCCGTCAGGTGTTCGTCGCCGCCGTTGATGAATACCGTCCCGCCGTGTGCGCGCAGATAGTCGTAAAGCTCGCCTTTGGTGCGTACGACGCCCTCAAACGAGCCGAAACCTTGCAGGTGCGCCCTGCCCACGTTGGTTATCAGGCCGCAGTCGGGCTCGACAATGTCGACAAGTGTCTTGATGTCTCCCGGATGGCTTGCGCCCATTTCCACAACGGCTATCTCGTGTTCGGGTTTCAGGCGGAGCAGCGTCTTGGGCACACCTATGTCGTTGTTGAAGTTCCCTTGCGTATACAGCACGTTGTACTTTTCGCCCAGCACGGCGGCCAGCAGCTCCTTGGTGGTGGTTTTGCCGTTGGTGCCGGTTATTCCGATTATCTTCGTTCTCAATGTGCGGCGGTGGCGGTTGGCCAGCTGCTGCAGCGTTTTCAGGCAGTCGTCGGTGAGTATGTAGCGGCTGTCGCCTTCTTCGGCGTATTCCTTTTCATCTATTACTGCGTACGAGCAACCGGCGTCGAGAGCCTTTTTTGCGAAGGCGTTGCCGTTGAACGACGCTCCCTTAAGTGCGAAAAAGATGGAACCTTCGGGGCAGTCGCGGCTGTCTGTGGTTACCTGCGGGTGCCTGGTGAAGATTCTGTATAATTCTGATATGTCCATGTGAAATAGTTTTATGTTGCAAAAGTATATCAAAAAAACGTAACATTGATGATTTTGTCAGTAAATAATAATATGTTTTGTACAGATTTTCTTATCTTTGTTTTTTCAAAGGCTTGCCGGAAAATCCGAATTCAAAAGATTTCCAATCTGACGAAGCCTTGGTTTTATAAAATAACAAATAAAGAAACAGGTTATGAAAAGAATGATGCTATTGGCAACAATGTTGCTCGTATTTTCCTTTACGACAGCTTTTGCGCAGAACAACTGTGTCAGGAAATGCAACGACACTTGCGTGGTAGAATGTAGTAAGAAGGCTGGCGCAGCCTGCACCAAGGCGTGCCCCGCCAATAAGGAATGCAAAGGTAAATGTACGTCGGAATGTAATAAGAAGAACTGTGCCGACTGTCCAAACAACAAGGAGTGCAAGGGCAAGTGCACGGCCGGATGCAATAATAAAGCTTGTGCTGATTGTCCCAAGGCATGTCCTGACAATAAGGCATGCGACGGCAAGTGTGCGGCCGGATGCTGCAAGATGGAAAGCGCGGGTGGCAAACCTGCTGCTCCGCGGGGCAGTGGTGCCGGGCAATGAAGGACGTGTCATAGTACTGTAAGTTACAGTATGGTGGCATAAGCTACGTCTGCCGTGATGCGGATTTTATCCCGGCGGCATGTATCAGTTAATATTTTGTGGAGAATGTTGCGGCGGCTTTCGGACAAGCAGCTTTGTACATTCTCCATATTTTATATGTAAAAATACGTTTTTAGACATGAAATATGTAAACGGAACGGTGCGCCGGCAGGACCGTCTGCTCGATGAAGCGCGCGCCTTGGAGCTGGTAAGGACGTGTGAATACGGCGTGTTGTCGATGGTAACGGCCGGCGGCGAGGCTTACGGCCTGCCCCTTAATTACGTTTGGGACGGCCACGGTAGCCTTTATGCGCATTGCGCACCGGAGGGCAGGAAGCTGGAAGCTATAGCCTGCAACCCGTCGGTTTCGTTCTGCATTGTCGGCAGGACTAATCTGTTACCGTCTCGTTTTACCACCGAGTATGAGAGTGTCGTGATGAAATGCCGTGCCGCCATAGGCCTGTCCGACGACGAGAAGCGCCGTGCCATAAGCCTGCTTATAGACAAACTGTCGCCCGATTTCAAGGAGATGGGCGAGAAGTATGCCGAAAAATCGTTTCACCGTGTTGACGTAATCCGCCTCGACATCATGGAGTACAGCGGCAAGTGCAAGGTCGTGCCGCCTGTCCGTTGAGGCTGTTGGCAGGGACATGCCACGGCAGGTGGTTGCCCAGTTTACACTGCTTGGTTTTCCATACTGTATCATTCCCGGGCATCGGCCGCCGTGGCGGCTGATGCCCGGGTTGTTTTATATTCGTGATAAAAAACGTCAAAAATATAATGAGTCTCGATATTTATGCGTATTTTTGCCATCTGTTGAGACTAATTTTATTCTTTAAGTTTATATAGTGAAAGGCATTACTCCTTATATATTAAATGTAAACGGCCGGATGTTAGACCTGTCCGAGCCTTGTGTTATGGGTATTCTTAACGCCACTCCCGACTCTTTTTATGCCGGAAGCCGCAAGCAGACCGAGGCGGAGATAGCCGCAAGGGCCGACAGCATAGTGGCCGAGGGTGGAAAGATAATAGACGTGGGTGCATATTCGACACGCCCCGGTGCAGCCGAGGTTAGTGCCGGAGAGGAGATGGAGCGCATGCGCATGGCTTTGGCGGCTGTGCGCCGTGTGCAGCCTGATGCCGTGTTGTCTGTCGACACGTTCCGTCCGGAGGTGGCGCGTATGGCCGTCGAGGAGTTCGGTGCGGGTATAATCAACGACGTGTCGGGTGGTAATCATGAAGGTTCGTTCGGCGGCGAGGCGGCAGACGACGGTAAGATTGACACATCCTGTGGCTGCGTGCCGCCAATGTTCGGCATGGTGGCGCGCTTGGGCGTGCCTTACGTCTTGATGTCGTCATGCGCTGACGTGATAAGTGTCATGCAGGATTTCGCCGGCAAAGTGCAGCTCTTGCGCGACCTTGGAGCAAAGGATATAATACTCGATCCCGGCTTCGGGTTCGGTAAGACGGTCGGTGGCAACTACGCCTTGCTGGCGGGGCTCGGGCGTTTGCGCGAGATGGGGTTGCCCGTTCTTGTCGGAATGTCGCGCAAGTCGATGATTTCAAGGTTGCTGGGTACCGACGCCGAAGGTTCGCTTAACGGCACCACGGTGGCCAACGTGCTCGCCATGGTTCTGGGCGGGGCTTCCATATTGCGTGTGCACGATGTGAGAGCGTGCGTTGAAGCAGTGGCAATAGTAAAAGAAACGATGAGATATGTTTGATTTCGGAATAAAAGACTTTATAGACATTTTCCTTGTCGCCTTGATGCTTTATTACATCTACCGCCTCATGAAGGAGTCGCGGTCGCTTAATGTGTTCATAGGCATCCTGGTGTTCATCGTCACGTGGCTGTTCGTAAGCCAGGTGCTCGAGATGCGTCTGCTGGGCAGCATCATGGACAAGCTGGTAAGCGTGGGCGTGATTGCTATAATCATATTGTTCCAGGAAGAGATACGAAAGTTCCTGTACAATCTCGGCACGCACCGCAAGGTTAACGGCATTCTGCGCCTGTTTTCGTCGGGCGACAAGAAAGCCCGTGCCGACATGGAGGCCATAATGCCTGTGGTAATGGCCTGCATGAGCATGAGCAAGGGCAAGGTGGGGGCGCTTATCGTCATCGAACGGCTCTCTCCGCTCGACGATATTATCGAGACCGGCGACATAATAGACGCCAACATCAACCAGCGGCTGATAGAGAACATCTTTTTCAAGAACTCGCCACTGCACGATGGTGCAATGGTGATTTCAGACAAACGCATACGTGCGGTGGGATGTATCCTGCCCGTAAGCCACAGCATAGACATACCGAAGGAGCTCGGACTGCGCCACCGCGCGGCAATGGGCATATCGCAGGACAGTGACGCGATTGCCATTGTCGTATCTGAAGAGACCGGACGTATATCAGTGGCTATTAAGGGGCAGTTCCATCTGCGCCTCTCTGCCGAACAGCTTGAAAGCATCCTTACGCGCGAGCTTGACTTCTGACGGATGCGTTCATTACATATATTTAATATGGCGGCGTACGGTTATGGGCATACCGGGCGCTGCTTTTTTTATGCCTGTATGGCGTCGTCTGGCATTTAATCTCCGTCTTGTGTCTTTCATTGCGCATGCAGATTACAAGGCGTTGATTTTCAGATGCTTATGTTCGGTGTTCTAAAAGACGGCCTTTTGCCTTATGAAAGGTGACCTTTTACAGTGTAAAAGACGGCCTTTTGCTTTGCAAGAGGTATCCTTTTGCAATGAGGCATGATTGGGAGTGCTGTCCGTCCTGCGTACTGATGACAAAAGCGCATGGTCAGACCATACCATTAAAGGCTGTGGCGTGTGGTGTGGTTAATTAGTCCGTTCAAACTTTATAAATGTAATTTAATTTGCTTGTTTGGTTAACTAAATGTAATACTAATGTATTAAATTTGAAATAAAATGTTGCTAAAACTGTAAAATTTATTAAAAATCATCATTCTGCCGCTCTTTTCTTGTGAAATATTTTGTCTGATACGGATAAAAGACTAAATTTGTTGCGAATAACAATTTAAATTTATAGCCATGGTGGATTTTAAGAACTTTTCAGCTATCCTGTCCTGCCTTGACGATTATATGGTTCTCAAAGGCAAGAAGGAAATTAATGACATTGAAGCCAACATGGAGTTGGATCGTGTCGGTTTGTTAAAGGACTCTCAACCGAATCCGGGTCTACCTTTGAGGAATTTGCTTGTGAAAATGAGGGATTCTAACATCCTGCCTCAGAATATCAGGCAAGCCTATGGCGTATGGACTATCAAGTTGTCAAAGACGATTGCCAAGTCGCCGTTGGTTAACCAGTTCCAATATTGTTGACATCCGGCTGGATTTTTGCTCCCAATACGCTCCATCATGCGGTGGAGCGTATTGGGAGTATTTAAAAATGAGAATTGCATGCTCTTTGTGGTTAATTTACGTTAATAGGCTTCAACTTTGGCGAGACTTGTCCGTCTAATACGTAAATTTGCAACAGATAATCACTTAAAAATAAGAAATGACAATGAAGAAGAATTTTTTTGTAATCTCGCTTGTTGTGGGATGCCTGCTGGTAAGCAGTTGTGTAAGTAAAAAGGATTTGGAAAATTGCAAGCTTGAGAATAAAGAACTTACAGACAAATATCAGACCACTCAAGACAAATTGTCGGACGTTAATTCGCAGTTGGCCGCCAGTAAGGTGCGTGTGGCAAGTTTGGAAGAACAACTCGAGCAGACAAAGAGCGCATACTCTTCTTTACAGAATTCTTTGGACAAGAGCCTGACTGCGAGCAACCAGACTACGGTCAACATCTCAAAGCTTGTAGACCAGATAAACGAGTCAAACCAGTATATTCGCCACCTTGTAGAGGTAAAGAGCAAGAGCGACTCGCTCAACCTTATCCTTACAAACAACCTGACACGCTCGCTCAGCAAGGAGGAACTCAAAGAGGTTGACGTGCAGGTGCTCAAAGGCGTAGTTTATATATCGCTTGCCGACAACATGCTTTACAAGAGCGGAAGCTACGAAATCAACGAGCGTGCGGCCGAGACTCTTAGCAAGATTGCGAAGATTATAAAGGATTACAAGGATTACGACGTGCTTATTGAGGGTAATACCGACAATGTGCCGGTTAATACGGCGGCAGCTTCAATGAAGAACATCCGTAACAACTGGGACTTGTCGTGTCTCCGTGCGTCAAGCGTTGTACAGGCACTTATCAACCAGTATGGCGTAGACCCGAAGCGTCTTACCGCAGGCGGCCGAGGCGAGTTTAATCCCGTTACTTCAAACAGTACGGAGGTAGGCAAGCAGCGCAACCGTCGCACGCAGATTATCATCACTCCTAAGCTCGATCAGTTCATGGACCTTATCGACAAGGCTCCTGAAAGCAGCGAGACTGCTAATTGATAATACTGAATCATGTAAGATGAAGGCGTAAAAGGACCATTTTAGTCGTAGGGAAAGTTTTCCCTTCGGTCCTTGGCGCTTTAATAAATGAAAGTGGCATGCCATAAGAATGACTTGCCACTTTCATTTTTTTTGTTATTATGATGATTTTCTCCCTTTTCATTTCCCGTTTCATCGTTAGCATAAAGTTTATTGTACGAGCGCCGGCATTTTATATATAATAATGTGTAATATCATGCAGGGTGCCTTTAATTGTGAATGACTGTTAAAAACGGGATATTTTTAAAACTTTTTCCCGTTAATGTTTGGTTGGTTGGATAAAAGGCAGTACTTTTGCATCCGCTTTTCAGGGGTTGCCCCTGAGCAAGCAAAAGTTCTTTGAAAGATTGACACAGACGA
>HF986664.1 GCA_000433175.1 Prevotella sp. CAG:1058
TGGCAGATATGATAAAGATTATAAATGTGTAAGAAATAACAAAAACTCGATGATATGAAAGAAATAAGATGTCCTAAATGCCAGAGCGTGTTTCAGGTAGACGAGGCCGACTATGCTTCTATCGTCAGTCAGGTTAAGAACGCCGAGTTTAACGACGAACTCAACCGCAGACTTGAAGAGGTGAGGAAACAATATGCGGCAGAACTGAAGGCCGACGTGATGAAGTCGGAACAGACGTTCGGACAGCAGCTGTCGGCAAAGGATCTTGAAATAGGAGAAAAGAATACTGAGATAGAACGGCTGAAGGCGCAGATAGACAGCATGGCGCAGGCTAAGGCGCTTGAACTGGCTGAAGAGATGAGCAAGAAAGACCAGGAAATATCAGAGCTGAAGGCTAAGATTGAGAGCACGGCGCAAGCCAAGGCACTCGAACTGGCCGGAGAGATGAACAAAAAGGACCAGGAGATATCCGAACTGAAAGCCAAGATTGAGAGCACGGCACAAGCTA
>HF986665.1 GCA_000433175.1 Prevotella sp. CAG:1058
TAGACCAGAGCTACGAGCACTACACGCTCGAGCCGGCCATTGCCGACCACGAAGCCGTGTGCAGGCACAACATCATACTGCTCCACTCCATGACAAAGCGCTTCTGCGTGCCCGGCCTCAGGCTCGGATACGCCGTGGCAAACAGCGAGACAACCGCCCGGCTCAAGCGTCTGCGCCGTCCGTGGAGCGTCAACTCGCTCGCCATCGAGGCAGGCCTCTTCCTTATAGGCAACAACATCAACCTCATGCCCGACACCGGCGCCTACCTTGCCGAGGCACAACGCCTGCGCCAAGGCCTGCTGTCCGTCAGCGGCGTCAGCGTCGCCCCCACGCACACCAACTTCATGCTGGCATGCATCAAAGGCCACACGGCAGCCTCGCTCAAGGAATACCTCGTAACACGCCACGGCCTGCTCATACGCGACGCATCCAACTTCGAAGGCCTTTCGCCCTCACACTTCCGCGTGGCGGCACAAGGGCGCCAGGCAGACGACATGCTTGTCGAAGCCATAAGGGAGTTCGCCGCATCAGCCGTATAACGCCAAACGCCGCCTGCCAGACCGTTACAGGCACACCCCACAATCATGACAATACACAAAAGATGACATCAATCATACCAATACTCGCAGGCTGGACGGCAGACAAACTGCTGGGCGACCCCGAGCGGCTGCCCCACCCCGTCGTACTGTTCGGCAGACTCATATCCGCAGGCGAACACCGCCTCAACAAAGGCCGCCACCGCCGGCTCAAGGGCGCCCTGCTTGCCGCCGTCCTCGTAGCCCTTGCCTACGCCGCCACGTTCATCCTTGTCAGCTACTCCGCCATGCTGTCGCCCGTCCTCAGCCTCGCCATCGGGGCGGTACTCGTATTCTACTGCCTCGCCGGCACCACATTAATCAGGGAAGTCCGCGGCGTGTTCGCCGCCCTCGACGTCTCGCTCGAGCGCGGCCGCAGCCAGGTTTCACGCATCGTCGGGCGCGACACCTCCCAACTCTCCGACAACGACGTGCGCAAGGCAGCACTTGAGACCCTCGCCGAGAATCTCAGCGACGGCGTCATAGCCCCCCTCTTCTGGCTCGCCCTGCTCGGCGTGCCCGGCATGGTGGCATACAAGATGGTCAACACCCTTGACTCCATGATAGGCTACCGCACCGAGCGCTACGCACGCTTCGGCACCTTCGCCGCACGCCTCGACGACGTTGCCAACTACATTCCCGCGCGCCTTACCGCCCTGCTCATGGTACTCGTTTCAGGCCGCCCGTCGCTTATCGCCTTCGTCGCACGCAACGGCCGCAAGCACGCCAGCCCCAACAGCGGATACCCCGAGTCCGCACTGGCAGGCATCCTCGACTGCCGTTTCGGCGGAGGCCACTACTACTTCAACGAATACATCGACAAGCCCTTCATCGGCGAAAACGACCGCCGGCTCACCACCGCCGACATGCGCACCGCCGTCAGGATAAACACCCTTGCCGAGCTCGCCATGCTCCTTCTTGTCGTCATGTCCCGATGCCTGCCAGCCCTATCATAACAGCATAAAGGCACTAAAAAAGCGGCACATTGCGCGACATTCTCCCCGCATTATGCCGTCAAAGTTAAAAAAACGGCAATATTCTTGCGTTTTCCATAAAAAGAATGTACCTTTGCACCGTTTTTCAAGATTCGGCAAGCGGCTTCAGCCATCAGCTTTAGCATCCCCAAGTCCGTATCACCCACGAAAACACGCGCCTGTGGCGAAATTGGTAGACGCGCTAGACTTAGGATCTAGTAGCTTACGCTGTGTAGGTTCGAGTCCTATCAGGCGCACATAAAAAAGAGGTTGTCCAAATCTAATTTGGGACAACCTCAAATTTTATACTAGACATTTCAGTATTATTTTGTAATTATTCGATATTTATATTATTTTTGCACAAAGTATATTGTTTAGATGCTCTTGGAACAAACAGAATAAGAACTTGTTTTTATTTCACAAGCTTGTGAAACTATATTTTATGAATAAAACTTGGAAAGAAATAAATATACAAGTTGGTTACGAATTTAAAACAGCCCAACAACTTGATGTCCTTGGAATTATATATAAAATGCCAATAAAAGACATTATTGTCAATGATCTAAAAACAATCCAGCTTATAAAAAATGGATCTATTTTAGCCTATATTGACAAACACGAAGAACTAGTTATAAAATCCTTACCTTATGTTTTAAGTACAAAATAAATAATTTCACCATCATTTTTTGGTGATCATCAGATCCTTATAATACCCTTCCATTGTATTTGTCATGGATGGAATTGTGAATTTTTCTTTGACACGTTTCATTCCGTTTTCTGCATAAACCCTATATAATTCTTTATTCTCCAATAACGTGTCTATCGCTTTCGCAAACGCCTCATCATCACCATTTGGCACCTCAATTCCGGTTACACCATTTAAAGACACCCAATTAACGCCACTACCAGGAATTGTAAATGTTACAGCAGGAGTTCCACAATACATGGCCTCAGCCAAAGCGATTCCAAAAGCCTCATTCTTTGTTACTGAAGGAAAAGCAAATACAGATGCAGCATAATGATGAAGCTTTAAATCCTCATCTGATAAACGACCAACGAAAAACACACGCGAAGAATTACATTTAGCTTTCAGTTCGTCTGTCAAAGGACCGTTTCCTGCTACTACAAAAACACAATCGGATTTTACGAACTTCTCAGCTTCAATAAGATGCGGTAAACCTTTATATTGAATATGTCTACCAACAAAAAACACAATCGGCTTATTCCCGTATCTTTTCTTTATCTCTTCTATTTTCTCCAAGTCACCATTTCTCAAAACAAAATTATCTTCATCAACTGCGCAAGGTAATATCTTCACTTTATCTTTAAAAGCTTGTAACGGAACCGATGCATCCCTATATGTCGGACTTGTAACAACTACCAAATCAGCCCGCTTAAGTAAAGCCTTTTCTATTGGCTTTATTAAAGGATAAATCTTTTTCTGTTTTATGATATCCATGTGCCAATGGACGACCAACTTCACGTTCTTTGGAATCATTGTCATCAACACCGCAGCAGGATATGGATTTGCCCAATGAAATTGTATTATGTCAGGCTTAAATTCTTTTATTGCCCGTTTCATCATCGGGAAATAAGATAAAGATAAAGCCTGTCTTGCAATGTTTATTTTCGTTCCTACCCGATAAACAGTTGTTCCATTAACTTTTTCAACAACATCATCACGCTTATCGTTGAAACACAACACAGCACATTCATATTGTGGCATACCCTCTACAAGATATTTACAGATGTTCTCTACACCACCAATATAAGGATAATAATATTTTGAAATATGAAGAATTCGCATATAAATACGTTTTAATTATAATTTCCTGTACAAGAAATATAGATATTTCTTTATAAATTTTTTCAACCTCATAGAAATCAGATCATTTTCTCTCCACGATTGGTCAAACCAATGTATCATATACGAATCCTTATTTCTTGATCTCCTTGTTGCAAAGACAGAACTCACATAAATCTTGATATTATCCGGCAATACTTGTGTAGTATCTCTATAAATAATCCCGTATTTATCTCTTAAAGCCATCATCATTAATGAATCTATTACAACAGCATTAATGGTTCCATCCAAATTAATAAATGGTTTGTCTCCATTTTTATAAAGACTTTCCATACAATAATTAATAAAGGGATGATTAGGTTCGGAATACATAAAACCTGCCTGCAGACAGAATGACCAACATTGTTTACCTGTTTTAATATAATAACCGTCTTCGGTCACACCTTCTAATTCATTAGTACCAATGTTGTGATTCTCTATTCCTGAAACAAATGCTCCGTCAATTACATTCTCAATATTACGCAATATTTGTACATCTGTATCCAAATACCCTCCTCCATAGTGTTTTAAAACATATAGACGTACAAAATCTGCTGCCAATGCATACTTGCCAACTTTTAGAGCTTCTCTGACCCATCTAAATCTTTGAACATCAAAATTATCTTCATTCCATTGTATTATATCCCAATCCGGACAATATTTTTTCCAACTATCAATACACTGTCTGACATTTGCTGGTAATTGTTTCTGGCCAAACCAAACATAGTGCAATTTCTTAATCATAATATTGTTTTTAATTAAAAATTAACAACCACTCAAAATATCCGAATAAACATCTAATAACCTCCTACAATGGTTTACCAACATGTATTTTCCAGGATTAAAATCTTCAATAATATTTTTTTGCATGATATTCCTATCTACTTTTTCATATTTCATGATTGCATCCTCTAAAGATGTTAAAACTCCTGATTTAAAGATAAAACCTGTCTTCCCATCAATAATTTCTTCACTAGCAGAACATTTGTCAGGAACAATACATGGAATACCGTATGACTTCATCTCTACAATTGTCAATGGTGCACCTTCATACCACAACGACGGGAAAACTAAAGCCTTACCTTGCATTATTAATTCGTCTTTCTCTTTTCCAGACACCCACCCCTTAAATTCTATTTCAGGGTATTCTTTTTGTAACCTGTCTTTTAAATAACCATCACCAAGAACACATCCTTTCAAATGCAGGTCTCTCATAGCTTTACAAAATAATCCTATACCTTTCTCTGATGACAAACGTGCAATGAATAAATATTTCTCATTATTTCGCACATCTACAACTGCCCGATGATTTATATCTATTGGATTCTGTACAAAATACCATTTATTTGAAATATCTTTTAAATATGGATATGAAACTTCCCTATTTAATTTTGAAATATAAATTATATTTATATTCTTGATACTTTTAACAAATTTCCATTGCACCATTTGTCTCAAATAACGCCATATTTTCTGAGGATAGCTTCTTACATCACAATTACACAACAAGCAACCGACTGACGAAGCCTTTATATTACATATTTTCAAATTCTGATAATTAAATAAGCCACCATTTGGACAAAACAGAAAATAATCGTGCAGAGTTATAACTAATTTAAATTTTAAATTCTCTATAGGCTTAAACAAAGCAGGAGACAAAGCTTTTATCCATGCATGAAAGTGTACTATCGTCTCTTGAGGATTTAAACCGATCAACAATTTTTCGAATTCTTTTCTGGCATATTCATTCCAAATTCCTTGCCTAACTGCCCGTAATCGGTTTGAATCTGAGAGTATATCTTTTTGCCATAAGCAAATAACTCTGACATTTGTCAGTTTTAAAGATTCGTCTATCGGACCAACGGCTGTAAATAGCGTCACATTGTAACCAATTCTACTTAGACCAATGGCACTATTTATAGCAACTTTTCCTGCTCCTCCATTAATATATGCAAAATCATTAATTATCAGTATATTCTTCAACATTCTGTTTTCTTCTAAAAATAAAATCTTTATATACAGATACACCAAGGCTATCCATTCTCTTATCTGGATCAAATTCAATAAACCGTAATCCTTGTCCTACATATAATCCCTGTTCAACAGACTTTTAGGAACACAGCAATGTGCTCCTATTGTAATACCGTTAGATATATTTACACCTGCCATTATTGTACATCTTGCTCCGATATAACAATTTTTCCCTATAATAACTGGAGCATCTTCACGTGCAATCTTGGATGAATTCTTTGAAAAATAAAAATTGTGAGTCCATATTTGAGTATCAGCTCCAGCTAACATACTATCTTTTCCTATAAAAATGCTATCAGTCATATCTAATAAATGCTTTACCCCTATTTTTGCTCTTTCTTCCAAAACCAGATTTACATTATGATAAGCATTATCAATTGCTGATATTTTATTTTGATTATTAATCCATGACCCAATTTTCATAATTATAGAAAAATCTCCTCTAATGAAATTCAGGTGATTAATCTTACTATTTACCATTGATAAATTCTTACACTTAATTAAATTAAGATGTCCAATCCGTGAATTATCAGACAAATCAATTTTATCACATAGAATTAGTGAAAAACCAATTTTAATATTCTTACCATGGACATTTAGGCCTTTATAACGTAAACATTTACAACAAATATTCACGAATCTAACAGGAAATAAAAATAATAATACAGCTACTAAATATTTCATTTCATTGATTTAATAATTCCTCGTATTTATTCAGAAGATGGCAGGCTTCTGTATTTATGTCGTACCCGGCTTTTCCGACAATTTCATTGTAATTTCTTCGATCTGTTTTTTTATGTAACATTGACTTGATACATGCAATCCATACATTTATCGGAGAAAATAGAGATTGATATTGCACGATGTTCGTAATATTACATTCTTTTGTTATTGTATCTGCCATAATTATAGGCAAGCCATTGGCTTGACTTTCTATAGCCACAACAGGTAAGCCTTCAAATAAGGATGGTAATATAAAACAATCACAGGCATTGAGCAAATCTGGCACATCACGTCTATTCCCAAGCATTACTATTTTGTCTGAAAGTCCCAATCTGTCAGCTTCACTTTTAACAAAGTCTTTAAGTTCTCCGTCTCCAATCAATACCAATATTGCTTTTTCATCATACTTGGAATATCTTGAGAATAGGTAAATAAGAAACTTATGGTTTTTTTGAAAATTTAACCTCCCTACATTTACTAAAACATGTTTGTCTGACCAACCCATAGATTCACGCAGTTTGTTCCGCTTATCAGAAGAAAAGCAAAAACGTTCCAACTCTACAGCATTATTAACAATGTAGCATTTCCCTTTCTCATAATACTTCTGTCCCCACAAACTTATCGCAGCTTTCTTTCCGCATGCAAAAAAGGCTGTGGCTGAACGTTTTGCAAGGAATCGCCCAACAGGCCTGTACAGTTTTTTCACCTTAGATACATTTGAATTTGCAATATGTGAATGCATAATTCGTACTCTTACACCATTAAATCTCGCTATCAATAGGTAAAATTCTGATAAGAATTCACAATGCGAATGTACAATATCGTAATTTCCAGCCTTAATTATATCATTAACCTCTATTAATCTTTTTATAGGATTGTGGGACAAATAAAAAATGTTAGCACCTAATGATTGAAATTTTGAAGCAAGAAACTGTTCTTGATCATCATAAAGAGCAACAATGTCAAAATGAATCTTATTTCTGTCAATATGCTGATAATAGTTATATACAACAGCCTCAGCACCACCGCTCTTGATATACGTAAGAATCTGAAGAACCTTTATCATAGTCTATAGTCATAAACATCCTTAATATTGATTTTTTTCTTAACAATAGCAGGATTACCTGCTACCATACAATTATCAGGAACATCATGTATAACAACACTACCTGCAGCAATTACAACATTATTACCAATTTTAACAGGTCCAAGAATAGTTGCCCCTGTTCCTATGTAACAATTATCACCAATAAATATACAAGGAGCCACAATATCAGGCTTTTTCTTACCCAATAGAACCCTTGGTAATATTGTACAATTTTTTCCAATCACAGATGAATTATCTACCCATATGAAACCAGGATGCTCTATATTTAGCCCTTTACTACAAACATTAGGATGGATGAAAATCTGAGTTTTTATTTGATACCGTTCAAATCTATGTTTATAACATAAATATAATAGTTTGTGAAAAATGTTATTATCTTTTGTATTTGTATAATATTCTAAATTTCGCAGTAAAATTATAAACTTATATTTAGCAAAAGCTCTTATATTTCCTTTCAGATATTCAAGGTACATATTCTTTCCCTTTACCTCTCTTGTATTATTGATATCTGCTTCAATATATATCCTTTTATCTTTATTTGATAGTATCATAATAATTAAATTTCACTTGAGTCTTAATACAAGATGATTGTTTACTTGATGAATATTAATTACATTAGTATAAAATGAATTTAAATTGAAATCACAAAAGTATATTTTATACATAATAAGTCAAAATTGAAGGCTTGCTTACCAAGCAAAAAATGCTTGATATTAATGTAAAATCCTATATTCCCAATATTTTTGATGAATATGGATAAGTTTCACTCACATTGTTGATTATATATGTATACCACCAATAAAAGGTTATTAAAACCGCAAAAACAGATTTATATGCCACTTTCTTTTTAGATGGTAAATTACTAATCAATATGGGGAACATAATAACAGTTATAATTTGGAAATACAAAGACAACCTTCCTGCCCAAATACTTATTGTAGATAATAGGCCTATAATTAATGTTGAATATACAATTAATAACGAATATGTATAATTTAAATTTTTGCCATAAGACTTTATCATATTATATATGATAACTGTAAATGTAATATATATTAAAATAAAAATTGTATTTACACTTGTGCCTCCGTGTTGATTACTTGTAGAATACATTAGATATTTTTCACTGAATAGTCCGATATCTACAAAAAATGTCAACACATAATCAAATAAAACAAATAATAATGGAAGTGAGAAAAAATAAATTATTAACCATTTCCACACAGGCTTACCATGTATAAGCTTATAATGAAGAAACATATATATAATTACAGGTAAGATAAAAAACACGCTAGAACTATGACAATAAAAAGCTAAAACACTAGCAATAATTGCTTTTATATATTCTTTATGAAAAATCATAACAAATAAAAACAAACATATGGATACTGCCATGCTTTGCCGCATTAGATTTAAGGATAAATTATAAAAAGAAAATAAATAAACAAACATAGAAAATGACATGGAAAGATATTGTCGCATTTTTACTATTGCGACATAAATACATATTATAGTAAAAGCAGATATAACAATTAATGCTCCATTTATGTCATTAAAAAATTTATTTGATATATATATTAAAGTCGCAAAAAACAGATCAATATTACTTTCTGAAAAAAAGTCTCCCCAATCACTATATTGTCCTGCCATATAAAATGTACTCAATACGTAAGTCTGAATGTCAGTACCAATAGTATTATCTCTAAATCCTGCTAACAAAATAGTAGGAGTTAAAGCAAAAATAGAGAACAAACAAAAAACAAATTTATTATTATAATATCTATCTGCGAGATATGTAAAAAAAATAGAAACGCAAAAAACGAATAAATATGGAATCATTTTACATTAGAAAACATTTTAAATAAAACTGTAAAAATTAGTGCACACAAATTTGTAGGCAAAAAATAAACATGGCTAATGAGACTATATGGGAACTTAAAATAAGAATCCATATAAGAGCATCGCTCCATTTTATATAAATCTAATATTTGTATTTTATCTTTCCATAGACAAGAACCGCTTCTAAAACCCCTTCTAAACAATGATTGTAATTGCATACTTAATTCATAATAATAAAAATCATAATAATCAGATTGTTCAGCCAATAATATACAAACATCTTTGAACTTATAAAACCATTTTAGCATAATTATAACCGGGTAAGTTTTTTTGCTTAATGTAGAATTGTCATTAATATATTTGTATTCATGGCATTCGATAATGTTTAAAGTATTTATATGGCACAAATAATTTAATGTAAATAAGTAATCCTCGCCAAGTGAAACAGACTCATCAAAATAAATATTGTTCTTTTTAATTACGGAATTTGAATACATCTTATTCCATGGCGTTTTATATAAAAGTATTTTAGAACTTTCTAATTCTATGATGTTTTTTAAAATTTCAGATTTTGTACAAAAAAAGATACTTTGTGAAGATATAATGCATGTCCTCTGGTTACTTTGTATTATTTCATAACCTTGCACCCTCAAATATCCTTTATCCTTGTCAGTAGGATAAAAATATGTTAACCAATTCTTCCCGACATAATCATCACTATCTACGAAAGTAATCCATTCCCCTTTAGCTTTATCCAGCCCAATGTTTCTAGCCGAACTTACCCCACCATTTTCCTTGTGAAACACTCTGATACGCTTATCTTTTCTTGCATATTTATCACAAATCTTTCCGCTATTGTCTGAACTACCGTCATCTATCAACAACAATTCAAAATCCGTGAAAGTCTGTGCTAGTATACTATCTATACAACGAGGAAGGTATTTCTCTACATTGTAAACTGGTACGATAACTGATATTCTTGGATTTTCCATATTTTAACTTAATTGCTGTAATAAATAGTCTTTAGATTGCTTTATTAATGATTCTAACTTATCACAAACTTTTTCATATCCTATACTCTTTAAATTACATATTTCATCAACAGTTGAAACCAATCTGTCTTTCAATCCAAACATGTTTAAAAGAGAAATAAAACGTGACAATCCTCGATTAACATTGCCATATACAATAAACGGCTTATTGAAAATAATTGAAAAAACACAAGCATGGAAAGAATCCGTAATTACAAAATCTGCATCATAAAAGCCACGTAACCATTGCTCTAATGATGGTTGTATTCTTTCAGAAAGAGGTGAGTTTATATCATCACTAATCGATTTTACATTAAAAGGTATCAGTCCTTTTTCACCTGCAATGCTTTTTATTAACGCTGTCTTCTCTTCCGTTTCATCCAATATATAACACAAAAGGTTACCATTACTCTTAGGAGTATTTGCAGCTTCGAATAATTTTATATAGTCTTCCTTTACCAAAAGCATCGTTGGATCTAACACATGCTGTGCTTCTACACCAAAATATCTTTTACACAAATCGACACCTAAATCTTCTCTTACAGATACCGCATCAAACATTCGTAATAATCTACCACATTCAGATGTCTGTTTAGAATTATATTCCCAATCATCTGTACCAAAAGAAGCAGCGTATGCTATACGCTTTATGTTCCAACCTTCTGCAAATTTCAGATATGCATTCTCATTTCGATTTTGACCAAAATATTTTGGTCTCCATACCTGATCACTACCTACAACAATAGCATCATATTCAGATTCATTAATATCAAAAAAATCATCGTATTCAGCTATATGAATATATTTTTTTATGAACTTATCAGTATTTTGGCGTATTATTGGTTGTTCGCGGTTATATTTCCGTTCATAAAAAATTGGACACTTCCGACCAATAATGTTTTTTACTATTCGTTTTCCATAACAAAAAGGTATTTTTTGTATTGGTATAGATAATGGTTGCCTTTTCTTTTCTATCACATGTACTTCATGCCCCATACGTTCCAATACAGTCTGCAAAGCATAAGCCTGCAATATACCGCCATAATTTGTATGAAGTGGAAGAGTTAGTATTCCGATCCTCATATATATATTTTTTTATCAAATGTGAATATATATTTTTTTCTTTATCAAAGACAAGACTTTTATTTTAGTCTCACTATCAAGTCCGAATGTCCATATTGACATTATAACACTTGACACTGAAATTATTACTAATAATATGAATTGTATCCACATATTTGTGGTTATATTTTCAATTTTAAAATACACAATTAAAGGTATAATAATTGCAATAATAGAAACTTTTGCACAGATGAAAAACACGTTAAAAATATCACTTCTATTATAATTTACGATATTTATTACAAGTATAGGTTTTACTATTACTCCTAAAATGGCATATGAAACAAGATTTGCCAATGAAAGGGTTACCGGTGAAAAACCTGCCTTAAATAAGAAATAAACAATCGGAAAACTTATAAATCCAAATAAAGGTGATAAAATGGCATTTTCACGTAATTGACCTTTTGCATAAAGGGCTGTATAGAATGAAGTATCAAATACTTGGAACAAACTCTGAATTATTATAATTTGTAAAAATATTGTAGTGTATTCTGGCACAACACCTAACCATATATGCAAAAGTTGATCGGCAGAAAAGTAAATTGGGAGTGCTAAAATCAACATCAAATAATAGGAATATTTAGTTGAGGAAAGTAATAAATGCTTACTTCCCTCATAGTCTTTTGATGCATATTTTTTTACTATCTGTGGATTAACAGCAGTTCTAAAATTACTAACAAACTGATTTGCTGCCATGTTTACTTGAATTGAAATAGCACGTGCTGCAACTACTGCTGGACTGAAAAACATATTTAATAAAAGAAGGATGCCTTGACTGTTCAATGCTATCGAAGCATTTGAGAAAAGACTCCATCCAGAAAAACTTGCTATTTCCTTGAAAATGCTTCTATCAAAAATTAATTTAAAACGACTTTCCACAAAATTACGAGAACAATAATAACGATAGAAAACCATAAGACCAGCCTGAACAACAAATAATAAAGAAGCATATAGCATTAATCTATCAAAGCTCCATATTGTTAATAAATAGACTATGATAAGTTTTAAAGAAACCTCAACGATGCTGATATACGCAAATATAGACATTCTTTCATGAGCAATAATACATGCATTGTATGGAACTTGGGTCAACGTTAACAATGCTGTTACTATTGAAAGATGAAATGTAAATACAGCAGCATCTATCCTATCTGAAGGAATGACCATCTTATGTTCTATAAACCACAACCCACCCAATTCTGCTACAATAGCGATAAAAACAGCAAGGACAATATGAACTATTAAAGTTGTAGAAAATGTTCTTCTTAACTTTTTCTTATCCCCCTCACCAAGAGCAAATGTCAAGAACCGAGATGAGCCTGTACTTAAAGCCCCATTAATAAAAGAAAGGAAACCAACAATTCCACCTACAGCTTGATAAATACCATAATCTTGAACACCCAATTTCTGCAATATAACACGAGATGTATACAATGAAATTGCCATTGTAAACATCATTCGAAAATATAAAAATATGGTATTCTTGGCTATGGTTTTATTGGACGTTAATTGTTCTGACATATTTTATTTTCTTGATAAAAGGCAACTTTATTAAAATAAAGATTTCATTTTATATATAATACGTTTTCTTATTGACATACATTTATTCATAACTAATATATCAAATCTCGTTTTATGAAAAGTCATATAATATTTAATTTTATCAGAAAACTTTGCGTTACCTAAATAATCAATGAACCTTAAATTATATTGAGTTGCATCATATTTATTACTCTTACACCACTTTTTTACAATTCTATCAGTATCAGCATCGTATTCCCAATCAATACCGCGTTGATAATTATTATTCAAATATGATCTATACGTCATCTCCAATCCATCATGTAAGGAAATATTCTGCCTAAAATCTGGTACTAATTGTTTTATCTTTTTATTACTATTGTTTGAACAGTAACTTCTTCCAATAAGTTCTCCTTTTTTTGCCCCCAACTCATTTCCGTAAAAATCCGTTGGGATATCAATGGTTATAATTTTTTCACCTATAATATCTGATAAAACATTTAAGACTTGAGCGTATGTTGTAGTTTCATCCCCACATATATTAAATGCTTCATTATAAGCTTTGCTATTTCCCAATAATCCAACAAAACCTACAGCAAAATCCTCAACCCTCATCATATTATAATAAACCTCACCATTTTTCCATGTTATAATAGGCTTATGATTAAGTATTCTAGATATTAAAGTCCAATGATAACCATAAGGAGGCATAATACCATAAGGAATACGGGTATTATCATAAGTTATCGCAGGTCTTACTATTGTATAGTTTATATTATTTTCCTTAGCTAATTTACATAACTCTACTTCACATTCCCACTTGTTCTTACTATAATTCCATCCATCCAAAACCTTTGGACTATTTTCATCGAGAATTCCTTGAATTCTTTTATCATATACACCACATGAAGATATGAATACATATTGTTTGGCGAATTTAGAATAAAATCTAAATCCTTCAATTAAACTAGCTTTATCATATATTATAAAATCAACAACTGCATCAAAGACAGTATTCTCCAGCTCTTTCTCTAAATATTTATAATTCCTCTTATCGGATATTATTACTTTTACATTCCCTTTTGGTATAACTTTAAGATTATTACCTCTATTAATCATAGTTATACTATAGCCACGAGATAATGCTTCTTTTGTTACAGCCGTACTTATTACACCAGTCCCACCTATTATTAAAATATTCATATTATACAATAAATATTAATACCACTCTATATTTTCCTTTATAATCTTTGCAGGAGAACCTCCTACTACACAGTGTGGAGGTACATCTTTTGTTACAGTTGCATTTGCAGCGATAACAGAACCTTTGCCTACTGTCACTCCCGGCATAACTGTACAACCAGAACAAAGCCATACATTGTCTTCTATATGTATTGGTGCATGGTTGTGATAATGGTCATTGATAATGACATGTGGTCCATTCCAGTCACGGATAGACACGTTACGCCCTATTCTGACTCCGTTACCGATTGTTACTTCTTTTGCACACATGATGGTAAGACCAACATTAGCAGCACCCTGCCCAATAACTAATTTACCTCCATTAACAATCTCTATATAAGCACCATATCGTAAATTATATGGCATCCTGCCATATCTTGTTAACGGACCGTCATGTATTTCCAAAGTCGTACCAGCTTCCATCCTAAGACATGTCGGCATTCTCAATCCCTTTACAGAATTATTTCCATAAAGTAACGGTGCTTGGATATTTATTTTTGCAGAAGGGTGAATATCAAATACAGAACTTGGCATTGTATAAATCACATGCCCTTCCTTAAAATTGCAAGATGTATTCTTTCGGTAATTTATCTTTATGAAATTAATATATGCTCTAAAAGAGAAACCAAACTTCTTATATATAAAATAATATGGCTTTATTACATTTTTAATTCTTTGTTTTAAAGAAAGCGAATTAATATTATTTTTCGGAAAATATTTTTTTACTACATCATCAAAAGTACCATTATCAAGATCTTCAAAGAATGCTTTTCTATCTATTTTAGCGGGTTCAATAGGTTTGCGCAACGCTATATTGCCAGGCAATATTGACTCAAATCTTGTCTCTTTCCATTCGAACTTTTCTTTTGCTTGTTCAAAATACTCAATACCTTTTTTCGAATTGAGTAATATCATTGAGGTACCTATGTTATTGTCCAGATTTTTATCAACGTTTTCTATTCCCCAATAATCTGCAATTGTTATGTCGGCCATACGTGGAAAGCCCTTGTACTGACAATGGTAACAACTGGGACGGCAGAAAACATTAGTATGGTAGCCACGACGGAAATCATCGTCCATACGCACACCATAATAAACCTTACCATTATCAAAAACGACCTTACGCGTAAGGTTTCTCCAACCTAATTCCTTATTTTTTGCCTTGACGTATACAACCTTACCACCGTATTTCCGTTCCAAAGAATCCAAATACTTCCTATATACTTTAGGTGAATTTACCCCTCTGCATATAAAGTCTACAATAGTCAAGTTGTCGTAATCTTTCCTCAGGAATGAACGTAATGCGGCCATTTGGCATGGAGTTCCACATGCTAACACCTTTTCACCATTACGTAATAAATCCCTTATCTGTTTGTATAATCCTTCAGCCTTGCTTTGCAAGTATTTTGAACTGCGTAATCTTTTTAAATCTTCTTGGTTATTAGAAATATAATTACTTACGGAAAAGTCATCATTATACACAGCACCACTGACATAACCACCTTGAGCATACATAACATCCGCTAAGGCAGAAAATGCGCCACCGGAAGTACTGTCCCAACGAACACTCATATTCTTGTTGATAGCAGCTATCGTATGGGCCGGCTTCTCAAAATCATTCTTTTTTAAATCTAAGATATGCAGTTCTGGGCATACTTTCTCACATAAACCACAATCAACACATTTGTCCTTATCGACTTCCGGATACCAAAAGCCTTCAATGTCTGTCTTCAATGTAATTGCATGATGCGCACAAACATCAACACATGCACAACATCCACAACACTTTGACTTATCTTGAATCTGTATCATATTTTTAAAATGTACTTTTTCAGAAGAAAAACGTTTTTTGAGAAAGATGACAACCAACATTAATTATACCGGTAAACGTTGCAGAAACGGCATATAAACGAAGGCTGCCATCTGTGATGTATTTATATTTTGAAGTATTACAATTTTGAAAAGCAAGCGGGTTTTGTAGCAAAACCAGGCGATTTTTGAGTAGTAATCAAGCGAGTTTCTACCAATTATCCATCTGAATAATTTTATGCTTTTATTCTACAAAATATTACCCGAAAAGGTGATTTCTTTTTTCCGGAAAAAATAAAAAAGATAATAAATCTTTACATTT
>HF986666.1 GCA_000433175.1 Prevotella sp. CAG:1058
GTCTGAACTCAAAATAGAAGTCACGCGCAGGGGTTGCCCTCACAGTCGCTCCTGCCGCGCTGTTGCCCTTGAAGCTGATGTCCGTGGCCGTGTATTGCCCAGCACTGTACCGTGCATCAAAAAGTCCCATTCTGTTTGTCACCCACCAATGGCGGTGCGCCTTACGGTTTCCCTGCATGGCTTCCAGATAGGAATATTTTACATTGGTGACACTTCCGTCTTGGTTTACTTCCACGCCCAGCGTCTTAGGCTCTACATATTTGTTCTGCGCATCCAAGTTGTATATGCGCTCGCAGAACTTGGCCGACTGCTCCGTGTCGAACATATTGAAGATTGTAGAGTTCGACATCCGTTCCCTTATACGCTTGTATGCCGCTTCCAGTTTGTCAGGAAATTGCTCACGTAAGTTCTTCCACAGCACGCTGTCATGTCCCGCATAGGCATATACGGTCTTTTCGTCCGTACTAAGTTCCGGGTCTGTGGTGTTCTCGTCCACGTCCCAATTGTACTTCAGGCGGCCGTCGTTGCGCACGCCGAGGATGGTGTCGCAGTCGTAAAATATCATGTAAGCAAGCGTCTTGTCCTTGTCCGGGTCATACCAAAACGCCATCATCATGTTCTTCACACGTTGGTCAACACATCCCATAATGTCCGTGAACATATAGTAGTCGCAAAGGTAATCCACATCAAAATAGTCGGCCAGTTCGGCTTTGAATTTCGCTCCATCGTTTTGGGTGGACTTTACCCACGATACAACTCGTTGCAGATTGGTTGGAATTTTCGTGCCGGCCTCATACTGGGCATTGATGTCGTCATCATCAGGGAAGCGTGCCTCAAACACTTTCATCCAATTAGGTGTGCCGTCATCCCCTTTTGTAGTGAAGTCATCATCCAAGAACATTCCCATCGGGTAGTCGTTGTTCAGGAACTCCCAGCATTCCGTCGGGTTCTGTCCGCCGAACTTCTCCGTCACCCATTCCTGGTCGTGGTAGCCCGGTATGTCCAGGAAGCCAAACACGGCCTCGGTGCTCTTGTCGTTGTTGAAGTTGAACTTGCCCAGGAACTGCGGGGTTTCCTCCAGCGCACCGCGGTAAAACAGGTAGCACGGCTCGCCGTCAACCGTCGTGCGCACATCATAGGGGTAGCTGCTGTCGCAATGCTTCTGCGCCGGGGTCAGTTCCCCGGCCGCCGTCAGGATGTTCTGCACCAGCTTGGCCATACCGGTGTTGTGCGAGCTGGAACTTTCCGCGAAGTCGGCCTTCAAGCAGAAGCAGTCCACCGGCGCGGCCTGTTTCTGGTTGCCGCTTGCCGGGCGGAAGGAGTATTTCGCCTCTTCCTGCAGCTCGCCGCCCACACCCTGCTCGTCACAGCCGAGGTACAGGTCGCCGGCCACCTTCGAGGCGTTCTTGAAGTAGATGCGGTAGTTCTTTATCGGATAGGCAAGCGAGCTTGTGCCCTGCAGGCGGATGCAGCCGCCCACACAGCGGAAGTTCAACGCCTGGCTGCCCTTCACCACGCACAGCATCTCGTCCACGTCGTACTTCGGGTCCTTGTCGTTGTTCACCGCCGCCTGCAGCACCGTGGCCACGCCGTTGTCCTGCCGTCCGGTGATGATGATGTACCTCATGCCGTCCGGCACGCTGTCGACTGTTACGTTGCCGCTGTCGTCGATCACGTCGTTGCTGTCGTACAAGGCCATCATGCCGTCCGAGCTGTCCTGGTCTATCATGTAGGTCTCAAGCACCTGCGAGTCGCTCAGGTACGTGTCGTAGGCACGCATGAGGTACACGTCGGTGGTCGCGCCGTCCGCGCCAAGTTCAATATATGAAGGAGTGGCCTGGTACACGCTGTCGCTCGTCGCCCTCTGTACGCTTCCGGACATGATGCCGTTGATGTACAGGTACACCATCTCCGTGTTCAGCTTCTCGTAGTCGGACGAGCCGTCCGTGCTCTTGGGGAAGCTCACGAAGGCCACCTCGTACACTTCCCCGGCCGCCATCTTCATCGAAAGCTCGCTCTTGCCCCTCGTCACCATCCGTGCTTCCTGCGCCGTGATGACGAAGCCGGTTCCGTCGGCGTCCACACAACGGATGACCTCCGCATCCTCATCAACGACCTCGCTTACTTTGTACTTCACAATGAAAGCCATCGCGTTGGTGACATTTTGCTCCGGCTGTTCCAGGGGGCGGTGCTGCACGGTGGCCCTTGCCGTGTCCGTCAGGCGCAGGGCGATGCCGGTCCAGCCGTCGCCGCCCCACTTGAAGCCTTCGAACACTGTCCGGATGCCATTATAAGTCCATTCCTCGCGGTTCACGTCACTGTTGCTGCGTCCCTGCGCCGAAAGTTTCAGCGTCAGGCCGTCCGTCGGCTCGCTGAGGTTCAGGTCGCTCTTCTCCGCGATAAGCCGGAAGTTGTATGTCGTGTCACCCACCACAATCCGGCACTGCTCCTCGCCGTAGTTCGAGGCGCGCAGCGTCAGGCTCTGCGCCGTGAACGGCACGGAGGCGGAAGATGCCAGCGTGCTCCCTACATATACGTCCGCCCGTGTCGGGGTTTCCTTGGGGTTGTATGCAGCATATTGCAGCGTGTAGCTGTCGTACTGCTTCGTCGGGATGTAAGGCGTTTGGCCATTTTCGATGACCGACCCGTCCGCATAGTCGAACCTTGCGGACACCAGCGGGGTGTTGTTCCCGGCTTCCCTGACGCCCACGGCGAAGAGGATGCTGTTCGACTTGATGGTGCTGCCGTCCGACAGTTCCAGCTCCACCACGAGCTGCACCGTGTGGGTGCCATGCGCCAGGTTGGTCGTCGCTATGCTGAAAGACCCGTTGGCCGTCGAGCTGGTGATGCTCCTGTCCTCGGTGTCCGTGCCGTCCACATAGCAGCGCAGGGTCTTCGTGCCGGCACCGCTCAGGGCGTAGGGTATGCTGAGGGTCTGGCCGCGTGTTATGGCCGTGGCGATGTTGAAAGAGCTACTCAGCGTGAGCTGCACCACGTTGATGCTCCACGTCACCTGGGCCACCTGCATCTCCGCGCCGTCCCCGACTTCCACGCGCACCCTCACGGTATTGGTGCCCACGCCCATATACTTCGTCACGTCCACCGTGTTCGTGCTGCCTGCCGATATGTTGGCCGTAAACGAGTTGCTGTTTGCACCTTGCGTTACGGTGACGGTCACACGCCCGGGGTTTCCCGTGCTTTCGCCTGTCGTGGTGTCCGTTTGGTCGTAGGTGTAGGTCAGCTTCACCTCGTCGCCGCTCTTGACGGTCTTGTTTGGCGTTACACGTGTGAGTACAACTTTCGTGGTCGCCACGCTGCCGCCACCTCCGCCTGTGAACATGTCGGTCGTTCCCATTTCCTCGCCGTCCTTGTCGAGCATCGTGAAGGAATAAGCCTTGTCCGTTCCCTCGCCGATTTCGTTCAGCCTTAGCCCTGCGACGTAGTTCTTGCTTTCCTCGTTTATCTTTGCCGCCACTGCCTTTCCGCTTACGGCGTTGGTCGAGTTCTCGTTAACCGACTGGTCAACCTCCATTACGGGTATATCGATGGTCACGCCGCCCTGTTCGTCGGCTGTGTGCTGCTCCGTGGCCGTGCCGCGCGTCACCGTGATTTTCTTGATAGCGTCCGCGCCGCCGTACCTGTTCCATGCCGAAGCGGTCAGGAACGACGATGTGTCAGTACCCTCGAAACGGTATTCTTCCCATTTCCCTGCGCTGACCTCGATAGTGATAATCATTCCTTGCTTGTCGTCATCGTCGATGTCAGCCCCGGCAAGTGCCGCCACGGCGGTTTCCTTGGTGTAATAACCGCCCGGCAGCGGTATCTCTTTCGTGACGTTGTAGAAGCCGCTGCCTGACCCTCCGCTGCCGCTCACTACTGCGAGGTCGCCCTCTTCCTCGCTCCATGTGTAGAGCGTGTCGCCGCAGATATAAACCTTGTCTTTCAAGATGGCCGTGTGGGTGTCGGTAAGGAACAGGTCGGGCGATGCCGCTACCGCGTTGCTCCAACTGTTGTAGTATTTGCCGCCTACGCTGTATGCAAACAGTTTCAGGCTCTTTATGTACACGATAGTGCCGCCAGTCTGTGTGCTTGACTGCATTTCCGTAGTGCCGCTTTCCACGAAGCCGTCAAAACGCGCCGTCGCCCCCTTGAGCGCGGCTTTCGCCGTGCTTTCGTATGACGTTGCCGCTTGTTCGGCCTTTTCCGCAGCCTCCTCGGCAGCCGCAGTGGCTTTACGGGCTTCTTCCGCCGCGCCCTCGGCCACCATTGCCGAGCTTTCCGCCTGCCGCGACGCGCTCGTGGCGTTGCTTGCCGCCGTTTCCGCCTTGGCCGCAGCGTCCGTCGCCGGCTTCTGCAGCAGCTCCATCGGCACGTTTACCAGTTTCTCGCCTTTCACGCCGGGCAGCGAGTTCACCCCGTTCAGGCTGTCAACGGTCTCAAGTTCCTGCACGCCCTGGCTCTCCGCCTTGATGGCGTTGAGCACCTGTTGTATGTCTTCCTGTGATATGGCCATATTATTGCATTTTATACTGGTTGAACTTCTTTCTTGTCTTCAGGTAGTCCGCGTCGTACTGGTGGGCGTAGGCTTCCCGCTCGAAGCTGATTGCCCGGTAGGCTGCCTTCATGTCGCGCAGCCGTGCCAAGTGCCACAGCCATTCCAGCACGTACAGCAGGTAGAACGGTACATAAAGCAGCTCCCTCATCTGTGCCGTGTGGATGGCCTCGTGGTTGTAGTCCTCCGTCCTCATCGTGCAGCCCTCGCGCACGAACAGTACGCCGAAAAGGTTCACGCACTTGAAGCCTTTGAAGGGTATCACCTTGTTATATATCACCCTCATCGCAGCCTCCTTCTTGTATCTGGGCGCGCAGCCCGTCAATGAACGCAGGCGTGCAGTAACGTTCCGCTACGCCTGCCATCATACGCACCTCTTCATCAGTGAATTCCTCCGCACCCTCGCTCTTGTATATCTTCATCGCCAGGGCGTGCGCGCGGATGCCGTTCACGTTCAAGTAGATGATGTCGGCAAAATCCTCACTTGCGTCACCTGTACGGGTGTTCTTGCCGTTTATGCCTGTCGGCACCGTAAACTGTCTGAAATTCAATTTTACCATGTTTCCATCGTTTTTATGTCTTTATCTTCAATGTGCTGCCGTCCCTGTAAACCTGCCCTGTGTCGCACAAGGAACCGTCCGTGGGCAGGTTTTTCAACAGCAGCAGGCTGGCGTTCAGCATGCTGCCGTCCGCAGCCAGTAAGGCTGCCGCCGTGTCCGTGCCATCCAGTACAGTACCAATGACAACCCCGTTGTATGGGTCTATCTTTACGTATCTGCAACTTGAGGGAGTGTATCCCATTATCGGCTGCCTTACCACTATTTGTGGTGCTATATAATGTTCGGTCTTGCCTGACGGGTATCTTGTGCTGCCTGTATATACAAAGTTGCCTATTGTTATGTATTCGTATGCTTCGGCATCTTCGGCCGCGCTGAAGTCATTTTCACCGACCACCAAGTCCGGCCCTTTTATTGATATGGTCCTGTTGTCAGCGTCCATACGCAGCTCGTATAGGCCATCCTTGCCGGAAAACGTACCGCCGCTTGCTTCTATGCGGCCCCTGAAAACCCCGTTGTTCGTCTCAATGCTCCCGTCCTCAAGTATCTTGAAATTCTCGTTCGCCGTCACAAGCCCTTCCAGTGATATGTTGGCGGCGGATATTTTTATGTCGGACGCTGTCTGTTCCACCATCGACACGATGTTCCCGTCCGCGTCAAAGGCATACAGCGTGTTTGCCATCGCGGTGGTCACCAGCCCGGCCTTGTTCTTCAGCTGGCCGTCCTCGTCGAAATACTGCGACATCAGCTCGTTGTATTTCGATGTCGTCACTATGCTCGATGTCTCGATGACGTTGCCGTCCTTGTCGAAGTTGGCCGCCGCTATCTTCACCAGTTTCTCGGACTGCTCGAACAGGGTCTTGTACTTGTAGGCCAGGGCTTCGGCCCTGTCCGTGCTCAGCACCAGCATGTACAGGTATATCTCGCCCGTGAACGCCAGCTTGAAGTCGCCCGTGCCGTTCCACAGCCCGCTGTGGTTGAACACCTGGTAGCCGTCCGTCACGCCCAGCTCGCCGTCGTAGCTGAACTCGTTGAAGTTCTCGAACCCGGTCTTGTCCAGCCCCTCGAACCGGATGGTCAGCCGCCCGGCCTTGGCCACGCGGTAGAAGAAGCTCAGGTACACCGCCTCAGGCTTCTTCTGCCCCTCGTTGTTCACGTCGGTGTAGTCGGGGATGAAGCGGAAGTTCGCGTGCTTCTGCAATATGTACTTGTTCCTTATATATACGGTGGTGCGACCGCCGTCGGTCTTCACGCTGGCGTAGCTCCGCTTGTCGGACAGCGGCGCGCCGTTCGCCCATATCCATTTGCTGCCGAGCAGGAAGAAGGTGGCCTCGTTCTCGGTGTCCCATTTGTTCATGCCGTCGCCGAACGACGCGTTGTCCAGATAGCTCCGGTCTTCGGTGAAGTCCTTGCGCAGCCCCTCCACGGCGCTCTCTATCTTGCCCTCGGTTATCTCGAACCGCGTCAGGATGTCCTCGCCAGTCGTCAGCACGAACGTGCCCATCAGGTACACGTTGTCGCCGTACAGGCCGTTGCCGTGCGGCTGGTTGTCCGCCGGGAAGCGGCTGTCGCTTATCCCGTCCAGGTTGCCCAAGCGCACGCGGAGGCAGCCGTCGAAATTCTTGGTGCTCACACCGTCCAGCACGTCCACCCGTGGCTGTCCGTCCTCGGTGGCCGCGATGGAGATGAGGTTCTGGCGCAGACGGTTCTGCGTGTTGCCCATCAGCACGCACTCGTCGCCCTCCTTGGGTTCTACGCCGCCGAACTCGCTCACGGGCACGGTAACGCCTTCCCCGTTCGAGGCGGAGATTTCCACCCAATATCCGCGCAGCGACGCGCCGGTGAACTCCGCGCAGCGCATCAGGTCGTGCGCCGCGAACTCGTTTTCCTGCTCGAAGGTGATCCTGTAGTTGTCGCCGTCCTTGGTGACGGTCTTTATCTTTCCGTTGGCCGCGCTGACCACCAGCTGGCCGCCCACGCTGCGTACCTTCTCTATCAGCAGTTCCAGGGCCACCAATGTCTGCCGGATGGTCACCTTGTCTATCGTCAGGTTGCTCAGCCCGGTCAGCGCGTCCATCCACAGCTGCCAGCCCTCGCCGGTCATGCCGTCCACGAACCTCACCGACCGCAGCAGCTCCCGGATGACCGCCGTCAGCCATTCGGCGTTGCCGTCGCCGTCCACCGCCGCGCCGCTCTCCCCGGCCTTGTACTTGCCGAAGTCCGCGCCTTTCAGGAAATGGATTCTCTCCTGCGCCGTGTCCTCGCGCAGCCTGCTCAGGGCTTCCTTCAACGTCCGGCGCGCCGAGAACACGTTGTTGTCGGTCGGATAGGTGTTGTCCCAGCTGCGTATCAGGTCGGGGAAGCTCCCCGACGTGGCGGTCTTCACGTAGTTCTTCGCGTCTGTGATGCTGTCGCCTATGGCCTCCATCGCGCCGGTGCTCGTCGCGTCGCAGACCTCGATGTCCATCTGCGAGGGCAGGTTCACCTTGCGCGTGACCTTGGTGATGCGGCTGCTGCGGAAACCGGTTTCCGGGAAATACTTTTCGCTTTCCAGGCGCACGCGGCGGCCCACGTACAGGTCGATGCCGTTCTCCTCGATGTACACGTGGTCGGTCGGGGCCTTGTAACGGCTCACGTCGATGGCGTGCTCTTCGTTGTACTTGTCCACCGCTTCCTTGAACTCCTGCTCGGCCAGCGGATAGTATTCGTCCGGCATGCGGATGTTCCACAGGATGTACTTGTCGCCGGGCTTCGGGCAGAGCGTGTCGTTCGGAAGCTGCGTGTCGTCGTCATACGGCCATGTCGTTATCAGCTCGAACTCGTGGGTGTCGCTGTTATAATTGGCCTCGAAATAGTAGGTGCCGTCCTCCTCGTCGCCCAAGCCGGCCAGTTCCGAGCCCTCCTGGAAGGACACTCGCTTCACCTTGCCGCCTATCTCGTAGCTGTTCGGGTCGAAGCCCAGGCTGTTGTCCTTGAAGTAGAATATCTTGAACGGGTTGCCGTCCTCGTCCTTCACCTCCTCGCTGCGCACCGAGCTGACCGTGCCGGTGCGCTTGGGGTAGATGTCGGAGAAGGCATCCGCTTCGTAATGGTGCCATACGCCGTACTTCTCCACGTTCACGTCCACGTGCTTCACGCCGCCGGGAAGCTGCAGGCGGCTGTGCCCGTATTTCTCCGGGTCGATGTTCTTGCTGCTGCCTATCGGGTACAGCCGGGTGTAGAACTTGGCGTTGTCGGCCATGTCGCACTCCAGGCCTGTCAGCCCCTTGCCGTAGCCCAGCGTCACTTCCTCCCCCTGCTCGCAGCGGCACACGTTCACCGTCTGGCCCTCGCACCACCATTCGGCCCGGTTCCCGGCTTTCTCGGCCACTTCCTTCAGGGCCTCGTCGCAGTACTTGCCCTCGTAGTCGATGACGATGTTGTCCGTGCCTTCCACTGTGCCGACCTTCCAGTCGGTGGTGTTGTCCATGCCGTTGTTGATGCTCCTGACGATGAGGGCCACGTGCTCCCTCGGCGGCGCGGTCAGCGTGAACACGGGTTCGTCCGCCCCGTCCGTGTCGTTCAGCACGAGGAAGCGTCTCAGCAGGCTCTCGATGCCGTAGAGCTTCACGTCGTACTTCCACTCCACGGTCGACACCTGCTCCGGCTTGTAACGCTCCATGAGCCAGTACCGCTCGCCCATGAACTCGGCATAGTCGTTCACCTCCAGCGCGATGTGCTCGTACAGGGTGAACGACAGGGTGAGCACATTGTCACCCTGCAGTTCCTTCGCCTGCGTCGAGTTGTCGTCGCAGGGCACCTGTGTCTTGGCTGTGCCGTCGCTTCCGTATATCGTTATCATAATGCCGTTCAAATGCAGTTATATTGTCGTTCAAATCCCCGGCTTCGGTTCCCGGAAGGTCACGTAGAACCGGCTGGCCTGTTTCCCCGCCTGCCACAGGTAGGTCAGGGGTTCGTAGTCGCTGCTTTCTTTGTAAAAAACGTGCAGCATCATGTCGAGGTCGGGAAAGCGGATGTCCAGCCACCCGTCCTCGCCCTGTTTCAGGAACGAGATGAACGCCTTGTACCGTGACAGCCACTCATCCCGCGTGTCCGCGTATAGGGCGAAGTACAGCTTCACGTCCCGCGCCTGGTTCCTCACGTCCAGCGCGGACGAGTATTTCTCGCCGTCCTCCTCCCGGATGTCAACCGCCACGTGGGTCTTCGTCTTCGCCGGGGCCATGATGGCCTTCAGGTTGTTCCGGTCGCCACGTTTCTTCTCCACCAGGAAAGCGCCGTATACCTTCCAGATGTCCGTGCCGTTGATGAGCACCTTGCCTCCAAGTATCGCGTCCATTGCCATAGTCACTTCATTTTAAGTCCGTCCCTGATTATTTTCTTGATGTCATCCTTTATCTCGCCCAGATGCTTCGCGCTGTTGCCCGTGTTCTCCTCTATCCGCCGCAGGCTGTCCACAGCAGTGCCCATCTGCGCACTTACGTCCTGCATCTTCTCGTCCATGCTCGACAGGTGCATCGCACTCGTCGTCCATAGCCCCTCTAATTTCGTGCCCTGCTCCTGGCTCATCGCCGTGTACGCCCCGGCCCTGCCGCTCTGCGACGTACCGTAGCTCCCGGGATCTATCATGCCTGAGTCCGTCATGGCCTCGCGCCATGATTCCGCCTTGTCCGCTATCGCCGAGTTCATCGCCTCTATACGGGCCTTCTCCTCCTCACTTATGCCGTCGGCCGCAGCGTCGGCTATGTATTCGTACAGCTCCTTGATGTCGTCCTTCAGCTCCTCGTTCACGAAACTCTCTATAAGCGCGTCCGTCACAGTCTCGCTTATAAAATCGCCGAGTTCCTCCGTTATGTCCTCAGCGCTCCTCACCATCTCCTTGTACTTCTCCAAGAAGCCGTCCCACGTGTATCCCGTCAGCTTCTCGTTCAGCGCGTCCGTCAGCTCCTCCAGCGTCCCCGCGCGCTCTATGTATTCCTCCACCGCACTTTTCGGGTTCTTGTGGCCGTCGCCGCTGAACAGCTTTTGCCATTCCTTCGGGTTCGAGTCCCTTAGCAGCTCCATCTGCTCCGGCGTCAGGTTCCACAGGTCGCCCGTGCTGTCCACCGTTATGTTGAAGCCGTTTTTCCTGAGCGTCTCCGTGAAGGCGTCCCAGCCCTCCCAGCCGCTGTCCGGCGAGTGCTTGTTGAAGCTTCCTTTGCCGCCCAAACCGAGGAAGCCGTACCCCGTGTTCGTCCAGGCTGACGCCAGTCCCTTGATGATGTTCCGCTGGTTCTCCTCCCACTCAAGCTCCGCTTTCCGCGCGTCGTTGTAATAGTCTATGCTCTCGGCGTTCGTGTTGTCCCCTTGGCCGATGCGCTCTGCAAGGCTGTCTATGCTCTCGCGCAGGTACTCGTTGCTCTCCGTCAGGCGGTTCACCGTCTCCATCACCTCCTTGTCGTTGCCGCCGAGCCACGAGCCGAGGCCGCCGAACGTAAGGGAGTCGAGGATGTTCCCCACGCCATTGACGACTGACTGCATGGGCTTGGTTATTATGCCGCCGCTAAGCACGTCGTCAAGCACGCCGCTGACAGAGCCAAGCACAGTATCCATGAGGCTTGACACTATTCCGCCGATGCCGTCCTGCGCCAGCATGTCGAGCAGTCCGAGCACTGCCGATATGATTTCTCCGGCAAGCCCGCTGTCGCCAAGCGCTGCAGTGAGGGTCTTGGCAGCCTCGCTGTCCTTGCCGAGGAGCGACTGGAAACCTTTTGCCAAGGCATTGCCGGCCTGGGCCGTCAGCTTGTTGTCGCCGAAAAGGCCGTCAAGCTTCATCAAGCCTTGGCCTATGCCTTGCAGATTTCCCGAAGTCAGGCCGCGCAAGCCCTCGCCGAGATTGTCGAACATCGCCTTCGCCTCCGTAGCGGACGAGTTGAGGGCGGCCGTGGTCTCCTGTACCTGCCCGCCGAAAATCCGCACGTCCTCGGAAGCGGCGTCAAATGCCTCGTGTGCCTTGTCTACGTTTTCCTGCGCTGAGCGTATGCCCTCCTCACCGCGGTTTTCATTGCGTGCGGTTTCAAGCTCTTTTTCAGCTTTTACGAGGTTTTCTTCGGCGGCGCGTGCGGCATCTACGGCCTTGGAGTATCTGCCCATCGCCTCCTGGTATGCCGACAGGTCGTCGGACACACGTTTGAATATGTCGCTGTCCCATGCCGTGCCGGAGCGCTCCAGTTTCTCTATCAGGGAATAAAGGATTTGCTGCTCCTCAAGGCTCGACTGTCTGAACGTGTCACTTTGAGCCATGCGGCGTAAGCGGTCTATCGTAGGTTGCAGCTGGTCTTTGAACATCGTGCCGAAGTCCCCGAACACGCTGCCCCAGTCAACCTGCTGCCTGACGGCGTTTATCTCCACCTGCTGCAGGGCGCGGTCACGGCCGGCGACGAGCGACAGGCGCTCGCCCTCATTCTGTGCGTTCCTTATCTTTTCCGCGTATTCCTCTGCGATGGCCAGCTTCTGCTGCTGATAGGTGCCATATTCCTTGAGGTAGTTCCGCATGGCCCGTGCCTCCGAAGCGTACACCTCCTGTGTCTTGTGCTCCTGTTCCTTTGCGGCGTTGTCGCGCGCCTTCTGCAGCGCATCCGCCTGCTCGTCCGTCAGACCGTCCGCACCAAGCCCGGCAAGTCCGGCCTCCTTGTTCTTTTTCCTGAACTCGGTCTCCTGCCTGTCTATCTCTGCAATGCGTTGTTTATAGTCGTTGTCGATTTCGGCCAGTTTCTTCTGCGTGCCGTCTTGCATCAGGGCTGTCTCGTCGTCCTGGTTCTGACGCTGCAGGGCGAGCAAGTCCTTGTCAAGGTCTTCACGGGCCTTCAGGCGTTCCTTGCCGATACGCTCTTCTTCTTTCGCGCGTCTCTCGGCCTCACGCTCCGCTTCCTTCCTGTCCTGCTCGTAGGATGCGCCCTGCGTGGTCTTTTCCACTGCGGACTGGCGTTTCAGGATTTCATCTTCATAAGACTGCATGGTGGCCTCGTTGCGCTTATAGTTCTCGTTATGGCGTTGCCAGCGCTCACGCCGCGTCTCGAAGTCATCGATAACTTTTGCGTATTTTTCATACCGTTCGATGGCCTCGGGGTCTATCGTCACGCCGAACTGCGCCCTCGTATGGGCATCAGTCTTGGAGAAGGCATATTGGTTGCGGTCCGCCTTGCCTTGTGCGCTGTTCATGTACGCTACCGCATCGTCGTACGCCTTCTTGCTCCTTGACATATAGTTGTAGTCGGCCTGCGAGCCGCGCAGCTCGTCCACGTTCTTTGACGCGAGGTCTTCCAACCGTTCCTGGTAAGCCCTCGCATAGGCGGCGGACATGATGTCCTGCGTCAGCTGTCGGTACGCGGCGGAGGCGTTGCCAGCCAATATGGCTTCCTGTGACAGGCTTCCGAAATAAGCCGGGTACTGTGACTGCAGTTCCTTGACCGCCGCCGTCCTGTCACGCATCGATGCGTTGGCGTTCTGGGTCATGGCGTAGAGTACGCGAAGCCCCGCCGTCTCCTTTGCTGCGGATGTCCTTGCGTCGGCCATCGACTTGTTCAGCCTCTCCTGCTCGCGCCGTGTTTCCTCCAAGGCGTCCTTTGACTTGAACAGGCTGCCCACCCAGCTTGCAATCTCCTTACCGTACATGGACAGAACGGTAATGGCCACCATCAGGGCGGTCTGCCATGAGAATATTGACGATATGAGCTGCCGCCATACCGGTACGGTGCTTTGGCCTGAGGCCTTCAGTTCCTCGTTGGCCGCCTTGGCGCGCTTTATCTCGTCTGTCAATACAGGCAGGTTGTTGCTTATGGCGAGAAAGAACATATTGAGTCCCATAGTAGCTGCAGGGAGTTCCCTCGCTATCTGCTGGACGCTCATGTGTAGGCCGTTGTACTGCCGCCCGGCTTGTGTCGCACCGGTCGGGACGGTATCCGTATTCTCCGCCGTCTCGTCAAGCTGCCGCAGCTGTTCCTGAAGCTCCTTTATCTTCGATTTCAGGGCTTCCATAGCCGAGATGTTCTTGCTTTGGTCGAGGTCGGGAACGGCGGTCTCGGCGGTTTTCTTCATTTCGGAGAGCTGCGCGTTGAGCGCTGCTATGGCCGTGCTGAGGATACGCACGCGCTCGTCCGTGCCGGATGCCTTGCCCATCAGCGCGTCCAGCTTGTGCTGCATGGTCTCCAGCCCCGCACTCATACGGTCTTTCAACAGTATCTCTATCTCTACAGGTTTTGCCATAGTCTTTCTCGCCTCGTCGTATTCGGCCCATTGGGCTTATTTGTCCTATTTGCCCATTGGGCTTAACTCTTAATTCTTCACTTCTTCAGGTTACTCTGGAAAAATCCTACTATTTCGTTCGCCTCGTCCTCCGCACTCTTGCCGCCGTCTTTTTTGCGCACGTAGCGCGGCGCGTCCGCCAGCATCATTATCAGCGTCTGGTAGTTCACGCCCTCAAGGATGTAGCCCACGCTCCAGCCCGTCGCCGCCGCAATCTGCCATACAAACCCGAAGGGGCTATGGGACGGCTCGTACACCGTCTTTAACTCCCCTTCCTTCTTCGGCTCAGCCTCGGCTTCATCGGGTTCGTCCGCTCCGCCGACCTGATAATACTCGTAAAAGGGTCTGTACCAAGCAGCAGCACGAACTTCCGCATGCACGCCATGAGGTACCGTTGCTCCATCATGTTCCTTATCCACCATGCCGTGGGCCGCACAAGCAGCTTCCGCCATAGCCATCCGCGGCACAGGGTGTAAGCCACCATCAGGCTCACGTCCTTGCCGTGGGTCGCGATGAAGGCCATCTCCTCCTCCTTGGTAAATTTCTCCATCTCCGCCGCAGTCACGCCCAGGCGCAGGTACACCCTCGACAGCCTTATCAGTCCGCCCAGGCGCGGACGCCGCATCATGGCCCGCAACCGCAGCGGCTTCTTCCGGAACGGTATGCGCACTTCCTTCAAGGGGACGGACACGCCGCCGTCAAGCAGCGCGGCCGCCCCCTCGGCCTCTATCATGCGTGCAGTCTTAACGTCCATAAAGTTATTCGCCTGCGGTGTCGTTTACCTCGTATGGAGCTGTGTCCGGCTCCTCCGGCTTGTTCACCTTCAGCTGGCATTCTATCTTCGACACCTCCGTCAGCGTCAGCTTGCCGCCCAGGTTGGCCATGATGGTGCCGTTGGGTATCTTCATCGTCTGGCCGCTCACGAACTGGATCTCCCACGGGCCGCGCAGCTCCACGAGGTCGGTCGGGGCCTTCCAGCCGGTGTAGCTGCTCGTGCTGCCCACCAGCGTGCCGCCAAGCACGGCCTGGATGTTCTCATAGTCCAGCTGGATGAGATTGAACGTCGGCGCTATGGTCGCGTTCTTGTTGGCCAGTGTCAGCACCGGAGCGTCCGGTACCTGCTCGGCTTCCACGTCCGTGCTCTCCGGCTTCGTGCCGCCCCAATCCCAGCTGCCTTTCTCGATGTAGCCGATTTCCTTGCTGTTGAACTTTACAACGGCTATGCCGTATATGAATTTCTTACTTGCCATCTTTCTTTCGTTTTTGGATGAATATTGTGATTAAAACCCCTGCCAGTATTCCAGCCCCGAAACCGTAGAAAAAGATTTTAACGGGGTTCGAACGCTGTTTTCTTTCCTCTTCGTACAGGCCGGCCATCTCCTCGTAGCGTTCCTGCCACACGGAGGATGTCCGCTCGTAGTATTCCACCAGGAGCTGCAGGCTGTCGCAGCTCGCGTACACGGTTATCACGTCCCTGTCACGGCTTACCGACACGCTGGCCTGTCCGCTCTTCCCGCTGTATGAGGCCAGCGGAGGAAGCCTCAGAAGGCTGTCAGCCGGTATCTTCAGACTCACCTCCGATTTCGGCACCGTTTCCGTCCGTATCAGGCGGACTTCGCTCCTCACGCTGTCCGCCAGGCTCAGCGTCGTTTCCGTCCTGGCCGTTTCCTGAACCGTCTTTCGGGTGGTCGCGCACCCCGCGAAGCACAGGGCAATCGTCATGATGCTTGCAAGAATTGGCAGTGTCAATGGCCTTGCGAAGGCGTGCCATCTCGCGTTTCGTCGCCTGAAGGTCTTTCCTCGTCGCATTGAGTTCGTCTTTTAACGGTTCGACTATGTTGTCCACAAGTATCCGGGTGGCGTGCTCAGCATTGTCAATCCGCACGGTCTCGGCGTCCGCCTTCGCCTTCTCGGCTTCCGCGTTGGCCTTGCGCACTGTCGCGCGGAGCGTCACAATGCCAATCACGGTCGCCAAAAGAGAGCCACCCAGTACGAAATTGAGAATTTCACTGAGTTCCATGAGATTACTTGTTTGATACCTTGCTTATGATTTTGACCCGGTCCTCTTGGCTATCAGCCCTATAAGCCATTGCACCAGCCCCGTGTCTGCGATTCCGTTTGCCACAAGCGAGGCTCCGAAACCATAAAGCAGGGCGATATACCATTCTACATCGGCCACAAATCCTGCGTCCAGCCACCACAACAGCATGGCTGCCGCCAAGCCGACCGTCCAACTTACTATCTGTGTTACCAGTCCTTCCATTTTCGGGAACAAGGCTTTGATGCCTTCCGTCAGCAACACCACGCAGCCGGCGAATCCGGCAAAGGTGGCAATCATACTGTCATAGTCCATACTTGTGGAAACATCACCCGTCTGGGCGAACGAGGCTGACACAAACCCGAGCATCAGCACAAAAAATAAAATCAGCTTTTTCATTCCAGTCATTCATTTATTGATTTATACCTATTTCTTTCAGCCAAGCCTGTACATCAAAAGAAGGGCAGGCTTTCGCGGCCAGTTGGTTATGCCCAACAACCGGGATGGAAGGGAAACGCCGGTGGAAGTCTTTCACATAGGCTTCCATCGCTTTCTTCTGCGCCGATGTACGGGTATCCTTGGGAGTCTTGCCGTCAGCGGCAACGCCGCCGACGTACACAACGTGCCGGGATGTGGAGTTGTACCCTTTTGCCCCGTTGGTAATCTCCCAGGGATCTACCTGTGCGTCCTCATTGTTGTCCACCAGGCGTTCCACCCTGCCGTCCAGGTGTATCATGTCGGTATAGCCGACCTGCTTCCATCCGCGACCGCCCTTGCTCACCGGATCGGTATGCCAGTGACGTATGTCTACCGCGCTGACCTCACGCCCTTCAGGAGTGGCAGTACAATGCAATACCAAACGTTTCAACTGTGCCATGCGTTATTCCCCCTGTTTGGCTTGTGTAATGGTCACTTTGGCCGTCTTGCCGCTGTCAGAATTCAACGTAATGGTCAAGGTTCCGCTTTTTTCACTTCCGGTGTCATTGGCTTCCGCCGAGATGGTCACGCCCGTTTCCGTTTCTTCAACGTCAAATCCGGACGGGGCCGCTCCTACGGTATATTCACCGCTGGCTGTTATGGTCACTTCCTTGCTGCCACCTTCTGCCGGAATGGTCACCGCAGTCGGGTCGGCCGAAACCGTCTTGGCCGCCGGTTTGAAGACGGGAGTGTCACGGCTGTCCAGCACCACCGTTTCTTCGCCGAAAGCGATGTTGGTGTCCACCTTCATCAGCATCTTGAAGAAGTACAGTTCGCTGGCGTTTGAAATCTTGTCTATCTGGATGACATTCTCGTCATCCTGCAGGTTGACGGCGGCGAACAGGTTGCCGTCGGCTCCCATCGAGCAGAGGGTCGCCACTATCAGGCCGTCCGGCCATGCAGCCAACGTCTCTATGGTTATGCCCTTGTAACGGCGCGCGTTCACATCGGTCTCGCTGGCGTTCTTGGCCTCGCGCTCGGTCAGTTCGTCATCGTACTTGTCGAAGTCGTCGATGCTCATGATGATGCGCAAGTTCGGGTTGTTGCGGATGGCCTTGGGTATGGCACTGCGCACAGCCTTCAGTTTGCCCAGCATGGTTTCCTCCTCGCTGTCCACGATGATAAGTTCCGTGTCCTTGGTCATTTGCGTGAGGATGCCGTTGAACAGGTGGTCATCGTCATCACCGTACACTCCGTTGATGTAATGGTCGCCCAGCTCGAACTGCACCTGCTTGGCAAGCTCTGCCAGGAGGGCGTTCTGGGCTTCGGGAGGCAGTTCGGCAAACACGAGGTTGCCCTTCGGCTGCCATGGACGCCAGATCTGCTCGAAAGCACGTGGGTTGAATACGGTGAAGGCCATGAAGTCTTTCGGGTCAAGGCTTTTCTCGTCATAGTTGAAGTTGCCCTTCGAATCCTCCACGCCTGGGTTCTCCTTGCGCTTCTGCAGCATCTTGCCGCTTCGCAAACGGGGCAGGCTGATTTTCTTCTCCACGCCGGGAATGACCATTATCAGCCCTTTCTCGACAATCTCGTTGCCGGTGGCGGCGAGCGTCAGAAGCTGCTCCAGTACCTCGCCGTTGTAATTGGTGTTCTTTACTACTATTGCCATGTCTTTTACTTGTTAAGTTTGTCCTTGATTTCACGCATACGCTTGTTCCATGGGCTTTCCCCGCCCGGCTCCACCTTCAGGTCTTCCACGACCTTGCGCCTCGGTGACAATGAAGCAAGCACTTTCTTGCCTTCTTCCGGGCTGTTTTTCAGAATGTTCTCATACATGGGCCGTGTCTCGGCGTTGATGCGCCCGTCAGCCTCGGCCGCGTCAAGCAGGGCTTTGCGTGCGGCTTCCTCGTCGGCCGCCGCCTTGGCCTCAAACTCCTCAACTCTCGCCTTCAGGGAGGCGTTCTCTTCCGCCAGGCTGCCCGCACGGTTCGCCTCCTGTGCATACGCCTGGGCCTTGGCGATTACCTCTTCCTCGCTCTTGCAGTCCTTGAACGATGGATGCTTCCTAACTTCCTCAAGATTCATTTTGTCTTTGTTTTGTGGCTCAACGAGCCGGTTATTGAATAAGTTGTATATCTGTTCCGGGGTACTGTCCTCCGGCACTGGCTCCGCGTCATAGATACCGTCAATAAAGCCTGAGCGCAGGGCCTCCTCTGCCGTGAGCCAGTGGTCCTCGCCGTCAAAATAGGCCGCCTTCACTTCGTCTTTCGTCATGCCTGTGCGCACTGAGTATATGTCCGCCAGGCTGTCCTCAAGGCTTTCCAGCTCGTCTATGCACTTCTGCATCTCCTTTTTGTTCCCGTAGCAGCCTCCGCTGACACTGTGCAGCATGAGCCTCGCATACTTGCTCATCTCGACGTGCTTGCCGCACAGCGCTATCACGCTCGCCATGCTGGCGGCTATGCCGTCAACGTAGATGTGCACATCGGCCCTGCTGTTCTGTATGGCGTTGTATATGGCTATGCCGCAGTACACCTCGCCGCCGTTGCTGTTTATCCTGACGTTCACACGCCGGCCGGCTTTCTCCGCCTCCATGAGTTCCTTGGCCACACGCACACTCTGCACGTCATAATAGTCGCCAATGTCACCGTAGAGGAATATTGTCCCGACGCCTTCCGCGTCTGTCTGTATGTTGAAGAACTTGCTTATTGCCATTTGCTCGTTTTTTTGTCGTCCGTGATTTTTGCTGCAAAAATGCAACAATTCAGCGGATTGAGGAAACCGCGTTTTTATCATGCAACTTTGTGGCGTCATGGTGACACCACAAAGTCGCATCATGTTTTGTCTTTTTCGTCAAACGGGCTTTTTATGGCAATTTTGCACTTGGATTCATTAAAGACATTAGAATATTATGACAGACTTGACAAACGCCCAGAAGAAAGAATGGGCCAAGACTTTATACCTGCGCGAAAACCTTACGCAACAGGAAATAGCCGAGAGGGTCGGGGTGTCCCGTGTCACCGTGTCAAACTGGGTGCGCTCCGGCAAGTGGGAGGAGCAAAAGGCCGGGCTTACGCTTACGCGCCAGGAGCAGGTCGCGAACCTGTACCGTCAGGTGGCGGAAATAAACCGCGCCATCTCGACACGCGCCGAGGGTGAGAGGTTCCCCAGCTCCAAGGAGGCTGACATCCTTGGCAAGCTCTCCGCCGCCATCCGCAACATGGAGCAGGAAACGGGCATTGCCGACATTATCAGCGTGCTTACCGGCTTCGTCGAATGGCTGCGCCCGCTCGACCTTGACAAGGCAAAGGAGCTGACAAGGCTGGCAGACGCTTACATCAAGGACAAACTATAAACCGTAGGACACATGAAACAGGCTGATAAGATAGCGCTACTGGACTGGGAGAAGTTCAAGGAGGACATCGCAAGGGCTACACCCGTTGACAAGTCCATGTCCGCACAGGACAGGGAAAAACATCGTCTTTACCTTGAACGGCACCCGGTGGAATGGATAAAGTTCTTTTTCCCGAACTACGCCAAGTATGAGTTCGCAGGGTTCCAGAAACGTGCCATACAGCGCATCCTCGCCCATGACGAATGGTTTGAGGTGTTGTCATGGAGCCGTGAGCTGGCCAAGTCTACGGTTACAATGTTTGCTGTCATGTTCGTCACGCTTACAGGCCGGAAAAAGAACGTCATCATGACGTCCAACAGCAAGGACAATGCTGTCAGGCTGCTGGCACCATACCGGGCTAACCTGGAAGCGAACGGGCGAATACTGGCTTACTATGGCAAGCAAGAGACGCCCGGCGCATGGACGGAGGACGAGTTCGTCACAAAGGGCGGCGTGGCATTCCGCGCCCTCGGCGCCGGGCAGTCGCCGCGTGGCTCGCGCAACGAGGCCATACGCCCGGACGTGCTGCTCGTGGACGACTTCGACACGGACGACGACACCAAGAACCCGGACATCATACAGAAACGATGGGACTGGTGGGAGAACGCGCTTTATCCGACGCGCTCCATATCCGAACCTACACTCATTGTCTTCTGCGGTAATATCATCGCCAAGGACTGTTGCGTGGTACGGGCCGGAAGCATGGCCGACCATTGGGACATAGTGAACATTCGCGACAAAGACGGACGCTCCACTTGGCCGGAGAAAAATTCCGAGGAGTTTATCGACCGCACGCTTTCCAAAATATCCACCAAGGCGGTGCAGGGGGAGTATTATAACAATCCGGTGTCCGTCGGCGAGGTGTTTGAGAACATCACTTACGGGAAGGTGCCGCCACTGTCGAAGTTCAAGTTCCTCGTTGCATACGGCGACCCCGCGCCGGGCGAGAGCAAGGGCAAGAAAGGCAAGTCCTTCAAGGCGCTTTCGTTGCTCGGCAAGCTCGGAGGAAGGCTCTATGTCATCAAGACTTTCCTTGCCCAGGCATTGAACGCGGAATTCATCGGCTGGTATGTCAAGATGCAGGAATTCGTCGGCGGCAAGACCAACGTCTATTGCTACATGGAAAACAACAAGCTGCAAGACCCTTTTTTCCAGCAGGTGTTCAAACCTCTCGTGGCCAAAGTCCGCAAAGAGCATAATATTTCCCTCTACATCCGTGGTGACGAGGAGAAAAAGACTGACAAGGCCACGCGCATAGAGGCCAACCTGGAACCTCTCAACAGAGAAGGCAACCTCATCCTCAACGAGGCGGAAAAAGACAACCCGCACATGAAGGAGCTGGAAGACCAGTTCAAGCTGTTCACGCTGTCCTTACGCTATCCGGCGGACGGCCCGGATGCGGTCGAAGGCGGCAACCGCATCATCGACGAGCTTATGCGTAGGGCGGAGCCGCCGGTGTTCAAGACTCGGAAAGACCTCCGCAGCCGCAACAAACGCAGGATGTGACAGATTCATTATTCACTCTTAATTCTTCATTACAACTATGAGCCAATTTGTAGAACTGACAGACTATGACGCAAGCATCCACCGTGACATCCTGGACGCGCTTGTAAGGGAGGACGAGGCCGTCATCGAGGTATGCGAGGACAGGGCCATCGCCGAAATGCGGTGTTACCTGTCGAAACGGTATGACTGCGACAAAATCTTTTCCGCAACCGGCGAACAGCGTAACCAACTCTTGCTGATGATGGTTATCGACATCGCAGTATACCACATTTTCTGCATCCACAACCCACAAAAGCTCTCACAGGTGCGGAAGGACAGGTACGAGCGTGCCGTTGAATGGATGAAGGCGGTAGCCGCAGAGGAAATATCCATCGAGGGCGCACCCTTGCTGCCGCCGGAAGAACGCTCGCAGAACTCGCCGTTCCGTATCATAAGCAACCGCAAAAGGACAAACCATTGGTAAAAACAACTTATCTTATTATGAGCAAAAGAAAGAACAGGAACAAGAACGGGATTATCACCGTCGGCGGCAACTTGCCGCAGCCCGGACAGAAAAGACCTAACGTCATCGTCATCACGCAGCCTAAACGTTTCGGCATTGACATCGCTGACTATATGGCGGCCGTCCGCGCCGCCGAGAACGTTGACTTTTCCAGGCGTTACAAACTCTATGACCTGTATTCGGACATCCTTATGGACACACACCTTTCCTGCGTTATCGAGAAGCGCAAGAACGCCGTACTGTGTTCGGATATTGAGTTCCAAAGAAACGGCAAGCCAAACGATGCCGTGAACAAACAGATACGCTCCCCGTGGTTCAACAAGCTCATCGGCGACATCATCGACGCAAGGTTCTGGGGATTCACGTTATGCCAGTTTTACCGTGAGGGTCAGTGGGTGGATTACGACCTCGTCCCGCGTAAGCATGTCGACCCGGTAAGAAAACTCATACTCCGGCACCAGACCGACATAACGGGCCTGCCCTGGGACAACTATCAGGATTTGCTCTTTGTCGGGAGCCCTGACGACTTGGGGCTGCTGGCCAAGGCTGCGCCGTGGGTCATCTACAAGCGCAACACCACGGGCGACTGGTCGCAGTTCTCCGAGGTGTTCGGTATGCCCATACAAGAGTATATATATGATTCTGATGACGAGGAATCCAGGCAGAGGGCTATGGAGGACGCGGCGAATGCAGGAAGCCTCGCGCAATTCTTCCATTCCAAGGATACGGAATTCAAGTTGACGGAAGCAGGGAATAAAACCGGCTCTGCTGATGTGTACGAGCGGCTCTGCGAACGCTGCAACAACGAAATGTCAAAACTTGTCCTCGGCAACACGCTGACTACTGAATCGTCGGAAAAAGGCACGCAGGCGCTCGGAACGGTACACAAGAAAGTCGAGGACAAGGTCGCCTTGGCTGACAAGAAGTATGTCCTTGACGTCCTCAACTACGACATGGCGGACATTTTCGCGCATATCGGCATTGACACCGCCGGCGGTGAGTTCTGTTTCCCTGAAAGGAAAGACATCGACCCCACGTCGAAAATAAACGTACTTACACAGCTGGAGACAAGTTTCAACCTGCCGGTGTCGGACGATTACCTATATGAAGAATTTGGCATTGAAAAGCCTGCCGACTATGAACGTATGAAGAAAGCGCGTGAGGAAGAGCGTTTAAGGAAGGAAAATGCCGCCGCTCAAATAGCCAAGCCGGAGAATGAAGCCAAAAACGGCAGCGATGGTGAAGAGCCCGAACCTTCACCTAAACAGAAAAAGTCGTTCCGTAGCTGGCTTGCAGGTTTTTTCGCAAAGGCCCCGTCGCGCGGCGGGGCGGATTTAGACTGGTAGTCAACAGGCTTTACGGGGCGGACGAAGGTGAGGTTTCGACAGGTATCGAGTTTCCCGACGAACTCCTGCGCCGCGCTTTGCTGAACATTTACAGCAAGGATTTCCATCCGGCCACTGACATCGAAATAAACCTGTTCGGCGGAATATGGGATAAAATGAACGAGGCCGTGAAAAAAGGCTTTGCCGAGTCAAAGGCCACTGACCCCGACGACGATTTCCGTGCCGCAATACTGCGCAACAATGCTGTGTTCTCAGCGTTCAAGGTCCATCGCTTGCAGAACGACATGGCACGCCTGCTGCTGGATTCAAACGGCAATCTAAAGCCGTTCGAGCAGTGGAGGAGCGAGGTCTTGCCCATCGCCTCCCACCAGTGCGGTGCATGGCTGCGCACGGAATACGACACCGCCATACTCCGTGCGCACCTTGCCGCTGACTGGCAGCAGTTCGAGCGCGAGAAGGACGTACTGCCCAATCTGCGTTGGATGCCGTCAACTTCTGTACATCCCGGCGAGGACCACCGTGTGTTCTGGAACACCGTGCGTCCCGTCGATGACCCGTTCTGGAACGAACACCGCCCCGGCGACCGCTGGAACTGCAAGTGCGGATTGTCATCTACAGACGACCCCGTGACGCCTGTTCCCGGCTCAGGTGACGGATACAAGCCGCAGCCGGGGCTTGAAAATAATCCAGGCAAGGACGCCAAGCTGTTCTCTGACAACCATCCTTATCAGGCAAATGCGCACAAAGGGGCGAAAAAGGCTGTTGACAAACTGATGGCCCGTATTGATGAAATAATCGCGGAAATGCCCGACAATCTCACGGATGATGAAAAGATGGCTATTGCAAGAAACTGCATAGACATAGAAAAAAACATAAAAATCACAAAGGGCAAGCCTATGGACGTTGACGAGGCGGACAAACAAAACGCCAATCCTAAACACGTGGATGATTTCGTCTTGGACGAAAATGGGCTGTATCACGACAAGAGGGGTCACAAATACAGCAAGAATAAAAAATACGACAAGAAAAGGGACCGCCCGTATGACATCAACTGCCAGACTTGCGCACCTGCATACGCGCTCAGGCTTAGGGGGTTCGACATTACCGCTAAGGGCAATACGCCCGGAAGCAAACTTGAATACTTGAGCAGGGGGCGCGCTTTTGAAGTTTGGAAGAATGCCGACGGAACGCCGGCGCAACATACAAGTATAAACGACTGGCTTAGGAGCAAGAACTACCTGAAGATGACTTCAAAGCGGTACATGGAATTCTTCAATGAAGTCTGCAAAGATGAAGGTGTCTACGAATTGTCTATCGGGTGGAAAGGCGGTGGCGGTCATGCCACGATACTTCAAAGGTTCAAAAATGGGGAGTTGCGTTACATTGAACCGCAAAGTGACAACTCCGAAGGTTCTGGCATGGAGTGGAAAGACGTCAAGTATCTGTGTGACGAAGGTGCCGCCAACTCACATGGCTGCAGGGGCATAATGAGGATTGACAACAAGCTATTCGACACCGCTTTCCTCGACATCTTCGACAAGTGAACCGATTATGTCGAGAGACAATGGGCCGCTGACTTCTGTGGCTGTTTTCCCGTCATACAAGTAGACAAAAGGATAACCCGTGCATGAGTCCTCCGGGAACTTGAACATATAGGCTTCCCGCCCTTCGTAGTCACCGAGGTACTCGAAAGTATCGCCGTATTGCTCTATAAGCTCACGGGCTTCGTCTTTTACTTGTACAGGTATGTTCATAAGCACATAAGGCAGTTTATACGCCTCCGCTGCAAATTTACAAATTATTCTTGAATAATTGCATGATATGAATATAAAAGATTTCGCAAGACAGGTTGAACGCAAGCGCAAGGAGCTTGACGGCATGATGCGCCGCCGTATGCCAGTCGTCGCCGGACGAATGGCCAAAGACCATTTCCAGGACAACTTCCGCAAAGGCGGCTTCGTCAATGGCGGCCTGCACCCGTGGGCGAAAGCCAAGAGGCTTTCGGCCGGCGGAACCGACGCCGCAAGTCAGTACGGCACGCTGCTTTCAGGCCGCAACCATCTTTTCAATTCCATCAAGTACATTCCGTCCGACTACCGCGTGAAGGTGGCAAACGATGTCGTCTATGCCCCTCTGCACAACTGGGGCGGCTCTGTCTCTGTCACTGTAACGGAACGCATGAGGCGCTTCGCATGGGCAAAGTTCTACAAGGCGTCGGGCAAGGCGAGAAAGGTTGCCACGAAGCAAAAGAATGGCCGCAAGGGTGCCGCCGTGGGGCAAACGGCCAACCCGCAAGCATCATTCTGGAAAAATCTTGCCCTCACAAAGAAAAAGAAGCTCGACATCCGCATCCCACAGCGTCAGTTCCTCGGCGAGAGCAAGGAACTCACCGAGAAAATAAACGAGCGGATAGAAAAGGAAATACGGAATATTTTAAGCAGTTAATCATCAAAACTTAAAAATCATGGAAGAAGTTTTTATCAACATCATGGAGCAAATCGCCCGTGAAATGCCGGAACTCTCGCTAATCGACGAGGACTACGGCCAGCTTGAAATGGGCGCCAACGAAGACCACTACCCGGTGACGTTCCCGTGCGTACTCATCGGCAATGCCGATTCCGACTGGCACGACCTCGGCTATGGGGCGCAAAACAGCGATTCACGCATCACTGTGCGCCTTGCCATCGACTGCTACGACGACACGCATTATTCATCGGGTACATACGACAAGGCGAAGGAGCGGCAGCAAATGGCAAACAAACTGTACAAGACACTGCAATGTTTTGAATGTTCGGAAAACACATCCCCACTTGTCAGGGAGAAAAGCCGCGACTATGCGC
>HF986667.1:0-4190 GCA_000433175.1 Prevotella sp. CAG:1058
TTGTTTAACTCGTCCCATTTTAACGGGACACTAATGTTCTGACATAATGATGAATATTAAATGGTTATAACTGATTTTTGCTGCGAAAATCTTTAATGATGTTGTGCAGACCGTAATCAGCAGGAAATAATTCCCGGATAATTACAGTCGGTTGCATTTAGCCGCTAACGGGCTCCCATGATGTGGTCGAATTCTACTTTCAGGAACCGCACGAAGCGGCCTTTCTTCTCCCGTTTGATTTCGTGAAATTGTAGGATGCCGTAAACCGAATCCCTGGTAAGGTTGTATTTCTTCATGGCTTCCTGCACGGTGTAGTATTCCGATGAATCGTTCTCGGCGGTCTGCTTGGACAGGTCGAAATGAAGTTTGGAGTAGAATATCTGTCCGTGTTCCTTCTTTGAAGGGATGTTGTTGCGATAGACTTGCGAGCGGATGGCGACACGGGTCATGCCGTACTTCTTCTCAATCTCTTCAGGAGTGTACCATTCGGTCAGGGCATCATCCGTCCTGTATTTGGCGAATATCGCATCAATGTGTTTTTTGCTGTAGTAGTTGAACTGGCGAATCTTGACCTTTGGAACATCGTGCTCTCTGGTGTATGTCCATACCCATTTGGTGTTTACCTTGTACTTTTCAGCTATCTGCTCGGCAGTATAATATTCGGTAATATCTACATCATCTTTGGGCTTAATGCTTTCGTAAGGTTTGGTTTTCAGCATCAGCTCAATGTCCGCACGCCGGATAAGTGACTTCTTGCCGCTAATACGGGAAGCCCGAAGTTTGTTTTCTTTGACCAACTTATAAATGTACTGACGGGTAACACCCATAAGTTTGGCCGCTTGTGCAAACGAAAAGAAGTCTTGTCCCTCGGATGCCTGTTTGGGCTGCAGCAATTCCTGCATTTTCTTCAATTCGCGCTTGCGTTCCCGGATGCGTTCTTTGTAACCGAGATTTGAACACTGATGACTGCAATAGCAAGTCGTCGTTTTCTTGGCGATGAATGGTTTTCCACACCATTGGCAAATCTTTCTTACTTCCATATTCTTCTAATTTATTTTGAGGTTCTGTCTCTTTATTTCTCCACAAATCTGTCAATACACGTAAACCATTGTCAACACACGTCAACTACTGCGTCAGTGTGACATCGGGGCAAATCCCGAAATTGTTTCGTGGTAGAAATACGGTAGAAAAATAGGATGAACAACTGCCTCCAACTGCTATCAGCCGGATTTTGGACAAATAAAAAAGCCACTGATTTACAGTGGCTTCGTTATAGTTGGTTCTAATTCGTTGCAGTCAGTTATGCGCAATCACTTTCCGACGCAAAAGTTCTTAAATATGTTTTGGAGTGTTTCTTCACTGGTTATTTCACCGCCAACTATTTCTGCGATGTTGTGAATACATTCACGTAGGTCTTGTGATATAAGATCTGCTGGTAGGTTGGTGGTTAGGCTTTCACGTACACGGCGGATGGTGGTTAGTGTACGTTTTAATGCTTCATAATGACGTGTGTTTGTAACTATAACGTCACCAGATGCTATGGTTGGTATGCCGGCGGCATTTGTGAGAATGTTTTTTAATTTGTCTATGTTTGTGCCGTGCTTTGCGGATATTGATATGCTGTATGTGTTTATGGGTTGATTGTTAAGGTCTGGCAGGGATGCATCGCCTGTAATGTCGGTTTTATTGAATGCTATTATGAGTTGTTTTTCTTTGCAGAGTGGAAATATTTGATTGGACAGTAATTCTGTTTTGCCTGTTTGGTCTGTTGGGTCGACTACCCAAATGACTATGTTTGCCTGTTCAATTTTTTTGAATGTACGGTCTATGCCAAGACGTTCTATTGTGTCTGATGTTTCTCTAATGCCTGCAGTATCAATGAAACGAAACATTATTCCGTCAATGTTTACCACATCTTCTATAATGTCGCGTGTCGTACCGTGAATGTCGCTAACTATGGCGCGGTCTTCGCCGACTAGCGTATTTAGCAATGTGGATTTTCCTGCATTAGTTTCGCCTATGATAGCGACAGGCACACCTCGTTTTATTGCATTTCCGAGTGAGAATGATGAAACAAGCTGCGAAACAACATTCTCGATCTGTTGCGCAATATCATTAAGTTGTGTCCTGTCGGCAAATTCAAGTTCTTCATGGTCGCTGAAATCGAGCTCAAGCTCCATTAGGGATGTTAAACGCAGCAATTTATCTCTCAATTCTGAGAGTTCGTGGCTGAAGGCTCCACGCATCTGGTTCATTGCTAGTTTATGGGTTGCAGATGAAGATGATGCGATAAGGTCGGCAACAGCTTCGGCCTGGCTGAGGTCCATTTTACCGTTCAAGAAAGCCCTGCGGGTATATTCTCCAGGTTCAGCAGTGCGGCAGCCATTGTTGACAAGAACTTGCATGATTTGTTGTAAGATGTATGCTGAACCGTGGCATGATATTTCAGTGCAGTCTTCTCCTGTATATGAATGCGGTGCACGGAACAGGCTTACTAACACGTCATCTAAAATTTCGTCATTCTCATTTTTTATATGGCCGTATGCGATAGAATATGCCTTGCGTTCAGTCAAAGGCTTTGAGCTTTTATCTGCGGGACAAAATATCTTATTTGTTATCGTTATTGCTTCAGGTCCGGATATACGTATTATTCCGATAGCTCCGCCTTGACCGGTTGCGATGGCGCATATTGTGTCTTCGTTAATCATGTTGTAACTTTGAGGTAATAAAGGTTTACCAATTCCTGTTTTTTGCGTTTTACGTTTCCTGAATGATATTTAGTGAAATAAAAAGCCTATTGATACCAGCAGACCGTAAATAAACATGTTTCGTGCCGTATTGCCGAGTACGAGGTTGAGTGCCTTCCCTTTATTTATTCTTACCATTTTACGGTATGTAAAATAGTGCATTATAAGATAAATTACGGGCAATAACGTGGCTAATAGATGGCCGAAACTGATGAACGACAATCCTATTGCTACTGCAATTAGTCCTGACACCATGTATGCTGCACGGCCTAATCGTTCACCTATTATTACAACAAGGGTCTTTTTCCCTGCACGTTTGTCGTTATCTATATCGCGGTAATTATTTACAAGGAGAAGCGTGTCAATCACAAATCCGCATGACAATGAAGCAAGGAATGCTTCAAGAGTTACGCAACCTGTCTGTATGTAGTAAGTTACGCATACTGGAACAAGCCCGAAAAATACGAGTACTAGCAAGTCGCCAAGACCCAGGTATGACAGGGTGGTTGTGTATAAAAAACAGAACAATACGCATACCGCACCCACGGCAATCATCTCAATGCCACCGTAGAATATCAGCGGAAGTCCCAAACAACAGGCGATGAATGTTGTCAGTACTATTGCGCGCATCATGTTTCTTGCTGTTATCCAGCCTTGTGCACATGCACGTTTGGGGCCGAGGCGTGTCTCGTCGTCGTTACCACGTACATAGTCAAAATAGTCGTTGACAAAGTTGGCGTCAATCTGCATTATGAAAGCGAACAATGCGCAAAGTATGGCAGCCGTTACGTTGAACGAACCTACACCTATGTCTGCATAGGCCAGGGATAGGCCTATCATTATAGGTACGGCTGCTCCTGAAAGTGTCTTTGGACGGGCGGCCAACAGCCATGCCCGCATGGAGTTCTGAGTGACGTTTTTTTCTTCCATTTGATATAGAATAACTTGCAAAGTTAAACATTAAATCGTAATTTTGCAAATGAATACGGATTTATGTGATAATAAGCCGAATTAATTATTTAACTGCAGATACCCCATGATGAATAATGTAAATTTAGACTTGATGACGTTTGTCGAGACTGAAATTCTACCTCGTTACACAATGTTTGACAAAGCCCATGGGCTGTCACATGTAACACGGGTGATAAGCAAGTCTGTCAAATTGGCCAAAAATATCGGTGCTGACATTAACATGTCATACGCTATTGCGGCTTACCATGATTTGGGGCTTGAAGGGCCGCGTGCTATTCATCATGTAACCGGAGGTAAGATTTTAGCTACTGACGCGAGGCTGAAGAAATGGTTTTCCGCCGAACAGATAAAGGTTATGAAAGAAGCAGTCGAAGACCACCGCGCATCGGCGTCCCATTCTCCACGTAGCATTTACGGTAAAATTGTTGCGGAGGCAGACCGTGAACTTGAGCCGGACCGTGTGTTCAGACG
>HF986667.1:4220-5212 GCA_000433175.1 Prevotella sp. CAG:1058
CAGACGTACTGTGCAGTTCGGGCTCGAACGTTATCCGGAGAAAAACAAGGACGAGCAGTGGAACAGGTTTATTGAACATTTGGAAAATAAGTATTCAGGACATGGATATATCCGCCTTTGGATTCCAGGTTCAGAGAATGAGAAATATTTAAAGGAAATAAGGGACTTGATAATCCAGCCTTCCAGGTTGAGATTAATTTTTGATGAAATATATGAAAGCGAACGTAATCTGTGAGTTTTTTGTAAGAAGGTTTTTGTTTGTTTTAGTGTTTTCTTGTGCGTTGACGTTGTCTGTAGCACAAGCTCAAACATTGGCTCAGACAACACATGAAGTGTTGTTTGAAACGACGAAAGGCAAAATCCGAATAGCATTATATGACGATACTCCAATTCATAGGGATAATTTTATAAAACTGGTAAAAGAAGGTTTTTATGACGGACTGTTGTTTCATCGTGTAATTTACAATTTCATGATACAGACTGGCGATACGGCAAGCAGGCATGCAAGACCGGGCGAACTTCTCGGCAGTTCGGCGGAAGGGTATAAATTGCCGGCGGAGATACTGTATCCGAAATTGTATCATAAGAGGGGAGTTGTTGCAGCTGCTCGTGAAAGCGACGATGTTAATCCTGAGCGGAATTCCTCCGCATCGCAGTTTTATATTGTATATGGAAAACGGTTTAATGACGTTATGCTAGACGATGTGCAGGTGCGGTTGGACAAGCAGACCGGAGGTAGAGTTAAACTGACTCCGGATGTAAGGGAAACCTATAAGTCCGTAGGCGGTACGCCTCATCTTGACGGACAGTATACTGTGTTTGGCGAAGTTGTCGAAGGGCTTGATGTTGTTAAAGACATTGAATGGGTTGATACTGACGAAAATGCGCGGCCAAAGGAAGATGTCAGGATTATCCGTGCCATTGTTGTGAAGTGATGTTTTGTAATATTATAAAATAAAATGAATGTCCGCAAGTTGCCAATCAATAAATTC
>HF986668.1 GCA_000433175.1 Prevotella sp. CAG:1058
CTATCGGACATCTTGGCGGTTTAAACTTTGCTAATTTGGGAACATGCGGACATTCATATTAAGTTTTCTCCCAATCCCAGACATTATCTACCATTGGTTAATACAAGTTGGGAAGGAACGTTTCTCTACAATTATAGTCCTTTTATTTACGGTTATGGACTTCACGACGTGTCAATAATAGGCGAGGGGGCTATTGACGGAAATGCCTCAACAACTTTCTCTACATGGAAGGCGAAGCAGAAGGCAGGGCAGACGCTCAGCCGAGAGATGAACCACGGCGGCGAGCCTGTCGACAAACGTAACTTCGGCGAAGGTTGTTGGTTGAGGCCGCAGCTTATCCAGTTCTATAATTGTAAGAACATAACGCTTTCCGGGGTGTTTATAACTAATGCTCCGTTTTGGTGCGTTCACCTGCTGAAGAGTGAGAATATAGTGTGCCGCGGATTGCGTTATAACGCTAAACTGGTGAACAATGACGGTATTGACCCTGAATGTTCGCGGAACATTCTTATCGAGGACATTCATTTCGATAACGGAGATGACAATATAGCCATAAAGGCAGGCCGTGACAACGACGGCTGGGCTGTGGCAGCACCATCTGAAAATATCGTCATACGCAACTGTCATTTTAAGGGATTGCACGCCGTTGTGATTGGCAGTGAAATGTCTGCCGGTGTTAGGAATGTTTTTGTTGAAGATTGTACTTATTCAGGTTATTGCAAGCGTGGAATATACATCAAGACCAATCCTGACCGCGGTGGTTTCGTTGAGAACCTGTATGTTAAGAATTGTGTTTTCGGTGATGTAGAAGACCTTTTCAATGCAACAAGCATGTATGCA
>HF986669.1 GCA_000433175.1 Prevotella sp. CAG:1058
AAAGATATATGCAATTAATATGCCACTTTACAACGCCTTGTTAAACTAGAGCCCGTGCCCTTTTGTAATGTGTTGGTTGTCAGGTTGTTATGGCAATGGTTAGCTTTTGCTGTTTAACGACATACCACGCATCTTGCTATATGCCTTTTACCGGCGGCCTACAGCCTGATTTTCACGCCGGCATTGAAGACGAAGCCTTCGAGCGGGGCGTAGATGTCGCGGAACTCGGGGTGGGTTACGGTGCCGTTGTAGATGGTGTCGAAGCGCGTCTGGCGGCGGTCGGTGAAGTTCTCGAAGTTGGCGAACACGGAGAATTTCTCCCAGATTTTCTCCACCATCAGGCCGAACATGGTGTAGGGCTTGCCCTCGCGGCCGTCGCTAAGCTCCTGTTTGCTGTAGTAGTATGACTCCAGACCTACGCGCCACTTGTCCTCAACTTCGTACATCAGGATGGCGTTCACCCTGTGGCGGGGCGTCAGGTAGTTGCGGTGAGAGTGGTCGCCGTCATGCGTTCGGGCGTCGGTGAACGTGTAGCCGAGGAACAGGTGGAAGTCCTTGTAGCCAACCTTCACGTTGGTTTCGCAGCCCTTCGTGTCCATGTGCCCGCCTATGTTGACCATGCGGTAGAGGCCGTCGCCGGCTTCCTCCATCAGCAACGGCGACTTGATGTATGTGTAGAAGAACAGCTGGTTGACGGCCAGTGACACCTCGCCACCGAACAGCGAGGTTACGTAGTTGACGTCCCAGTTGGCTCCGTAGCTGCGCTCCAGCTTGTTGGTCTCGGGGCTTATGGGCATCACCCCGGCGTACTGTATCCGCTCGGTGTCCTCGGTGAAGATGGTCGGAGCCTTGTAGCCGAAGCCTCCGCTGAGGCGCGACGACAGCCCTTCGGTAACCTTGAACAAGGCCGAGAGGCGCGGCAGAACGGCCCAGCCGTAGTCCCACACGTGGTCGGCGCGCAGCCCTGCCTCAACGTCGAGCCACTGCGCGGCGGCCCATGTGCCCTGTGCGAAGGCTCCGGCCACGGTCTGCGTATAGTCACGTTTGCCAACGGTGCCGGCGTGTTTCTCGTTGAACTCCTCCGTCCATAGGTTCAGTCCGGCCACCCATTCATGCTTTTTCCCCGTCTGCGCAAACGCCGCCTCGGCGAAGGTTGACACCTGGCTGCCGTCAAACTTGTAGCCGGGCACTTCCATCACGCGGTCGTAATACGTGCCGCTGGCTTTCGCCGTGAGGCGGTTGCGGTCGTCAAACTTGTGGGTCAGCGTGGCCTGTAGCGAGTGGCGTTGCGTCTTGTTGCGCTCGAAGTAGGCGTGAGTCTCGTCGCCGCGACCCTCCACGTACTCAATGTCGCCGCCCAAACGTTTCTCGAACATCGTGTTTACGGCTATGTTCATCTCGGTGTTCTCGGAGAAATAAAGGAACAGTTTAGGGTTGAAGGTGAAGCGGTCGAACTCAGGTATGGCCGTGAAGCCCGTATCTGAAGGGTCGTAAGCCCAGTTGCGGTTGTAAGAGAACAGCATCGTGGTGCCCACCTTGCCGAACCTCTGGCTGTAGAAAGCGCTTGCGTCAAGGCCTTTGCCCGACGTGCCGTTGAGCAGGAAGCTCAGCTCGCGTTCTTCTTCAGGAGTCTTTGATATGAGGTTGACCAAGCCGGCGATTGCGCCCCCTCCGTAGAGCGTTGACGACGACCCCTTGATGATTTCCACCTGTTTCAGGTCGAGCGGCGGCGTCTGCAACAGGCCGAGACCGCTCGCCGCACCGGCAAAGGTGGGGAAGCCGTCCTTCAGTATTTGCGTATATCGCCCGTCAAGTCCCTGTATGCGTATGGCCGCGTTGCCCGATATGGCCGACGTCTGTTGCGTTGATATGCCCGTGCTTTCGTTCAGCAGCATACGTATGTCGCCCGGTTTCATGCTCGACTTCTCGTCGAGTTCCTCGCCCGAGATGAACTCGATGCGCGTCGGCACGTTCCTTATGCTGCGTGTGCCGCGTGTCGTCTGTACCACGACCTCGTCCAGTTCCTCCTCGTCCTCGCTCATTGTTACGATCAGCGTGGCGTCCGCCGCGAGCGGGAATGTCAGTTTTTCGGTCTTGTCTTCGTAGCCTATGTAGCTGAAGGTGATGCTCTGTGGCCCGTCGGGAATGCCGTCGATGGTGATGTTGCCGTCAGCGTCAGACACGGCGGTGATGCCCGTGCCGTCAACCTTTGCCGTGACTCCTATTAGTGTCTCGCCGTCTTCAGCCTCCTTTACGGTGGCCTTCAGCGTGTTCAGGCATACGTGCCCTGCGCCCAAGCGGCTATGGCCATGAGCGCGAATATAGCTTTTTTCATCGTTTTTCGCGTGTTTTTAGGTGTAGTGAATGTTTGTTTTTATGAATGTCCGCTACGCTCCCATTCATTAGTAGTTAAAGGAGTTAAAGTAGTTAACGCTCGTTTCACTCGCTAAGGAGTTAAAGACAAGTGCATTGCCTCGTGCGTCCCTACAGGTTGGATGGGTGCAAAGCGTAGGATATTGGCATCCTTCCCTTGCAGCGCGTGCGCGCCGTAGGGTGGGGCGGCGCGTCCGTTTGCGGGTGCACCGTCGGGTAAATAATGTGGAAAACGATGTCAGGCTCTTGGCGGTTGCCAGATTGAGGGGTGGTAGGAGCTTACGGGACTGTCGGCGTAAACTATAGTCTCGCGCACGGTGACGCGCTCAACGGGCGTGCCGAACGCCACCGTTTCGGGCTGAGTGCAGCCCGGGCACGTGCTGCAGTGCATGAAAGGCGAGCAGCAGTCAGCACAGTCGCCGCAACCGTTGCCGTCGTCTTGGCAGCCGCAGGCAGTCTCCGTCTCGCAGAACAGGCATTTATCCATGAGGAAGCATGGCATCGTTGACAACGCCATAACCATGCAGGCAAACAATATGGATAAATACTTCATCATGCGGTGTTAATGTTTTCGTGTGCAAAGATATTCCGTTTTTCCTTACGTTCCAAATCTTTCGGCATTGCTTTATGCCACAACGGCCGTGATATTTGGCGCGCCACGGTTTTGCAAGAGGACACCTTTTGCACGCTAAAAGGTATCCTTTCATGACGTCAAAGGGCACGTTTTGCGCTGCAAAACGTGCCCTTTGACCTTACGACGGACATGGATAAAAAAGACGCGCCGATGTGCCTCACGGCAGATCTGACGCGCCCTGCGGCTTTTACACCGCTACTATGAAAAGTTATATTATTATTTTAAGTCTTTCCTAATAAGCCTCAGCAGATGCTCCACGGCATCGGCTTCGGGTATGTTCTTCTCGATGCACTGCTTGCCCTTGTAGAGCGAAATCTTGCCGCGCCCTGCGCCTACGTAGCCGTAGTCGGCGTCGGCCATCTCGCCCGGACCGTTGACTATGCAGCCCATGATGCCTATCTTAAGGCCCTTCATGTCCTTCGTGGCCTCCTTTATGCGCGCTATCGTGGAGCGCAGGTCGTAAAGGGTGCGGCCGCAGCCGGGGCAGCTTATGTATTCGGTCTTCGACGTGCGCAGGCGTGCCGCCTGCAGTATGCCGAAGGCGGTGGCGGTAACGTCGGCGGCACTTAATGTGCCGTCGTTCATCAGCCACAGTCCGTCAGTAAGCCCGTCGAACATCAGCGCGCCCATGTCGGCAGCCGACTCTATCTGGAAGTCGCCCTTCTCCTCCTGCGTGTGGCGGTATGCCTGGCAGAAGACGACGGGGTTTGCCACGCCTGCCGACATCAGTTCGTGCACCAGCGCACGCTGCTCGCCCAGGCGGTTCTTATGGTTAGACATGCTTACAACCACCACTTCAGGGTGGGCCTTGAGGCAGGCCAGGTATTCGTCGGAGTCAGCCCCGTATGGCAGGACGAGGAACTTGGCCTCGGCCTCGACCGACGAGATGAACGGCACGGCGTTGTACGGGAAGATGGGATACACCCCGCTCTTGTCGCCGAGCTGTGCGTATGCGTCGAAATCGACTATGTAACGCTGTCCGGGCAGGCGCTTAGCGGGCACGCTGCGGCCTGTGTAGACATAGTCGGGCACAAGGTCGCCGCCGGCTGAAAGCACAGAGGGGTCGTCGCCTTCGAGCATCGAGGCTATAACGACGGGCACGTTGGAGCCGCCGACGTTGGCCACGGGCGCCGTCTTACGCCGCTCCGGGCGCAGCCAGTCGAAGCCTTCGGCCACTGTGCCTGGTATGGGCGTGTGGCCTGCGCGCGCCGTTACATAGTCTACGAGGTGGCGCGCCACGGGTATCTCGGCCTCGGGCTCCTCGCTCAGCGACACGCGCACGGTGTCGCCTATGCCGTCGGCCAGCAGTGCGCCGATGCCCACCGCACTCTTTATGCGGCCGTCTTCGCCCTCGCCGGCCTCGGTCACTCCGAGGTGCAGCGGATAGCTCATGCCCTCGCTTTCCATGGCGCTGACGAGCAGGCGCACCGAACGCACCATGACGACGGTGTTGCTCGCCTTTATCGAAATCACCACATCGGTGAAGTTCTCGCGCTTGCATATCCGCAGGAACTCCATGCAGCTCTCAACTATTCCCTCGGGCGTGTCGCCGTAGCGGCTCATTATCCGGTCTGACAGCGAGCCGTGGTTGACGCCTATGCGTATGGCGGTGTGGTGCTCGCGGCAGATGCCGAGGAAGGGCACGAACTGCTTCTCTATCTTCTGCAGCTCGGCAGCGTACTCCTCGTCGGTGTACTCAAGCTGCTTGAACGTACGCGCCGGGTCTACGTAGTTGCCGGGGTTTATGCGCACCTTCTCGGCGTAGAGCGCCGCCACGTCGGCAACGTGGGGGTTGAAGTGCACGTCGGCAACGAGCGGGGTGTCGTACCCACGCTCCCTGAGGGCGGCGTTGATGTTCTTCAGGTTCTCGGCCTCGCGTACGCCCTGCGTTGTCAGCCTGACATACTCTCCCCCGGCCTCGATTATGCGTATGGCCTGTTCCACGCTCGCCTCGGTGTCGGTCGTGGGCGTGGTCGTCATCGACTGCACGCGTATGGGGTTGCCTCCGCCCATGGGCGTTGCGCCCACGTTGACAACGGAACTTTCCCTGCGGGTATAATTAAAGATGTCCATCGTTTGTGTTTTTTAAGGAGTTGGATAAGCCGGAGGAGCTGCCCCACGTTGCGTCAGCGGCGGCTCGTCCGGCTGCAAAACGGCAAATCAGTTGGTCTTGTACTCATACTTGACCTCGGCCAGCTCCTTGTTGGCCTTCTCTATCTTGGCTCCCAGTCCGGCCTTGTATTCGGCAAGGCGTGCAGCCAGGTCGTCGTCGGCCAGTGCGAGCATCTCCACGGCCAGTATGGCGGCGTTCATTGCACCGTTTACCCCGACCGTTGCGACGGGTATGCCGGGAGGCATCTGTATTATGCTGAGCATCGCGTCAAGGCCGTCGAGCATGCCTTTGATGGGCACGCCGATGACAGGCAGCGTGGTCGACGCCGCTATTACGCCGGGCAGGGCGGCAGCCATGCCGGCGCCGGCTATTATCACCTTAACGCCGCGTGCCTTGGCTCCGCGTGCGAACTGTTCTACTGCGTCGGGCGTGCGGTGTGCCGAGAGGGCGTTGACCTCGAACGGAACCTTCATGTCGTCGAGGAACTTGCATGCCTTTTCCATTACGGGCAGGTCGCTTGTGCTGCCCATGATTACGCTAACTAATGGTGTCATAATATCTTATTGTTTGATTATAGTCGTACTTAAAACAGCATCACCGACGTGAACGAGCATGCCACGCCGACGAGAAAGCCCAGCACTATGTCGCGCAGCGAGTGCTGGCGCAGAATCATGCGGCTGGTGCCTACAAGCCCCGCAAGCACTATCACGAGACACAACCACCACACGGGATTGAACCCCAGGACGAGGGAGAAGCCCGCAAGGGCGCCTGCCACGCCGCCGATGGCAGCCATGTGGGTGGATATCTTGACAAAGAGGTTGACCATGGCGCAGACCACCTGGATGACGAGGGCGGCTATGAGGATGACGCCCATGAAGTGGGGCACGTGCGCGGCGGCCATGAGATAGTAGCAGAAGAGGTATGAGACGATGGATATGGCGTAGGGTATGGCGCGGCGCTCCCTGTGCCCCAGCTCGAAAGGCGACCACCCCTGGTAGCGGCGGTAGAGGCGTATGAGCATGGTGGGGACGAAGACCGTGAACACCCAGAACGCCAGCAACAGCAGCGCCTTGTACATGAAGGGCAGCAGGCTGAGGTAGGTGAACGCCAGGAGTATGGCGAGACCCAACAGCGGAAGGTAGAACGGGGTGAATATGACGCTCAATACCTTGGCGGCGAAGATTATCTGTTTTACTCTCATTTCTTCCTAAGTCTGGCTACGGGTATGCCCATCTGCTCGCGGTACTTGGCTATGGTGCGCCGCGCCACGGGGTATCCCTTGTCGGTCATCATCGTCTTTATGGCGTCGTCGCTGAGCGGGTGGTCCTTGTCCTCGTGGTCTATTATGTCCTTGAGGGCGGCCTTCACCCTGCGGGTCGACATCTCCTCGCCGGTGCCCGTCTTAACGCTGTCGCTGAAGAAGTGGCGCAGGCGGAACGTGCCCCAGCGCGTCTGGGCGTACTTCATGTTGCTTACGCGCGACACGGTCGATATGTCGAGCCCTGCCTTCTCGGCCACGTCCTTTAGTATCATGGGCTTCAGGTCGGCCTCGTCGCCGTCCTGGAAGTAGCGTTTCTGTATGTCGATGATTGCCTTCATTGTGACGTAGAGTGTGTGCTGGCGCTGCTTCACGGCTTCGATGAAGCCCTGTGCGCGCTCCACCTTCTCCTTGGCGTAGAGCAGTGCCTCCTTCTCGCGGCGGTTCATTTTTGCCTTGTCCTTCTGGTACTTCCTGACCATGTCGGCAAACGAGTCTGACACGTACAGCTCGGGCATGTGCCCGTTGTTTATGGTGAAGGTGACGGTGCCGTCGTCGGCCGTGTCAACAATGAAGTCGGGGGTTATCTGCTGCACGCCCTGCCCCTCGGTCTCGCCGAGGGCTGCGCCGGGCTTCGGGTTGAGCTTGAGCAGCTCGGCGTGCACCCTGTCGACCGTGGCGGCGTCGTAACCGAGCACGGCGGCTATCTTGTCCCAGCGCTTGTTCATGAACTCGTCATAACACTTCGTCACCACGTCGTCCATCATGCGGCGCAGGTCAGACTTAGGCTTGCGCCTTATCTGCAACAGCAGGCATTCGCGCAGGTTGCGCGCGCCTATGCCGGGGGGGTCGAACGTCTGGAGCGTATGCAGCACCTTCTCTATTTCCGCTTCGCCGGCGTCGATGTTATGGTATATGGCAAGCTCGTCGCTCAGCGCCCCGGCGTCCTTGCGCAGCAGGCCGTCGTTGTCGAGCGAGCCTATCAGGTATTCCATTATCTCGCGCTGCTTGGGGTCGAGGTCTACGTCCACCATCTGCTCGCGCAGCCTGTCGTAGAACGACACCTGGTCGCCGTAGGTGCGCTCCTCGTAGTCGGCACCCTGGCGGTCGTCCATCGCCGGCGACACGGCCTCGGGCATCTCGTCGTCCATGCCTATGCCCGCCAGCGCCTCGTCGAGGGCCGACTCGCGCTCCTCGCGCTCCGTGGCGGCGTCGAAGTCCTCTTCGGCATCGCCCTCAGACGCACCGTCGTAGGGCGCGTCGGCTTCGGTTGCGCCGTCCTGCGCGCCGCTCTCCAGTGCGGGGTTGTCGTCAATCTCGGCGGCAACGCTCTGCTCCAGCTCGGTCAAAGGCATCTCAAGCAGGCGCACCACCAGCATCTGCTGCTGCGTGAGCCGTTGCACCTGTACTTGTTTCTGCTCCTGTGTTTGTATGAGTTTCTGTACCATAACGATGCAAAATTAATATTTTTCCGTGAAGATGAGAAGGATATGGCGGTTATTTTTTACGGCGGGCACAGACGGCGGCGGCAATTATACTTAACTTGCGTCGGCTGACTGCCTTGCATGCCCCGCCGGCCGGCTGACTGACGGCGGCACGCCTTAACGCCGGCATTGGTTTACGGGCAGTGTAACCGTCTGACTATCAACACATTGCAATATGCCGCCTTTTAGCGTGTAAAAGGCGGCATATTGCACGGCTGAAGGTAACCTTTCATAAGCCCGGAGGCGGCGTATTGCACG
>HF986670.1 GCA_000433175.1 Prevotella sp. CAG:1058
GCGGCCGTCGTGTGTGCCGGCTTCGCTTCTTGCCAGAACGAGGTGGATGTCAGAGTCGCCGTTGGTGATGAAGCGCTTTACGCCGTTGAGCAGCCAGCAGCCCTCTTCCTCGCTGTAAGTAGCCTTGAGCATTACGCGCTGCAGGTCAGAGCCTGCGTCGGGCTCGGTCAGGTCCATACTCATGGTCTCGCCGGCGCATACGCGCGGTATGTACTTCTGCCTCTGCTCCTCGCTGCCGAACTCGTAAAGGGTCTCGATGCAGTCCTGGAGGCTCCAGATGTTCTGGAATCCGGCGTCGGCCGAAGCCACGATTTCCGAAGCCATGGAGTAGGGTGTCACCGGCATGTTAAGTCCGCCGTAGCGTCTCGGCATCGATATGCCCCACAGGCCTGCCTTGCGGGTGGCGTCGAGGTTCTCGTATGTCTTTGACGCGTAGTGCATGCGTCCGTCTACGAGGTGCGGACCCTCCGTGTCTACCTCCTCGCTGTTGGGCTCGAGTATGTTTGCGGCGATGTCGCCGGTTATTTCCAACAGGCGTTTGTAGTTCTCAACCGCGTCCTGGTAGTCAACCGGTGCGTCGGCGTACTCGTCCTTGTCGGCGAAGCCGCGCTCTTTCAGCTCTACTATCCGCTTCATCAGCGGGTGGTTGAGGTGAAATTCGAATTCCGGGTGGTCTGTATAATAGTTAGCCATTGTTTCTTTGTTTAAGTTAGGGAAGTTTACTTGCTGTTCTGCTTATAATATTTTATGAGTTTCGGAACAACCTCCTCGACGGTGCCTACTATTACGTAGTCGGCAATTTGGTTGATGGGCGCATCGGGGTCGCTGTTTATCGATATGATGATGCCCGAGTCCTGCATTCCGGCTATGTGCTGTATCTGTCCTGAGATGCCGCATGCTATGTAGACCTTGGGATGCACCGTTACGCCGGTCTGGCCTATTTGGCGGTCGTGGTCAACGAAGCCTGCGTCCACGGCGGCCCGGCTTGCGCCTACCTCGCCGTGCAGCTCCTTGGCCAGCTGGAACAGCTGGTCGAAGCCTTCCTTGCTGCCTACGCCGTAACCGCCGGCCACGACGATGGGCGCGCCTTTCAGGTTGTGCTTGGCTGTCTCGACGTGGCGGTCGAGCACTTTTACGATGAAGTCTGCCGGATCGGTGTATTTGCCTGCGTCAGGGTATACCACCTCGTTCCTTGCCTTGCCGTCATACAGTGCCTTCTGCATCACGCCGCTCCTCACCGTGGCCATCTGCGGCCTGTGGTCGGGGTTGACGATAGTAGCCACGATGTTGCCGCCGAACGCCGGGCGTATCTGGTACAGCAGGTTGTCATAGTGCTTGCTGGTCTTCTTGTCGTCATAGTCGCCTATCTCGAGCTGGGTGCAGTCGGCGGTCAGTCCGCTTGTCAGCGACGACGACACGCGCGGACCCAGGTCGCGGCCTATGACGGTGGCGCCCATGAGGCATATCTGCGGCTTCTCCTCCTTGAAGAGGTTTACCATGATTGACGTGTGCGGGGCCGACGTGTAGGGGAAGAGGCCTTCGGCGTCGAACACGAAGAGTTTGTCTACCCCGTAGGGCAGTATCTGGTCTTCCACCTTGCCCTTGATGCCCGTGCCTGCTACCACGGCGTGCAGCTCCACGCCGAGCTGGCCGGCCAGCTTGCGCCCTTTGGTGAGCAATTCCTGAGATACTTCGGCAACGGTGGTGCCTTCGATCTCGCAATATACGAATACGTTGTTCATGTCTTGTTGTTGTTTAGGAGATAAGGAGTATGGGCCGGTGCCGTCCCCGTTTGCCGGGGCTGCCCTGCCGCATCGCTGTTATCCTATTATTTTTTCGCTAAGTAATTCTTTAATCAGTCCTTCCACGTCGGCGTCGCTGCCAGTCAGCGTCTTGCTCTCCTTGGCCTGGAACACTATGTTCTTCACGGCCTTCACCTTTGTGGGCGAGCCTGCCAGTCCGCACTGCCCCGGGTCGCCGTCGATGTCGGCAACGGAGTACTGGTTGAGCGTAAGGTAGGGGCGCGTCTCGTACAGTCCGGCGTAGGGCATGTCGGGCGTGCGCTCGAGCGGCACCGTGGCGTGCTTGTACTTCATCACCAGCCGGGCGTTGCACGGGCGGCACGGCGCTGCGCTGCCGTTGACCGTCACCACCACCGGCATGGGCGCGCTGACCGTCTCCACGCCGCCGTCAATGTGCCTGCGTATGGTGAGCTGTCCGTCCTCGCACGCCAGTATCTCCTCGGCATACGTCACCTGCGCCAGGCCGAGCTTCTGCGCCACCTGCGGCCCCACCTGAGCCGTGTCGCCGTCTATGGCCTGGCGTCCGCCTATTATTACGTCGGCACCGCCTATGTGCCTGATGGCCGTGGCCAGGGCGTACGACGTGGCCAGCGTGTCGGCCCCGGCGAAGAGGCGGTCGCTCAGC
>HF986671.1:0-11833 GCA_000433175.1 Prevotella sp. CAG:1058
AACAAAAACTGTCAACCTATTTCAGGAAAAGACAAATAAAATCATACCAATTTACAAAAGACGGTCTTTTAGCGTATAAAAGGCCGTCTTTCAGACGCTAAAAGGTGGCCTTTCGCAAAGCAAAAGGCCACCTTTTACAATTACACAGGATAAGTGCTGATAATCAGATATTTACATGCTGTCTGCCAATAAGACAGCCTACACATCATCACTGCATCCTAACCTTACTTTCCGAGCCACTTGAACATGCGGTCAGGATAGTTGGTTATAATGGCGTCAACGCCCGCACCGGCCACACGCTGGGCGTCGGCCTTGCTGTCTACCGTATAAGGTATGACACGCATGCCGTCCTTGTGCGCACGCGATACGAAGTCAGCAGTTATGAGCGGGAAGTCGGGGCTTATGGCGTATGGCTTGAAGCCAAGGCGCTTCATGGCCTCGTCGTATGTACCAGCCGACTTGTCTATTAAATAAAGCAGGCGGATGTTAGGATACTTCTCATGAATGTATTTCAACGTACGTATGTCGAAACACTGCAACAACAAGCGCGAGCCGAGACTGCGCGAGCTAAGCGCACGCACACAGGCGTCGGCAAACGCCTTATAATCGGGCGACAGCTTGCCGTCCTTGCCGACGGCTGACTTTATCTCGACCGTATAGTTTACAGGGCCGAGAGAGTGGGCATGGCAGTATGTCTCGACAGAGTCGATAAGGTCGGTAAGCAGCGGTATGTGCGTAGCCACGTTCTTGCGGCCGGGGAATTTGCTGTCGGCCTTGTTGCCGATGGTAAGTTTCTTCAGGTCGGCGTATGTGTTGGCATAGATAGGATACTTCTTATCATAGCCCTTGAGATAAGGATCGTGCGACACGACCACTTGTCCGTCGCGTGTCACATGCAGGTCAAACTCAAGGTCGGTCACGCCTATTTTCACAGCATTGAGCATTGCCGGAATAGTGTTTTCAGGATAAAGCCCAGCACCTCCGCGGTGGGCGATAACCTCTACAGACGGCTGCAAGGTAGCCGAATACTTCTCACCGAAGCGGTTGGTGAACACTACCCGTATGCTCTTATACTTCCCTACCGGGCGGCAGCGGAACAGGTGCGAAGTCTCTGAACCGTATGCACGCTTTGCCGAACGCGAGGCATACTCCTCGTCGACATCGGTGAAACGCTCCATGGCGCCCATGGGCTTGCCGTCCTGATACCACTCCACACGGCACTTCTTGTCGTAATCCCACACGTTGGCAACAACATATCCGGGCTGCGTCTTGAAGTCGCCCTGCTTGTAAATACGAATCTGGTGGGACAGAGGAAAACCCGTCGACTTGTAGTGCCAGCGCACATCCTGGGCGTCGACGTCGACTATCAAATAACCGTTGGGAGCGCCGCAACGGTTAATCCATCCCGACCACCATGCTCCGCAGGCAGCTCCGATGTTGTGCTGGTAAAGGTTTTCGTTGACCTGGATGTTCTGGTAATAGTGCGTGTGGCCGCAGAACACGTGGACACGGTAACCACGCAGAAGACTCTCCAGCTGTGCGGCGTTACGTATGTTGCCGGCAGGACCGTCCACATTCCATCCTGCAGCATGCATATTAAGGATAACCAGCGAACCTTTAGGCACATACTTCAAGTCGCGCTCGAGCCATGTAAGCCGTCTGTCAGTAAGTTTCTCCTGGTATTTCTTGTTTCCCGCATAGTCGATGCTGTTAAGCGTTATGACGTGCGCCTTGCCTATGTTGAACGAATAGTCGGTAGGTCCGAAATGGCGGTTATACTCCATCTCGCCGTAGACAGGCGTGCCCTTGGGCATGTTGTCAATACCCTTCCACCGGCAGTCGAAGTCGTGGTTGCCTATGCACTGGAACATTGTCATGCCTGTATTCTTGACCGACTTTATGTAATCTGCGTAAATCGGCATGTTGTCGAACACCATGTCGCCGAGCGCAATGCCCACGACCTCAGCCTTGCGGCTAAGGGAATCGACGGTGTGGCGTATGTCTGCCATCGCCTCCGAACGCCAGCGGCGCATGTCTGACGCCGTTCTTACCTGCGGATCGGATATGGCAATGTAGTGGAAACGGTTGCTGTTGTTTCTCCGTGGCTCGAGAACAAAGTTGCATCCGGACTTGACCGCCAGATTAACACGGCGGTAGAATCCTGATGCGATGCCGTCCTTGGCTGGCAGACGGTAAGCCGCCGGCGTGGAAATACTGATGAATTTGCTCACCATCGTATCGGTGCGCAACGCCCAGCGGCCCTGTGCGTCGGTCTGCGTGAAGTTTACGCCATCGTTTACCACGACACCTTTGATGCCACGTCCAGAAGTGTCCTTAACCGTACCCGAAATGTTGAATATGGCAACCTGGGCTACGCCGCTGCTAATGAACAATGCGTTCAGTAACAGCGCAAAAAATACTTTCATCTTCATATCAGAATATTTATCATCTTACAAGTTCAACTTTCTCAAACAGTCTGATAACGTCCTCGCCGGTCTTTGCCTGCCTGGCGGCGTCCTCGAAGCTCTTGGTGTTGCTGTCGAAGCAAATAACGTTGGCACAGTCCAATATGTGCGACATCGTGCTTACGGCCTCCGCCTGTGTCATCACATTCTTCTTCAAGGCCTTTCTGACATACTTGTTGGCACGCTTTACGGCGTTATATATCGCAGGTTTCACAAACTCGTAACCTGAGTTTGACAGTCCCACGCTGACAGAATATTCATGAGTATAGTTCGCTAAGAAGGTATTCCATTTCTCCGTAACGTCACCGCCAAGATAATGCTCTTCGCTGAAAGTCGTCTTGGCTACAGGAATATCACCATAGGTATGAAAAACAAAAGTCTTTGCGACGGTGCTTCCCGTTGTCGCGGTTGTAGCAGTATTGTCGCCGGCCATACTGCTGTAATTCAGGGCAAGATCCTGCGCGCCGGCCGATACAGCCACGCACATCATGATTAACGCTAACATCTTCTTCATAATTCTATATCCTTTATTTCTTTAAGTACAAACATAACTGAACACCGCCGCCACCCTCCGCAACAACAGAGGGTGGCCACGTTAAATTTTAAAAATGCTTCAAAAATCGTACCAACACCATCATTTCTGCCAAATAAGTTTGTTGTAAAAATCATCACCGCCCATTGACTCCTTGGCTGCATCATAGTTTGCCTTGTTTGTGCGCTGCAATATCGAAGGATACTTGAAGCGCTTCAACATGTGCTTTGAAGAGTCAACGCCCGGGCCGACAGGTATCTCCGGGTAACCAGTGCGGTTGTGTTCAAACCACTGCTGGTAGTCGCAGAAGAACAGTGCATAGAACTTCTGTTCGATTATCCTCTCAAGAGTTCCATCGTAAGCTGTCTCGGGATTATCAAAATAGTCGGCTGGAACTTCAACGCCCCACTGTTCAATTGCTGCCGTTACGGCCTGCCTGTATAGTTCTGCAGCATCTGCGGAAATGACACCGCGCTGTGCAAGTTCCGCCTTGATGAACAAGACTTCGGGATAAGTCATAAGCTGCAGACGCATAGGCGCTACGGCAAGGTTATCCGTATTTGGCTGCGACGCCGATATCGAAGGCAACACCTGGTAACCGCTCTGAATGCCGTAGTAGCCGGTAACGCCGTCATTAGTTGCCGTACGGGCGAACACGGGCAGGCGCGGATCGTTCCATTGCTTAAGGGTATTTACAAAGAATTCTGACAATACCAGATAAGACGTGAAGTCTGAAGGACGCGCCAGAGGGGCTTCCTCCGGGGCTACTCCGCTAATCGAGACCATTGCCGATTCATCGTTTGACTCGAATACAGGATACTTGTCAGGATTTTCAACCATCTCTTTCAGTTTGTCCGCCGTGTCAAGTCCCGGTACGTCTATCACACGGAGCAGTGCCCTCATACGCAATGAATTGGCAAACTTCTTCCATAACATTATGCCTTCGGTGTCCGCATCAGAAGAGCAATAGAGCATATCGCCCGATGAATTAAACTGAAGTCCCTTGGACGTGTCGTACAAGCTGTTAGCCTGGTCGAGCATGTCTATAATCTTTACATAGACATCCTGCTGCTTGTCGAAACGTGGTTGGTATAGGCCCTCCTCGCCCCGGCAGGCTTCGTCAAAGGGAATATCGCCAAATGCATCAGTCAGCAATTCGAATATCCAGCCCTGCAAAGTCAGCGACAACGCCATGTAGTTGGCATCTCCTGCCTGCTCGCCGTAAGTGTAAATCTTCTTTGCGTTGGTCAGCCAGTAATAATAATTAGTCCAAGTACCATCTCCTGAAGCGTCGGTGGCATTATACCAGCCTATGCCTGACGTCGAACTTGTTGACACACACAACTGCATAAGCTGGAATGTCCATGAATTGTAACGGTTCCAATTATAGGTCGACATGCCGTACATGACCGGACGTACGAAACTGCCGGCATTGGCCTGGCTCATGTGTGTTGGATCGGTATTGAGCTCGTCGAACGACTCGTGGCAAGAAGTCAACAATAATGCAGGGGCTGCGATGGCGAGCATGACGTTTCTTATCAATAATTTCATTGTATTTCTCTTTTTATTAGAATGATACATTTAAGTTTAAGCCGTACGAGCGTGTACTAGGCAGAGTTCCCACCTCGACTCCTGTAACCATTGTACTTCCGTCAAGCGAGACTGTCTCCGGGTCAAACATCGGATAGTCAGTTATGCAGAGCAAATTGCGTCCGTAAACACCAATGCTGGCTTTCTTGATGAACGTATTGTGCAACCATTTTGCCGGGAAGTCGAAGTCAATGCGGAGTTCACGTAGCTTCAGGTACGAAGCATCAAACGAGTTAGTCTCGACATTGGCAATCCTATATGTTTCCTTATTATATTTCTCAACTGTCGTTATTGTCGTATTCGGGCTGTAAGTACCATCCCCATTATCAACAACGCCCGGTGCAATCATGTAAACCCCGTCAAGTAGAGTGTAGCCGGCGTCTGTAATCTGCTTGGCTATCTCGGGGTCCGTTATGTCAAGATAGAACGGAGTGCCTGGCAAACGGCCGTTAAGGCTCTCGGTAATGTGGCCCTGCTCCATCATCTTATGGTGCGACTGAGAGTATATCAAGCCTCCGTATTGTCCGTCCCAGGACATCGACAAGCGCCAGTTCTTATACTTCAGAGTCGTATTGAAACCACCCTTCCAGTCCGCATAGGCACAACCTACGTATTCGATAGCATCGGTACGCTCAGGCAGACCATCGCTGCCGATGATAACCTGGCCGTCCTCATTGCGCTTCAACTTATAACCCCAAAGGTCTCCGGTCGTTCCTCCTACCGTACCGATTATCGACACATTGCCGCTGACGTACGAACCGATAACCTGCTGTTCGTCAGCCTCGGGCGAGAGTGAAAGAATCTTGTTGTCATTCTTTGACCAGTTTACCGTTACGTTCCATTCCCAATCCTTTGTCTTTACAGGCATTGCATGAAGCACCAATTCCAAACCTTGATTACGTACGCATCCGGAATTAATGGTTCCCTTAGTATAACCGGTTGTCGGATCGAACGGTGCGTCAAGTATCTGGTTCTTTGTCCTATTATAATAATATGTAGCATCAAGACCGAGCCGGTTGTTAAACATGCGGAAGTCAAATCCTACTTCATAAGTATTAGATATCTCGGGCTTGAAACCGGCATTAAATAATGTCGAAGATGTGACAAGCGAGCCGGCGAAGGGGCTTGTCTCATAATATCCGGACGTTTTATAAGGATCAGTATCGTTACCGACCTGTGCCCAAGATGCACGCAGTTTAAGCAAGTTTATCTGTTCGGGCATTCTTACCATTTCGTTAATAATACCACTTACGCTCACAGAAGGATAGAAGAACGAACGGTTGTTTTTCGGAAGTGTTGACGACCAGTCGTTGCGGCCGGTGATGTCAAGGAAGAGTTTGTTCTTGTATGAGAAGTTTGCTGTAAAATAAAGGCTGTTAACCTGTTTCTTATAAATGGTTGTACGCACTTGAGGGTCAGACACACCATTGGCCAGGCTGTATACTCCCGGGGTATTAAGACCTATCACGGCTGCTGAAAGCAAGTCGTAATAAGAATACATTATGTTTCCGCCGACAGCCGCATTAACGTTGAGCCCGTTCGAGAAACTGTTATGGTAAGTCAGCAAAGCGTCACTGTTAATCTCATAGTCTATTATATTCTGCTTCTTGAAGTATCCGTTAGGGAACACCCTGTCACTCATTGGCCTGTGCTGCTCCTGCATTTGTGCAGAAAGCTGTATGCCCGAGCGCACCATGAAATCAAAATGCCGGCTGAGCTGCGCCGTAGCTGAAGCTGTTGATATGACACTATGCTTGGTTGAAGGATTCTCCGATTCGTAAAGCACCACATACGGGTTAGGCAGGTATGAGCTGAAAGGACGTATCTGGTTGACGTTCTCCTGTCCCTTGTACCACATGGGTTTGAACCAGTCAAGATTGAAGTTAGGATTCTGGAAAATAAGGAAATATGAGATTGAATTGCTGTTGTAACTCAATGAAGGCACGTTGGCCGCGTCGCGGTAAGTGTAAGACGTCTTGAAATTGAGTTTGACCCTGCGTGAAAGCTGCTGGTTGGCCGACACGGAAGCCGTGATACGCTCGTAACCAGTATTTGGCAATATCCATTCGTTCTTGGAGTGGGTAAACGACACGCGCATGCTTCCCCTGTCGCTCTTGCCGGTCAGGGCTACAGAATTAGTCATAGTATATCCTGTCTGGAAAAGGTCTGAATGGTTGTTACGGTATGGCACCCACGGCGTAGGCGACAAACCCCTTCCTTCAAGTTCGGGGTCGTACTGGTAATAGTACTGGCCGTCGAAACGCGGACCGTAAGCGCTACTTGTGCCGGAGGTACTCGAATTGCCATCTTCAGCGGCTCCATACGAATAATACAGCTGTCCGGCATATTCCGTGCCAGCTTTTCCAATATACGATGGCAGGCCCTGACCGAACTCGTACTGATAATCAGGGAAATGGGCTGCCACATCCCATGAGTTGTTGAAACTGTAAGTTACTCCCCACCCATTATTGGCATCGGCACCAGACTTAGTGGTAACCATTATGACGCCGTTGGCCGCGCGCGAACCGTAAAGGGCGGCAGCACTTGCACCCTTAAGCACCTGTATGCTCTCTATGTCGTCAGGGTTAAGGTCGGAGAAACCGTTACCATAGTCAACAGAGTTTTCACTGTTGTCGCCTGCGCCGTATGATGTTCCGGGATTATTCATGGGACTCGACATCGGCACACCGTCAACCACAATAAGTGCATTATTGCCATCGGGGTTGAGTGATACATCGCCACGAAGCGAAATCTTCGTCGACGACAACGGGCCGCCGGCAGATATTACGTTAAGACCTGCCACCTCGCCCTGCAATGCCAATGACCAGTTTGAAGGCATAGCCGCTGTTATCTTTGATCCGTCTACTGTTTCAGTGGCAAAACCAAGACCTTTCTCCTCACGCTTGATGCCAAGTGCGGTTACAACGACGTTGCTTAGTTCGATGGTTCCATCGCCCAACTTGGCGTCAACCACACTCTTACCGCCCCATGCAATGGTTTGCGAGGAATAACCTACATAATTAAATGTCAACGAATCGGTCTTTGCAGGCGTCTTGCTGACGGTCATCCTGTATTTCCCGTCAATGTCTGTTACGACTCCGCTCTGCTTCAAACTATTCATCCTTACGGTAACACCGATTAGGGGCTCGCCCGAATCGTTGGTCACCGTGCCTGTGACGACACGGGTTTGAGCGTACAGCGACGAAGGAACAAGTAAGACCGCCCCTGCCACACACGTCTTGGCAATTGAAGTAAAATCAAACATGTTAATACCTTATTTTAAATTTATGTAATACGACATGGACCGGACGATAAACCGCCGAGCATGCATAAGCGCTATGTCCAACCACGACCTATCGCGTACAAAGGTATTTGCACTTTTTTACAAAAAAGATGCGGTAAAAATACAAAAATATTAAAGATTTAGACGAAAGGCACAAATTAGTAGACGGAATCTACAAAATTAAGAATACAAAAGTTAACAACTGCATATAGCCCCATGACTGGCTACGCAAAAGGCTTAATACTAAAAAAGGCGCAGCCCAAAGTATGCATCATAAACCAATGGTACTCAAGCACTTAACAACAAACATGGCACCAGCCCTACTGCTTGCACGCACCACTTAGAAGCGTTGTTAAGACAACTCTGCCGATACAGTTTTGCAGGCCATACCGTCAAGAACGGCCGGTCATATTATAAAAGGTAACCTTTGACGACGCAAAAGGTAACCTCTTGGCCGGTAAAAGGCAACCTCTTGCAGTTCAAAACATGACCTTTTGGAAAGCGTAATGATTTTACCGGCAGCCGGTAGGACACAACTGACCGTATAGTAGAAAAACAAGAGCTGAGGATTAAGCATAAATGCGGTGGTAAAATAAAACGGCATCCAGACTTAATCCTCAGCTCACTATATCATGAAATGTTATTCATACTCCATGAGGGGCAGCTCTCCGCGCAACACGCCAAGTGCGTTGAAGGCCAACGAACCCATCTCGTTTTCGCCAGGTACGATGACTACCTCTGAAAGATACTCAACCTGGCGGCGCAAAATATTCATGCAATAATCGCTGTGGGCTATGCCTCCGGTCAGAAGTATGGCATCAACCTTACCCTCAAGGGCTACATACATGGCACCTATCTGCTTGGCTATAGTGTAAAGCATGGCGTCGAGCACTTCCTTGTAAGGCTGTTCGCCGTTCTCGGCCTGGCGGTCGATGGTTATCATGTCGGTCTCTCCCAGCAGAGCTGCCAGTCCGCCCTTGCCGCTTATCATCTGCTTGATCTGCTTTTGGGTGTACTTGCCGCTGAAGCAAATGTCGACCAACTGGCCTGACGGCACGGTACCGGCACGCTCGGGCGAAAACGGTCCTTCACCGTCAAGGGCATTGTTAACGTCGATTACACGGCCGTACTCGTGCGCACCAACGGATATTCCGCCGCCTATGTGGGCTACTATCAGACGCATGTCTTCATACTTGCGGCCCTGCGAAGCGGCATACATGCGGGCTACGGCTTTCTGGTTGAGGGCATGGAATATGGACTTGCGGTCAATGCCGGGGAAACCAGTATAACGGGCTTCGGGTCTCATCTCGTCAACCACCACTGGGTCGGCAATGTATACGGGGCAGCCACACTCGGCGGCAATCTCGGCAGCAATGAGTGCGCCCAGGTTGCAGGCGTGCTCGCGCTCGGCATGGATAAGATCGTGCTTCATCTTCTCATTGACGGCGTAAACGCCGCCAGCCAATGGGTGGAGCAGGCCGCCGCGGCCTATCACTGCTTCAAAATCGAGACTGATACCTGCCTCGGCAAGACGCTTCATTATGAAATCCTTACGATACTCATACTGGTCGCTTATATGATGGAAGTTAGCGAGTTCGCTCACATGATGGTGGGCACCCGTCATCCATACGGGTTTCTCGTCTTCGTAAACGGCTATCTGGGTTGAGGTTGAGCCGGGATTAATCACAAATATTCTCATGTTATGTTTGCTTTCTTTTTCGTTTTTATTCTGTTGTGAATAGGTGCCTGTAGCTTGCCTGTCCTTAAATAGATAACGTAACGGCAATCAGTCCACGCATGCAATCGCAAGGCTGTAGAACTTGGACTCGCAAGAGTCGGCGCGCGATGCCACCACTACCGGAACAGTAGTACCGCAAAGCATGCCCGCAGTCTCGGCTCCCGCAAAGAGTGTGAGGGTCTTGTAGAACACGTTGCCCGACTCTATGTTGGGGAATATCAGCACGTCGGCATTGCCTACAACCGGCGAATTGATGTTCTTAATCTTACCGCTCTCGGCATCAAGGGCTGTCTTCACGTCTATCGGACCACCTATTTCAATATCGCCGTAACGTCCTTCGGCGGCACGGCGCTTCAGTTCTTCATAATAAATTGTATGGGGAAATTTCTCGTTAACCTTTTCGGTAAAGTTTATAAGGGCGACGCCCGGACGGGCAACGCCGAGCTTGCGGCTTACCGACACGGCGTAATCAAGAATTGCATCAAACTGGTCCAGCGTAGGACGCGGCACCACGGCGGCATCTGAAAAAACAAGCAGCTTGCCGTAAGCCGGTATCTGTGTAACAGTAACATGGCTCAGCACCCTTCCGGGTTCAAGTATGCCATGCTCCTTATTGAGTACGGCGTGAAGCAGGTTGTCTGTGTTCATGGAACCTTTCATCAGCACGTCGGCACCACCTTCCCTCACAATGGCCACGGCGCGGCGTGCCGCATCGTCGACGGTAGGCAATGTCTCAATGTCGACGCGTCCAGGAAAACGTGTCGCAAGGTCGGCAAAATCAGGCTTGCATTCTTCCACACACACTAACACGAAGTCGGCTATTCCCTCGCTAAGAGCCCGCTCTACAACATAAAATGTATGAGAATCGGCAGGACTCGCCACTGCCACTCGTTTGCGCCCATGCGTCTGCGCAAGCATTCCTGTAAGGTCGTCAAAATTTGATATAAAGTTCATAGTTATAAGATTTAAGTACGAAGGCAATCTGTGGCGACCCGGACTTGTCCGACTTGCAACAGGCATCCGACTCTAAACAACAAGCCAAGATACGACAGACAAACGTCAGAGCTTGTATAAAAGTCGTCACCTGATGCAAAAAACCGCACACTTTTCGTCTTTTTGTGCAAAGATAGTGTAAGTGTGGCAAACTTCAAAATAAATTTGCAATAATAATCTGTTTTTAGGAAAAATAGAACAACATCGGCATTTTGCCACAAAGAAACCTGCCAGGCTCCATAATCCCCCATTAGGAGGCACGTGCATTACTAAATGTCAGGAAAAGGCGCACAATACGGCAAAAACAGAAGTTACGATTTTCAACTTCTTAAAAAACAGCAATCTCCGACAACATTAATGCCCGTAACACCAGCCCCCTCTATCTCGTCAACGAGAACTTAAGGCTTAAGCCAAAGTCCTGTGTCGTAGTAGGATAACTGTTGGCAGACAGCAAAGGACTATTGGTCTGGCAGTCGTAATAAAAGCTCATGGTAAGCAGACGGGAAAGCGAATAGTCGGCAGAGAAAGAAATCTTCAGGGCCGAATTACCGCTGCTGGCCGAGCTGGTCATCGAAGCTATGTCGCGGCAGATGGCAGCCTGCTTACGGAAAGACAAATCGAAACGTAAATTTAATGCAGTATTAAATCCGCTGGTGCGCGAACTGGTTGACGACGACTTGTTGTCATCATCATTCCTGCTGTTGTTCGAGCGTACCTTCCTACGGCGACTACCGCCAAAGAGCTTGAAGTTGTTAATCTTATATCCCATGCCTATAACCCAGTCCTTGCTGGTAGACTCGTTTATCTGCACGCTCGTCATGCTAAGGCTGAGAACTCTGGTAGAACGGTATTCCACTTTGCATGTCAGGTTGTTACGGAAAGTCATGTCTATTCCCAGCAACGGCGAGAAAGACTCGTTAATGCTTACCGCACTGACATTATACATGCTGCCCGGCACCGGATTGCCCGTAGTGGCGTCGCTGATAAAGCCCAGGCCGTTCATGTACTCGACGAATGTGCTGTAAGTACTGTATGAGCCCACCGCATAAACGCTCTTGTAGGCATGGTTGATGTTAACACTCTTAAAGACATCACGAATCCATGGCAACTGGCTGAGTCCGCTATAACGCACGGTCCAGTTAGGCAGCAAGCGCGACAAAGCGGGGAATATGGAAAGCGAATTGCCTCCCATCGAAGTGTATGCAGCAAGGAAGGCCGGTATCATTACGTCT
>HF986671.1:11863-26668 GCA_000433175.1 Prevotella sp. CAG:1058
TGAACTGTACTTGCTCACAGTACCGTTGGCCGGGTCGAACTTCTGTCCGGCAAGGGACGTACCTGCAGGGTAAGTTGCGCCTGCATACCGTGCCTCGACACGATTGCGGAAACCGTCGAGCGAACGGCAGAACTTCTCGAACGTCGCCGAATGGTATCCGTTGGTTGCATCGCCCATGCCCTCGAAGGCACTGCCTATGCTGATAGTGGTCATAGACAGCGTACCGCTCTGGGTGGTAGGCGTGCCGGCATACATGTATTGTATGCTTTTTGCCTTATTCTCGGTTCGGCTGGCATTAAGGTCTATCTTAAGATTCTTCACCGGTTCAAGAGTCATGCGCAACTGGAAATCTTCCGTAAGGTTCGAAGTCGCAGGAGTTGCCACGCTGTCGTTCATCAACAGCCATCCACGGTCTGAAGCCTTGTCAATGTAACTATCGTCAATGAAACCGAAAGCAAAATCAAGTCCAGGAGCCATTACGCCGCCGCTGCGTTGGCCGAACACATCGCCAACTTCTGGCATGAAGCCCGGCAAGTACATGCCGTACTGATTACGGTAAGACAGACTGACATTACGCACCAGCATGAGTCCGCGGGCGACACACTGGGCCGCCTTGTACCATTTGTTCTCGTCAAGAGGAGCTTTCGGTGTAACAGTAAGTTTTAAAGTAACAGCCGTATCGACTTGCGATGTTATACGTATGCGGTTATCGTCAAGTTTCTTGTACTTCAGGCGGAATGCCTTACCCTCCTTTGTCTTTGCATTAACTATAATCCTCTTGGTCTTCTTACCATGCGATACAATCAGTGAAGAATCGGGCATCAGCACCACTTCTTTTTCAAAGCTACGCTTGTTCTTTGGCAAGGCATCGTCATTTTCCTTGCCTTTCCTGACATTTTCTTTATTGTCACGCCCGGCAGGTCCGCCTTTTTGTTGCCTGTTCTTGTTCCGCAATTGTGTTGAACGTGAAACAGGTCTCTGTGTCTTGTTGAAACGGTCGTTGGCCTTCTTAAGGAATGGCACATGGTTGTAAAGACGTTCCAAATTAAAAGAGCCGTTGATATTGTACGAACGGTTCATCGTGATTGAATTGCCAAGCGAAGTACCATCTTCAAGTTCGGTTCCACGGGTCCAATTATATGTTGCGTTATAAGTACCGTCTGCATTGACCCAGTCGAATATGGGTATCAGGTTCAACGGCAACTGGTAAGACAAAGTAAAAGTCTGATTATAGTCAAGCGGACGGCCGAAATCCTTAATACTTGTCATCACAGAATCCTTCCAGGCTGAATACTGGTCGGGATACAAGTCCTTGTTAACCGGTGTGTAAGGTTCTTCTATCTCGGCGTGCGTTGCGCTGCTGAAGTTGGCGTGCAGGTTCTTTGTCAAATCCCAGCGTATGGAGAATTCCCTGTTCCACAGGAACTGTTCGCTGAACGTCAGCGGCAACTGGGTACCTGTGCTCTCCATGTCGCGCTCTTGCAATTCGTAATAGTTACGCAACATTTCGGTATCAAAGGTTATATTCTGCGGCAGCCAGTTAATGCCGAAACGTTTTACTATATCATACCACTTGCTCTTGCTCTTAATCATTTTCTTAAACGGCTCGAACGTCTTGTATACCGGTGTATAGCTATAATTAAGCGCGCCGCGCCAGTTGTCTTCATTCTCATATACAGTCGTTTCACCGCTCGTATGACGGTGGCTGTGGCTATAACTGAACGAAAAGTTTGCGGGGTCGTAAGGCATGGGATGCCCCTTTGTCTGTATGCCGACCCTCACATTTGACAGCGAGAAGTTTGTATTCTTTGTCTTTGTTACGGCAATACTTTCTATCGAATCGCGCTCATGAGTGTCGGCAGTGCCTTCCAACGCATCGTCGAGAAGCATGTCGGTGTCAAGCGGATTATACTTAGGCCGGGTCTCTTCCTGAGTTATCGAGTAATACAACGGGGCAGAAACCTTTGCCTTATCGGGGAAGAACTTACCAAGTTCAACATTAGCCGTAAAGCTGTATGTCTTATAGTCATCCTGTGAACGCTGGGATACACCGTCTTCAATGCCACCGAAACCGTCAGTCACAATCTTACCTGTGGCATTGAGTGTTCCAACATCAGACAGCTGGACGTTTAATGCGCCCTGGGCAGCCCATCCACCCTTGTTGTTGTACTCCTTGAGCCTCAACTCGTTGACCCAAACCTCGCCGGACTTAATCTCTCCTGAAAGGTTACGGATACCGATCATCATTGTCTTAACCTCTCCAAGAGTAGGATTACCGACAATGCTTATCTTATTATTAGGCTTGTCTGAATCATAGCTTGAATATACAGAATTATATGAAGCCTGCCCCTGTGCCCTTGCAATATTACGCGCCTTCTTCAAGTCTGTAAACACACTCAGCGGAATATCCAACATATTGTCCTCTGGCCACACAGCCTTTGCATCTTCTAATGAATAACGTCCATAATCGCCGGGCTCTGTAAGTTTAAGAGGAATCTCATATTCATAATAGTTGTTTCTGTAATCACTGCCCAAACGAATGAACACTGCCAACTGATTGTCGGTAAGATTTGTTGTGTTCTGTTCAAAAGCATTGGCATGAACAAACATTTCAAGACGCTTGTACTGACGGAGGTCAAGAGTTGTATTCTTATAAACAGCCTGACCTTCACCTGAAGAAAAGTTGTTCACCACAAAACTCAAAGCCTGTTCGTTCTGCTCGGCAAGCTGCGGCTGTGTCGGGTCCTGTTCACGGCTTATTCCCGGCGGCAGAATATAGTTTACAGGGGTCTTGTCGTTGTTCTCTTCTATATTGACGGCACTTACAGACATACTTCCGCTTTCATTTGCCGTCGGATTGAGTGACTGTTCATAAGCACGCCACTCACCACGCACAAGGTCAAGAGTTGCAAAACGCAATACGATAGGCTTCTTAAAGTTGGTAAGGAACATACGCATGAATCGTATTGAAGAGAAGTCGCCTATCGAGCCGACACGTTCTTCAAAATCATTAAGAGGTATGCGGAACTGGTACCATGTGGCGGCACCCTTCTTGCCGTTACGCAAAGTCGGATACGTATCACGCTTGTCAACTATGAAGTTGCGCCCAACGACGAAGTCTTCAGGCCGCATGCTGATACGGTATTGGTAATAATTCTCGTATTCGTTAAGAGTATAATCCTGGTTGATGTCCTCGACATCAGGCGTGGTCTTATAAGAGGTATCATAACTCTCGGTACGGTCGCCACTATCAGGCGAATTACCTTGAGGATTGTTGATTCGCTTATAACGGTAAAGTATCGGAGCCTCGATACGGTCAAAATCGGAGCCTCTGAAATAGTGGTAGTCGTCGTTTGCAGGGTCGTTCAAAATAGAATCGCGCTGTCCGGTTGTGACCTTTGCCTGAACGGCCGAGAGGAAATCCTGGTAAGTGCTGAATTCTCGTTCCTCGGCATCTGTCAAGCCATTGTATCCTACGTCTTGTAACTTGCGTGAACCGTCAGTAGTGGCAAAAGCGTAAGTAACAGTAGCCTGCGTCGGTATTTTACCCCATTGTGTTGTCACGAAATTCTCCGAGCCGTCAACAGGCATTCCGCTTTCATAGAACTTACGTCCGTCGCGCAGTATGTCTTCGCTAACTTCTCCAAGGTTAATGTACAAGTCGCCTCCATATAAGTTTGCGTCAGGCTGTTCATTTGAATAAATAAACGGGTCAAGGAGCCAGAACTCTATATACTCGACGTTTGCAGTTTCAAAATCGCTGGTATCCAGTTTCCTCATCATTCCACCCCAATGCTTCTCGGGATTAGGCAACGTTCCGTCAAAATTAAGGTCTGGATTAAAGTTGTAAGGGCCACGCTCGTCAGGATAGTACGCCAAATTAAGTATTGACAGCATGGAAGTTGCGCCGTTATACGTGTTGTTATTCCTGTTCGGGAAAAGCTCGCTTGTGTATACCTCGCGCACATAATAGTTACTAAGTTGTTCGAGATCACTCTTAATATGCGACGGTGTCAATGACGAACTGCTACGGGTGAACAAAGGGTCGATGGTATACCATGCCAGCAACGCACGGTTGTAACCGCTCTTCAATGTTGCCTTGTCGCTCTGTTCAGGGAACATGGTCGGCACGCTTGACAATATCCATGACGTAGGCGTGGAAACATCAATGGCATTCTTGGTGTTCTCAAAGTCGTCAATATACGAAGCATTGTCCTGCACGCCACTTGCCTGTCCTGCTATAAGCTGGGCAAACTCTCCGGTGAACGAGATTTGCGACGGCTGCGTACAATGAAGGAATGGCAGTTTGTCAAGCATATTGGTCAGCCACTGGCTCTCATGCTTCCAATTAATATTAAGTCCCCAAAGTGTATTGTTCAACGGTTCAGCCCCCATTGCCACCTTGGTTACCAGTGCCTGTTCCGAAAGATGTTGTAAAGTTCCGCTCATCTGGAAGTTCTTTGAGAAGTCATACTGCCAGTTTAAGCCTAAAAATGTTTTACGCTCTTGTGCATAATCAGTATTACTCTCAAAGGAGGCATTGACAGTTGTACCTGCGTCAATAATACTCTGGTTAAGGATTGTCACCTCACCAGAAGAATAATCAACCGTATAGTCAGTACCTTCCGTCAAAGTAACTCCACCGGCAGTTACGACTACCGACCCCTGTGGCACATTATACGCGCCAAGGGAAATAACATTGGCCAACGACCCTCTGAACTGTCCGCTTAACTGGTATTTGTTCTTTTCCGCTATCTGTTTGGCTATCGTCTTTGTCGAATCGTAAAGTTCCGTATAACTGTACCTTTCAGCTACATCTGCAGCCACGCCCTTATTAGTCAAAGCCTTGTACATGTAATCGCCAAACGGCTCCACTTTCGGGAAGAACACACGACCGTTGCTGACCGTATAACCATCTACATAGTCAAAGTACCCGTTGCTGTTGGCCTTGTTGTTATTGTCAAGACGGTCGGCGCCAAGCAACTTTATTATAGGTTGGTCCTTAACCTGCTGTTCTGGTATATAAGAAAGGTAAACGCCAGTGGTGTCGCTCTGATACTTGACGTCAAGGCGGAACTTATCCTTTTCAATCGACGATGCAAGATAATATACGTTCTTCATCATCAAGTCCCAGTTGCCCTGCCTCGGATTGTTGCTGGTGTTCTTTAGCGATTTAACGAAAAGGGCCTGGCTTACGTCTTGTATGTCTGAGGCGAACTCTCCAACCTGATAAGTCACTCCGCCGTAAGTATATTCGTAAGCGACGGCCAGCACCTGGTCAGTCTGCAACGATGTCTTCAACGAAACGTAACCCAAAGACTGGTTCAGTGTATATTCGGAACTGCTGAGCAAACGTGCACTCTCAAGCTTCTCATAGTCGCTGCCTCCTACAAAACCGGACACTGCGTCAAAAACAGAACTGGTCTGGTTGATGTCTCGCGCCGCAGCATACGTGTTTACCAACGTCGAATATTCGCTGTTGGCATTGTTGCTCGGCACAGGCTGCCCGGTAACACTCCACATTGGATTGCTGACCACTGTATTCTCGCCCAAGTCGGTAAAGGCAACGATGTCACGTGAATTTGTTGTAGTTCCACTTTTATTAGTAACCCATATTTCCACACGGTTTATTGTTATACCTGTCGTAATATTGGGCAAACGCGACATGGCATCGTCATATTTGTCACGGAAATAACGCGAGAGGAAGAAGTGCCGGTTTTCCTCATAATCGGTAACATCCATCTCGAAAGGTGTAAGCTGTGTTCCACCCTGAGATGATACACTCTTCGACGACGACTTTTTCTGTGAAACAACCGTCTGTAATGACAGTTTACCAAACTGTAGGTCTGTACGGATACCGAACAACGACGTAGCGCCTTTGACAAGAGACGAATTGCTCGGAAACGAAACATTACCGCCTTCAACAAGCTTTATTATTTCGTCTTCCTTACCCTCATATTTTAATTTCAAGTTTTGGGAGTCAAAATCAAACGTTGCATCAGTATTATAGTTAAGGCTCATGTCAACCTTGTCGCCTACTTTACCGTTAACGTTCAGGTTTATCTTCTCCTCGAAATTCATTGTTGTTGTCTTACGGTTACGTATAGGCAACGAAGGATTGTCAATATTCTTCAGCGTAGCACCAAACTTAAGTTCGGCTGTTCCCTGTGTCTTTATACGCACTCCTCCTGGTCCGAAGATTTTTTCTGCCGGTCCGAGGTCAAAATGCATGTCTGAAAACGAAAACTTATCCTTTCCGCCTTCCTTTGCCAAAGTATCATTCTTTTGGCGGAAAAATCGGTCAAATTCTTTCTTCTCGCTCCATTTCCGATATTCAGCCGGCGTCATAACAATAGGTGTGGAAAGATAGCTCTCGCCCATCTTCGAACCGATATAATACCTGTCAAGCGAGTCGTTGTAAACAACTTCCTGCTTTATGTTGTCAGGAAGCGTCAGGTCTGCCGGATATGTGTCGAGATCGTCTTCCGTGACTGGCGTTATTCGTTGTATCCGCCAACGCGGATGCAACAATGAATCTGGTATGACCTCCTCTTCCACTATAACCGGCTGTGCCTTTATACTGTCTGCGGATACGGATTGCACAACGGCAGAATCGCGCGCGGCTGACTGCCGCGTGACATTACGTCGCGTCCTGTCGTTTTGCACATAAGAAACGGACATTGCATAACCAGCCGCTGTAACTATAAACAGCAAGAACAATAGTCCGTAAACGATTTTCCTCATCCGCAATAATTTATCAATTAAAGATTAAAAGTACCTATGGCATCTATCTTCCCGTTATTATCACTTTATCTGTTTCAATGCCAACTTCACTACTTGTTCCACTGCCAATGACGGTTGCTCGGTCAATATTGCTACAACAACCTTGGCCGACGGAGCCGGAGCAAAGCCGAGCATGGTTAACGCACCTACGGCCTCGTCCTTAACTTCCTTGTTAACCTGGGATGACGCTCCACCCTTATCGGCAGGAATTTCTCCGACGATGTCAAAGTCGGCTATCTTATCCTTCAGGTCGACAATTATACGCTGAGCCGTACGCAGCCCTATGCCTTTCACCATCTTGAGCATTTTCTCATTGCCCGATGATATGACACCGCACAATTCCGCCGGTGTCATCTCCGACAGTATCATACGCGCCGTGTTGGCACCTACGCCCGATACGGTAATGAGCAGCAGGAACATGCGTCTCTCATCCTTAGAAGCAAAACCGTAAAGAGTGTAAGAATCCTCACGAATGCTCTCGAATACATACAAACGTACTTCCTTTTTACCTTGAATGGCAGTATATGTGTTAAGCGTGATGTTAAGTCCGTAACCGACACCGGATGTCTCAACAACAGCGTAAGCAGGAGTCAGTTCGGCCAGTTCACCCTTTACATATTCAATCATTATTTATAAGAATTTTATATTTTACACATTTTATTAAACGTACAAGACGCGGTTTTATTGCACGCCCAATATTTTTTTGGTTTATCAAGTCATTATACATAAAACAAATTGCGTGCCTTACCTGAAAAGTAAGGCACGCAATAATAATTGGTTTACATAAATAAAACCGTTGAAACTACTTGTATTACCAGGTAATACTCATACCAAGATTAATACTTGCGTTAGAGCTTAACGGAATGTATTCCTTACTCATCTTACCAAGAAGATGATCCATACCTATAAAGAAATTATATCCCTTTGGATGGATGTTGAGCACCCATCCCATGCTGGCCGTAAAGTTGTTGACAGCGAAGCTGACGCCTCCGTCTATCCATGACAATGGAGTCCAGTTGGCACTCAACCGGCCTTCCGTCCATGTATATGCACCTTTTATGCGCGTGCTGCTCAATGCTCCGAAGGTAATCTTGCGGTAAACAGGCAGATTGTATTCTGCGCCGACGTTTATCATTGCGCCTATACCAGTGGTGCGTCCGCCCTGGTCGCCGTTGTCTTTCAGGTTGATGAAGTCAGCTATCTGGTCGCCGTATTTGTCGGTCTGGTCCTCGATGTCCACACCACTTCCGTCCTTTACCGATATGTCATGGAAACCGCCGAACTCAAACATGTCTGAACGGTTTACGGCCTGCATGTTGTTACTCCAGCTGATGAAACCGAGGTCGAGCACGGCTGCATTTACTCTCCAGTCTTCATTTATCTGGTAAACAGCACCGAGGTCTACGGCCATACCGAAGCCGCTAAGTCCGAAGCCGTCAAGGTCCACATCACCTACCTTGTCGTACTCTCCCCTGTCAGGATCGTTGTACTCATCGGTCTCGGTTACATACGAGAAGCCTTTCATTGACACGTCGGCAACGGCCTGTCCTGAAACAGTCCACTTGTCATTGGGAGCAAGGTCTGCTTTCATGTTCTGCAACTTCAGGTCTGCACGTCCGAGGCCGAACAGGAACTTGACCTTCGCACCGACACGCAGCTTTTCGTTTATCTGTCGTGAATGGCCGAGAGCAAGCTCTGCATACGACATTGCATGAACGTTAATGTCGCCGATGTTATAAGTCTTATTACCTATGTTCTTGGCAAACTCGAACAGTTCGTAAGGCAAAGACATGCCGAACGAAGTCTTCGAGCTAAGCTCGATTGTGTTGTAACCTCCAAATGCGCTGAATCCGCCTGACAACAGCATTATGCCAACATCGCCGGCTATACGGTTGTCCCCCTTGCTGAAGCCCTCGAGTGCCTTTGACGCCGATATGTAAGGGTTCATGAACGTTGTCATCTTCTTGTCACTCGTGTTCGGATACATCGGGTTGTCCATTATCACGTCCTGGTAACCGAAATTGCCATGCACGTTTACGTTAACGTTACCCAATGCAGGTATCGACACATAGTTGTCCGAATTGGCGAAAGCAGGGTTCATGTCGTGGCGGAACTTGTAGTCTTCCGTATAATAAGCCGAATTAAGTCCCTGGGCCATAGCTCCGCCTGCAACGGCAAGCATTACTGCCGCCACTGAATATTTTATGCTTAAAGGTTTAAGTTTCATTGTCGTTCTGGTGTTTGTGGTTAGTTAAAGTCTCCTATCACTTTTCCTACGAGCTTCACTACAATGTCGCGGGCTATGAGGAAATGTTTCTCCGAGTTGAGCGTCTTGCCTACTACGGGATTGCTGCCATCAACCGAAGCACCGCCCTCTATGCGGAATGCAATACCGTCAAGCCGCTTCAACGCACCTTTCTCGCCTTGCCTTATTTCTATATTAACAGGTGTAACCTTTGAGTTCTCTCCGTCTTCCGACGCCTGGAGCGTTGCCGGCGTCACCTTGACTGAAATCTCGTTTTCGTCTATCACGTTGCCGTCTACGTCTATCGGGTCAACCTTTACGCTGAGATATGCCGGCACACGGTTTTCTATTGCAGTACTTAAGCTAATATAAGAGTCGTCGGCCAGTTCAAGGTCGTTTATATCATTGTTCCAGCCGTCTATTGAATCGGTATAAACAATCCTTGCATCCTCGTCGAAAGTTATGGGAGCCTCTATGCTGTAACTAGGTTTGATGTTGTAAGGATGACCCAGCTCTATGTTTGCCGTCTGCGTGGCGTCAGCCATGGCTTCGGCTGAAAACTCTATTCTGTCAGGTATAGTGCGGATAAGGTCTGACAGGTTGCCGATAACCTTTACCTCATCAAACTGGCCTGCATCTATGCCTTCGCTTCTGCGGCATATACATACCTTGGTCACGCCGTTGGGTTTTATCTTTATGTCGTCCACGTTAATCTCCGTCTTCATTCCATCCTTGACAGCTGTTATCGTGCCGTCGACGAATCCATGTACGTCCATATCGTTGTCAATGCTGAGAAGTATCTGCGGATTGTACAAGTCAACCACTACGTTGCCGTCGGTAAGGAAATCAGGAACACCCGTCACTTCCACGCTTCCAAGATTGTCAAGGTCTATTGTCGGGTTAAACCGTCCGGTTGCGCTATTCAGTTCGATGTCGCCAAGCTGCAAACTTGCCATAATGTTGCCTGTACCTCCACCGCTTATGTTCGTATTGTTTATCGTTACCTTGAGATCTGTTTTTACAGTAGCGTCAAGCACAATGTTGTTGTTGCCGTCAATACGGATGCTACCAAGCGAAGTGTCGGTTGCCTTGAAATTCAGCCCTTCAATGGCAATCCTGGCATTTAATACACGGTCTACGGGCACATTAGTTAAAACCAGGCGCGAGCCTTGAACCGTGCACGGACTTGAAGCGCTTGCATTACCTATCTCCATGAAAGCCGGCAACTCAATCTCCATTTCACCGATCGACAGGCCGTCAATCTTCATCACATCAGGGAAAGTTATGTTCAACACCATTTCCGCGTCCACACCTACATGGTCAAGGCTTACCACTTCTTCAGGCTTCTCGCCACTGTATGTGAATTTCAACACTTCGCCGCTGACAGGGAAGCTTACACTTCCAGAAACCGACCCGGGTGTTATAGTAACCGGAATACCAACAGACTCAACCGAGTTTTGCGAAACCGTTACCACGCCAATTTCCGGACGTGCAGGTTCAACGTCGTCTCCTGTCTGTTCAAATACGTAATCGCCGTTTGGCTTTACAACGACACACTCGGTTCCATCAAGTTCGAGCACATCGGCAAGTTTTATCGTGTCGGTCGAACTTACTGGCAACGAAAGTCCGTCGCCACCCAAGCCAACCGTCATGTCTATGCCGTTGAAGTCGAAGTCATTATCCGTACAACCGGCAAAAACAATGGCTCCTGCCATAAATATGCATGGCACGAATGATTTTTTGAGTAAATAATGTTTCATTGGTTTATAGTAATGATTTGTTTTTCGCAAAAATATGAAAAATACTTCTAATCTTTCATATAAAAACAGTTAATTAGGCTTAAACACGCAGGTTTACATATAAAAAAGTTCAAAAAGCAAAAGAAATGTAAACTTAAATAATACATTTACAAACAGTCTTTATGGATGTAGTCGTCCATCCAGACTGGACAGCCCCCTAAAAAGTTTTGTTCATAACTTTTTTAGGGGGCTGTCCAGTTATATACCATACCTATTTTACTTACAATCTGCACTTGATGCGATTGTGAATAAAGACATTGTTGATAAAAGCACCCTTAGCTTCATTTGTTCATGTATTTTATTGTCCGTGGATTCCCTTTATCATCGCAAATCTTTAGAATAAGCAATCCTTTGCTGAAATCTTTCAGTTTATCCCAACCGTCAACCTTACCAAGCAATATGCCCGACGGGGTAAATACGCTTATTTCCGTCGACGAACAAATGTCATTCACAATAATCGAGGTCGGCATGCTTGGTATTTCCAACACTGCCGTATCATTACCATAATCATTCCTAACAACAAAATTCACCCATGCTAATCCACTAAGATCAATATCTGTAAAAGTCAATCTCGAGTAATATGGTGTTTCCGAAAAAAGAGCAAATGCAAATGAACTATATTCTTCTTCAAGTGATGCATGCAAATAATGGCTTCCCTCATAACATACATCTACAGTAACGTCATAATACAATTCATTTCTTGGATTAGGCGCAATGCTTACAATACTAGTACGCAGGATGCGAGGTTTCACACCAAGCGTCAGGTTATATGTACTTGTTACCTGCTTTCCGTTGCCTGTACCCTCAAAAGATATAAGCCCGCGGATGTCGCCTCCTGTGGTGTGCTCATACTTATCTTCGTCGCCATCTGCAATTGCAGGTATTACGAACTCCGCGTTTTGCGACGTTGCTACCGTCTCGTAGCCGCCCGATACCAATGGCAACTTGTACTCCCAATGATAATTGGTTACGGGCATGTCTTCTGATTCCACATAAAACGTATGACTCTGATACGCCGAGGTTATGCCCGTGTCGTCAATGCCACGGCCTACTATTTTAATGTCGTTGCCGTCATACGCGCCCCAACCGATTGCATCAAGAAGCTCAAGCGTAATCCCGTCCACTACCAAGTCCATTACGCCTTCGTCCATATAGCACATCAGGCTCTCTTGGTCCAAAAGATATTTTAGAGACTTGTGCACGTCAAACTGTTTCGGGGCATACAACCTGTATATGTACGCTTTCTCGGTGGCATAAAGATAACCTTTGTCTTGCTGGATGAAATCCTCAAGTTCCTGTTCGCTTGCTCCAATAAAACTCTCCAGGCGTCTGCCATCCTCTGCAAAAACGAGCTTATCAAAGACAGAGACTCCGTCACCGAAGCCCAAAGTGAGCCTGCCTCCATTATCATACTGTACGCTCGACCCGAATCCCAATGCCGAGCCCATTGCCCGAAGCAGGCCGTAAGAAAGATTCTTCGTCGCCCCTGACATGCCATCACCAATACCGACACACCATTCGGCATTCTTGTTAATGTGGATTACAGCGTCATATCGGGAAGAGTATTCAAGCAGTCCGCCGTTTAACTTCCGGCACAAAGCCAAAGGATAATAGACATCGGGAACCGATCCCGGCATAGTACTATAATAAACCTCCGTCCTTATGTCTGCCCCTTGTATGTCATCATAATACACCTGCAACTTAAGGCTGTCGCCTGTTGCCAGGTAACCGCTCCATACGTCTGCGGCAATCTTAAGCGCCAACTTGAGCGTATCCGGCATGCCGGCGCAATACGTATCATCTGCCATTACCACACCTGCGCGTTGGCTCGACACACGCAATGACTTGGCGTCTTCAGAAGGAACAATGCGTGTACCACCATAATTGCAAACATCATCGTACACGAGGGTGGCAACTTCTTGCGTCAATCCGTGCAACGGAAACACCACAAGCAACAGGGCGGCAACAATAGCTTTGAACAAAATATGTATCCGCATAATCAAAGGTCTTTTAAGGTTAAAAAAACGTTTCAAATGCAAATGTAATAAAAATCACAATACTTTCAAACAAAAACCAGCAAACTTCAGCAAAAGTTTATTGATTGTCGTTTTGTCACGCAATCTCCTATCACAACGTCATTTTACCATACGTAAGCCTCTGTCTGATATTATAAAGACCACAATTTCAAGATTTGGGAACACAGTAACAACTGATCTTCGTATTGCAATTGCCGATTCATTGACAAATCCACGGACACCAAAAGCATAATAAGAAATAAGCTGGCATTCATTATTATTGATTGTTTAATAATGATTTACCAGCTTACTTTAACCGCCCATCCCCATTTCCTGATTAGCCGTAGATTTTCCTCATCTGGGAAAACCGACCTTGTCTTTATCTGTGATTTTTCTTAATACCCGGCATGGGTTTCCAGCAGCCACAACACCAGAAGGAATATCGTGAGTTACGACACTTCCGGCGCCAATGACTGTATCATCACCTATAACAACTCCGCTCAGAATAGTGCTACCACCTCCAATCCAGACTCGGTTTCCTATGGTAATTGGCTCAGGAATCAAGGCACCAGCAATACGCTCTGCGGAATCAAGTGAATGGTTGGCCGAATATATACTTACATTAGGCCCCAACAAAGTATTATTGCCTATTGTTACCTGCCCGCAATCAAGGATCGTACATCCGAAATTAATATAAACATCATTCCCGATAGTAATGTTTTTACCGAATTCGCAAGTAAAGTTCGGCTCCATCCAAACGCGCTCACCTACTTTCTTAAAGAGTTTCCGCATAATATCCTGGCGCCGTTCTATTTCTTCGTCTTCAGTACGGTTAAATTCCTTAAACAGTTTTTTTGCCTCAACCCTCAAGTCAAACAAATCTGCATCAAAATCATTATAGATTTGATGTTCTTGCATTTTATCCCATTCAGTCATAATTCAATCAAGTTAAGTTTCACAAAACAAAAATATATAATAATAATGAATTGGCAAAAACTTTATCCGAAGAAACATCCGCAAACCAAAATTCTTTATAAAAAGAAGACGTACTTCATTTTATTACTACCGAAGATGATAAGTAACCGACACTAATGATAAGCGCAACAAATAGTGTTAATAACAATGTTTTCATGATTCATTATCTCCTGTATTTCCATGCTTCTGTTTTAAGCTTTATCGTATTCACCGTCTTTGTTCCGATGGTGCTGTTTTGTTAGCATGTCCCTCGTCCTGTTTCTTAAGGTAAAACCTAACCGGTATGCCTATTATGTCGTATGAAGTTTTAAGCGTCTTCGATATGTTATTTTTCTTTATGAATCCATCAGGATCAATGCTAATCCATGGCCCTTCGCAATATACTTCTTTAACTTCAAGACCGTATTCATCCAATATTTTGTTCAAGTCGTCTTTGAAGGGGGTCATTTCTATGCTTTTAGCAATATCACTGTACGAATAAAGTCCGTCACGCTCTGGTTTGAAATTGGCAACCAAGTTATTTGTGGCCAAGACTGCGGCGTCACTCAGATAAGGCAAAAAAGCAGCAATAGATGATAATCTACCTAAGTCGTACACCTTAGATGCGGACTTAAAGCATAATTCCATCTCACGAAGCCATTGCGAATATGTAGGGACATAATATTTGTCAATAAATTCAACGACATCTGTACCAACGGCAGCCGTATCATTTATTGCAACATCCGAATAATATTTACTTTCTGAAGAAAGATGTATGGCCATATTTAAATTTCTATTTTTTCTATAGCTAAATATGCATGAATACGCAGAAGTGTCCTTTTTTATCACCACAAAAAATTCACGGCCCTCCCACGAATCGTTGTATATTTTACGTATAAATCGTACAACCGTATCTTGCTTCAGCTCATTTCCTGAAACTTTACCCGAAGATGACGAACAGCTTATGCCAAGCATAAGTGCAACAAATAGTGTTAATAACAATGTTTTC
>HF986672.1 GCA_000433175.1 Prevotella sp. CAG:1058
CAAGTTCCTCGCAGATGTATCTGACGTTCTCCTCGTTTTCCTTTGTGTTGAACGTGCATGTTGAGTAAACGAGCAGTCCGCCTGGTTTCAGGTTGTCCCATACGCTTTCGACGATGCTGCGTTGCAGCCGCCAGCACTTCTCCACGTTCTGTACGCTCCACTCGCCGATGGCCGCCGGGTCCTTGCGGAACATGCCTTCGCCCGAACATGGCACGTCGGCTATGATTATGTCAAACATGAGTCCGCTGCCCTTGAAGTCTTCAGGATAGTTGTTTGTTACGACAACGTCGGGGTGCCCGAACTTCTGCATGTTCTCCGCCAGCACCTGCGCGCGCTGCCGTATTGGTTCGTTGCTTACCAGCAGGCAGCCTTCCGGCAGCACGGAGCGTGCCACGGTAGACTTCCCTCCGGGGGCTGCGCAAAGGTCGAGGACTGCCGTCGGCGTGCCGCCGAGCTGTCCCAGTACGTGGTGGAGGAACATCGACGACGCCTCTTGGACGTAATACAGTCCGGCGTGGAGCATGGGGTCGAACGTGAAGTTGGGGCGCGACTTAAGGTAATAGCCGTCCCGGCACCAGGGCACCTGTCCCGGGCTGCCTTCAATCATGCCGTCGTCGCCATCGCATTTCCCCGGGTTGAGCCTTATGCTTACAGGGGCTTCGGCCTCAAGGCCATTGCGCAAGGCGTTGAAAAGCCCGTCGCCAAGCGCGGCTTTGGTGTTCTTTATGAAGTCTTCAGGTAAAGTCATATTCGGCTATTCTGCTGTTTTGTTTTGTCTTACACGTAGCAAACGCGTCAGTAAAGACATGATTTTTATGCAAAGTTACAAATTATTTTAAAGTTTATACATGAAAAGTTGTACGATAAGTTAAATTAACTTATCTTTGTAAAACCAAAATGAATATAACTTTATTTTTCATAAACAGTTAATCTTACAATTTCATTACAATGGGAATCAAACGTTTTTTCATTTTCTTGGCTACTGCATGTGTGGCTGTGTGCGCCAATGCGCAGGACGAAGACAAAAACATCTTTAATCACCTTTCGGTTGGTGTGACAGCTGGAACTCCCGGTTTCGGAGTCGATGTGGCAATGCCGGTGTGCAATTATGTGCAGGTACGTGCAGGATTTTCGATGATACCTAATATCAAGTTTAATACGGAACTTGATATTAACGAGACTCCAGACGAATTGTCATACCTTCCCAATACGTTGGAGGTTGAGACTAAAATGGGTTTTACCAACGGTAAAGTCCTTTTTGACATTTATCCGTTCAAGAGCAGCGGATTCCATATCACGGCAGGAGCTTACTTCGGAGGAAGCAGCCTGATAAAGGCCTATAACAAGGAAGATGGGCTGCTTAAGGATGTTGCCGACTATAATAAGCAAAATCCGGATGATATGATTGGTTACGAGCTTGGCGATTATTTGCTCGCTCCTGATGAAGATGGCAATATCAGTGCGGAGATAAAAACAAATGGTTTCAAGCCTTATCTTGGAATAGGTACGGGGCGTGCTGTGCCTAAGGGACGTCTTGGTTTCATGTTTGAATTGGGCGTAATGTTCTGGGGTTCTCCAAAAGTTTATTGTAACGGAGACGAACTTACCAGTGAAGACCTTGGCAGCGATGGTGGCGATGTTATGAAGGTCTTAAGCAAGATAAAGGTTTATCCGGTTCTTAACTTCCGCCTTTGCGGCAGAATATTATAAAGCATTGTTACCCGTAAGGGGTGGCATTATACGGCTGTTGTGTGGCAAGAAGCAGGGCTTCTTTTTGCCACACTTGTTTTTTATTATGGGCCTTTATCAAAAAAATTACCGATGTTGCAACTTTTTTGACTTGCTTTACGTCTAACAGTCAGAAACAATAAAAATAATAAGACAATGAAGAATTTGATGTTGATACTTACTACGGCGTTTGCCTTATGCCTTCCTCTTTCGGTGTATGCGCAGACGGTGCCGGCCTTACAGAATACGGCAGTGACTGATACCAGCGGTATTGTGGCCTATTCAGACACTACTGTTACCGACACAGCCGCGGCAAACAGCGCTGATGGCGAAGACCAACATGGCACAGGTGTTTGGACAATCAATGAAGTAAGCGACCCGTTCAACCTTATCGCATACCTTACTACTCTTGATTTGGGTGGAGTAATTGTTGCGATATTCTTTGTGTTGCTTTGCATAATTACGGTCTTGTCGCCAGTAATTCTCATCGCAGTCATTTTGTATTTGGTATTCAAACGTAGGAACGACCGTTACCGTGTCATAGAGAAGGCTATGGAGACAGGACAGCCGTTGCCTGACGATATGAAGAGGGGAGCTATCGAAAGCAACGAGGTCTTATGGCGTAAGGGGGTTAAAAACTTCTTCATCGGACTTGGTCTTATTGCCGTGTTCGTGTCATTTGGTATAGAGTCTCTCATAGGAGTGGGTGTGCTTGTTGCCCTTTACGGTGCCGGACAGGGCGTGATAGCCAAGACTTCGGCCGGCAAGAAAGATAAGGAAGATGAAGGGGAGGGCTTGTAGAAACCTCTGGATTTCTTAATTGACGCTAAGTTACAGGATTAATGAAAGTTGTTAACGACATATCGTTGGTGGCCCGTGTTGTGGCGTTTGACGACAAGCGTGCCTTTGGTTCGTTGGTCGGCAAATACCAGTCCCAGGTAAGACGGTTCTTCCTCGGGCTGACGCTGGGCGACGCGGCGCTGAGCGACGACCTGGCACAGGAGACTTTCATTAAGGCTTATACTAACATAGGCGGTTTTCGTGGAATGTCCGGTTTCTCTACATGGCTATTCCGTATCGGCTACCATGTGTTCCTTGATTATGCCAGGTCGCGCCGTACTGTTTCAGGTATTGAGGTCGACAGGGTTGATTGTGCAGGGCGGGATACGGACGTAGGGTTGAAGCTTGACATTTATAACTGCCTTAAACTGCTTAAGGATGAAGAACGCCTTTGTGTCGTGTTGCAACTTGTTGAGGGGCAGACCATCGAGCGCGTTGCCGAGATTACCGGGATGCCTTCAGGCACGGTGAAGTCGCATCTGTCGCGTGGAAAAGCAAAACTTGCAGCAATATTAAAGGAGAATGGATATGACGGAAGATAGGGACGAACTTCTTGTAAGGAAGTTTTTTGAGGAAAACAAGGTTGAACTGGCTGACGACGGCTTCTCGCAAAGGGTGATGCGCCGTCTGCCCGACCGTACCCGTAGGCTTAGCCGCATTTGGGCGGCCGTATGCACGTTGGCCGGTATATTGATGTGCGTCGTGTTTAACTGGGTTGACGTGCTGGTCGGCATATTCAATGATTTCATTTCAGGGTTGCCGTCGCATGGCGGACAATACATTGTTTATTGGGCTGTCTGGCTGTTGTTGCTCTCCATAATCTTTGTCGGAGGCTATAAGGCTGTGGCTGACGAATAATCAGCCGGCATGGCAAACTGTACGGGCTGTTTGACTGTAAACAAGAATCTTTTTAACAGGTGAATATCTTACATATTGTAAAAGGTTACCTTTTGCGAGCCAAAAGGTAACCTTTTATGTTACGAAAGGCGGCCTTTTGCATTGCAAAAGGCCGCCTTTCGGCAGTATGCTGATTATCAGTGTGTTACAGCTGGAATCTTGTTGACGGTCATGGTCATTCAAAATCGAAGAACAGGTCGTCGCCGTTGCTTCCGCTGTTGGCAGGTTCCTGCGTCTTGGGCGGATTCTTCAGGTTGCCTTTCTCGTCAAACATGCCGTATGTGATGCGCAGCACTACGAACTCCGTACGGCGGTTAAGCTGGTTGCATATTTCCTGTTTGTCCTCGTCGAGCTTCTTTATGAACTCCTCGGTCAGCACGTCGCCCTCTTTCAGCCACGGGTATTTCTCGGTCAGCTTCTTGCGTATTGTCTTCGGTTTTTCCTTACCGTAGCCTACGGGTGAAAGCCTGTCTTTGGCTATGCCGTGGCTAATCAGGTAGTTGACCACGGCTTCCGCCCTTCTCTGCGACAGCGTCTTGTTATATTCCGCGCTGCCTTTGTAGTCGCAGTGTGCGCTCAGCTCAATGGTAACATTTGGATTCTCGTTCAGCAGTTTTACAAGTTCGTCGAGAGCTTTCTCTGATTCCGGCCTTAGCGTATACTTGTCGAAGTCGTAGAAAATGTTGTCAATCAAGACGGGCACGCGTATCGAGGCCAGCGGGAACTGCAGCACGTATTCCTCCGATTCGGTGACGGGTTTTACCTTAAGTTCTTCCTTGTGGTTGAGGAAACCCTTGCAGGTTGCAAGGAAGATGTAGTCCACGTTCGGGTTTATAGCCTGCGTGAACGAGCCGTCGCCCTTGACGCTCAGCTTCAGGTTGGTGCCGTCGCTGCCTACCATGTGCACCTGCGCTTCGGGCAGTTCATAGCCGTCCATCTCGTAGACCCAGCCTTTCACGGTTTGTATTATCTCCGGTTTCTCAAAGCTGTAGATGTGGTCCCAGCCGCGTGCGTCGCCCCTGTTGGACGAGAAGAAGCCACGGTTGTGCAGTCCTTCAAACGTCATGCCGAAGTCGTCGCTCTGCGAGTTGAGCGGATACCCAGGGTGTTCGAGTACGAAACGTCTGGTCTTCGGGTCAACTTTTGCGATGTAAATGTCGAGTCCGCCCAGTCCCTTATGGCCGTTGGACGAGAAATACAGGTCGCCATTGGGCCTGAACGTAGGGAACATTTCGTCGCCCGGCGTGTTGATAGGTTCGCCCAGGTTCTCGACACCTCCAAGTCCGGCTGAGGTTATTCGTATGCGCCAGATGTCGAGTCCGCCCTTGCCTCCGGGCATGTCAGACGTGAAGTAGAGCCACATCCCATCGGGCGATATGGCCGGATGGGCGTAGCTTGACAGCGTGTCGCGCGTTATTTCGAGTGGTTGCGGTTTGCCCCATGATGCGTCTGAACGCGCCGATGTAACAATCGTGGCAAACCTCGGATAGTTTGGGTCGGTAACACATTGTGTGAGGTACATCTCGCGCTGGTCCGGCGTAAAGCAGCATGCACCCTCGTCAAATTCGGTGTTGAGGCCCGATTCTATCGTCTCCGGGCGTTGCCATTTGCCGTTCTCGTCCTTCTGCGAGTAGAATATGTCGCCGGGCTTGGTGCCCGTTATGCCGCTAAGCTCGTCGCCCTGTGCCTCGTTGCGGGTAGAGGTGAAGTACAGTTGGTCGTACTCGTCGCCGAAAAGCATCGGCGAATACTCCGCCCGGCGCGAGTTGAATATGTCCATTTTCTTCACTATGTATCGTGAGCCGGCTTCCTTCTCGGCCTGCGCCGTCTGTGCAGCAAGCAGACCGGTCTTTGCCAGTTCGTTGTCGGGCAGCGAGTCCAAAACCAGCTGGAATTCCTTTGCCGCCTCCTTGTAGCTCGCCGCCTTCATCAGCAGGCGTGCCAGGTTGAGGTGTGTGTCGATGCTGTCTTTCTTGTACCTGATGACGTTCCTGTATGCGGCGATTGCTTTCGAGTTCGAGTTTATGCGGTCGTAGCAGTAGGCAAGTTTGCGTGCGCGCTCGCCGCGCTTGTCCCTTTCCTTCGACGGAGTCTTGTTGTAGGCTGTCTTGAACTCGGCCGCGGCGTCGTAATATTCGCCTATGGCGAGAAACTTCTCGCCCTTCTTCATGTAGTGTTCGGCGCCACACGAGACAAGAAACAGCGCCATTAGGCTTAATATAATATGTGTTGAGACTTTGACTTTCATATTCGAGTGGGATAAAAGCCCTGGTGTGATACATGCCGTGCGCACAACTTGTACGTACCGTGGGGCAGGTGTTTGCCACCGCGTTGCGCGGCTGTGGTGGACTTTTATATAATAACTTGATTTCCCGCTATTTATTGTTTGAAAGGCAGACGGAAAGTGCAGCCCTCTCGCCAGCGGTCACATCCGTATGCCGTTTTGCCTTTTATTATGTGCCCTTTGCCGCAGGCAGGGCACACTTTGCCTATTATCGTGTCATCGGCAGGTAATGTCTGTCCGTCCTGTTGTTTGCCAGCCGGAGCGGTGGTTGCCACGGTCTTGCTTTTTGGCTTGGGCTTGGCAGCCTTCTTCTGTGGCTTCTTTTTCAGGTCTTCGTCCGTCATGATGGTTACGCGGCGGTTGCTGTTGTCGGCGAGGACGTCGTTTACTATCTTTGTAATCTGCTGCTTCAACTCGTCGATAAACTGCCCTGCGTCATACTTCTTGTGCTCTATGTCGCGCAGTTTTTTCTCCCAGATGCCAGTAAGTTCGCAGCTTTTGAGCAGTTCTTCCTTTATTGTATCAATCAGTTCGATGCCTGTCGGCGTTGCCACAATGTTCTTGCGCTCGCGCTTTATGTAGCGTCGCTTGAACAGAGTCTCTATGATATTGGCTCGCGACGAAGGCCTACCGATGCCGTTTTCCTTAAGTGCTGCGCGCAGCTCTTCGTCTTCAACAAACTTTCCTGCCGTTTCCATCGCCCTAAGGAGCGTCGCCTCGGTGTAAAACTTCGGCGGAGTCGTCCACTTCTCGGTAAGCGTCGGCGTGTGCGGGCCGCTCTCTCCCTTGGTAAAAGCAGGCAGGGTGCGCTCCTCGTCCTGCTCTTTAGCGTTGTCGTTGTCGGCCGCCTGCGTGTCTTTTGAATATAATACACGCCAGCCCGGGTCGAGTATCTGCTTGCCGCTGACCTTGAATTCCACGTCGTCAACCTTTCCCATGACCGTAGTTGTGGAGAACTTGCAGTCCGGATAGAACACGCTGATGAAGCGTCTTGCCACCAGATCGTAGACATGGCGCTCCAAGTCGGTGAGGCTTGAGGCCGGAACGCCGGTCGGGATTATGGCATGGTGGTCGGTAACTTTCGACGAGTCGAACACCTTTTTGCTCTTAGGCAGCTTTGTGTCGGCAAGCGGCAGCGTGAACGCTTCGTACCCGCGCAACCCTTTCAGGGTAGCCGGGCACTTGGGATAAATGTCGTCGCTGAGGTACTGCGTGTCCACACGGGGGTACGTGGTGAGCTTTTTTTCGTATAAGGACTGTATCACGTTGAGCGTGGTTTCCGCGCTCATCGAGAACTTCTTGTTACAGTCCACCTGCAGCGACGTAAGGTCGTAGAGGTGGGGCGGAGCCTCCTTGCCGGCTTTCTTCTGCACATCTGTTACTGTGAACGGCTTGTCGGCTATCTTTGCGAACGAGCTTTCGCCTTCCTCCTTGCTTATAAACTTGCCCGCCGTGGCCGTGAAAAGCGTGTCGCGGTATATGGTTGACAGCACCCAGTAAGGCTCGGGCTTGAAGTTGTCAATCTCCTTCTGCCTGTTAACTATCAGCGCCAGCGTAGGTGTCTGCACGCGTCCTATCGATAAAACTTGACGGTTCTGTCCGTACTTCAGCGTGTAAAGGCGCGTGGCGTTCATGCCGAGAATCCAGTCGCCGATGGCCCGGCTCAGTCCGGCAAGGTACAGGGGCTGGTACTCGCTTTGGTCTTTCAGCGTACTGAAGCCCTCGCGTATGGCCTCGTCGGTCATCGACGAAATCCAAAGACGCTTCACGGGGCACTTTGCCTGGGCCTTCTGCATCACCCAGCGCTGTATGAGTTCACCCTCCTGTCCGGCGTCGCCGCAGTTTATTATGCCGTCGGCGGCCTGCATGAGCTTCTCTATTATGCCGAACTGTTTTATTATTCCCTGGTCGTCAATCAGCTTGATGCCGAACCGTGCGGGCAGCATCGGCAGTGCGCTGAGGCTCCAGCGCTTCCACATCGGCGTATAGTCGTCAGGCTCTTTCAGCGTGCACAGGTGGCCGAAAGTCCATGTCACCTGGTACCCGTTGCCCTCGATGTATCCGTCGTGCGAGGCTGTCGCCCCCAGTATGCGGGCAATATCCCTTGCTACGCTTGGTTTCTCGGCAATGCAGACAATCATTTATTGTATCAAGAGTTTAGAAAAAATATCTTTATGAATAAGTGCAACTGTTTTAATATCCCAGGTCTTCGCCTACGAGTACGACGGTGTGGCGTCCGGCAGGATGCGAGTTGCGCATGAAGTGTATGTAGTTGCAGATGCTCTCGGGAGAGTTGCAGTTGTGGCATGTTCCGTCCGCGCGGCATGGCGTCTTGATGTCGAAACGGGCGGCATTGATAGGACTTGCCGTCGAGCGGGCGCGCGCCAGGGCGCTCTCCACGTCTTGTGTCACCTTGTTCAGGCCTACCACAAGGATAACCTTTTTCGGTCCGAAGGTGATGGCGGCCACTCGGTTGCCGTTGCCGTCGATGTTTACAATGACTCCGTCTTCGCTTATCGCGTTGACGCTCGACAGGTAATAGTCAGCCGAGAATGCCTCGCGGTAAATGCGCTGCGCCTCGTCGCGGTCGGCTGCGAGGTCGCGGTCTAATATGTCAAGGTCGCGCTTGTGCAGTGCGGCGGTCAGCCCCATGTCGCGTATCGTCATAGAGCCGCCCCACGTAACGCTGCTTCCGTCGGGGATTAGCGACGACACTTTCTCGACGGCTTCTGCCGCCGTAGGGCAGTAGAAGGCTTCAAAGTTGCGGCGCTTCAGGTTCTTTATCATTTTCTGCGCAAGCAGTTCGTTGCGTATTTCTTTAGGTGTCATAATGCTTTTGTATTAAAAGGTTCGGCTTATAGTGAATGCAAAATTAATTATTTTTCGGCATAATGGCTTACTGTGTCCTTACTTTTTTGATGCGCCTGACTGCCGTGTGGAATATTTTTCCGGCTGTATTACGCAGCAAGCGCTTGCTTTCATCATACCGTCCCGCCTGTGCTACGACAGCTTTAGCCGGCATCTGCGTTTTACTTGCTTTGTATTTTTAGGGTACTTTGTATGTCGTTGATTGCCAGTGTATTATGGTTTTGGCTTATCGTTCGCCGTCATTCGCGTAAAGGCGCTTGGACGACGCTTTTCCAAAAGGTTACCTTTTAGCGTGCAAAAGATAACCTTTTACCCGATGAAATGTAGCCTTTTACAACGCAAAAGGTAACCTTTTGGTTTTTATGGTGACTATGCCTAAAAATACTTTACACCAAAAGTC
>HF986673.1 GCA_000433175.1 Prevotella sp. CAG:1058
TTTTGAAATTAATTCTGCATGGGGCTGTTCTCTTGTTCTTCAGCGTTCTCACCAGAACTGCTTACTCAACCTTTATAACAATTCTCCAGCAAAACGTTAATAAAATGTCAATTATGTCCTAAAAACTGGCTTTTAACGATTATTTCTTAGCCTTAGGACGCTTTGCACCATACTTAGAACGACGCTGTGTACGGTTTGCTACACCAGCTGTATCAAGAGTACCACGAACGATGTGATAACGTACACCAGGAAGGTCCTTTACACGACCGCCACGTACGAGTACGATAGAGTGCTCCTGAAGGTTGTGTCCCTCTCCCGGTATGTAAGAGTTAACTTCCTTCTGGTTTGTCAAACGAACACGGGCAACTTTACGCATTGCCGAATTAGGTTTCTTAGGGGTTGTTGTGTAAACACGAACACAAACACCACGACGCTGAGGACATGAATCCAAAGCCGGTGATTTGCTCTTGTCAACAAGCGCCTTTCTACCTTTTCTTACCAATTGTTGAATTGTAGGCATTGTTGTTAAATTTTTAGTTATATATTTTGTTTTGTTATTTTCTTATTATTGTAATACGGCCAATAGAACATAGACCGATTTGGGCTGCAAAGGTAAGAATAATTCTTTAAATTACATAATTATAAAGAATCCAAAAAGCCTATATCGGCACAAAATTT
>HF986674.1 GCA_000433175.1 Prevotella sp. CAG:1058
GGAGGGTGTCGCCCTGGCCGAAGCCGGTAAGGTTGATGAAGGCTTCGTCGATGGAGTATTGCGATACGTCGGGGGCGAAGTCGGAGAGGAGCATCATGACGCGGCGGCTCATGTCGCCGTAGAGGGTGTAGTTGGAGCTGAACACGGCTACCTTGTTGCGCTCGAGGTAGTCTCGCATCTTATAGAACGGTGCGCCCATGTCGATGCCCAGGGCTTTGGCTTCGTTGCTGCGCGCGATGATGCAGCCGTCGTTGTTTGAGAGTACGACGACTGGCGCGGTGCGCAGTGCGGGGTTGAACACGCGCTCGCACGAGCAGTAGAAGTTGTTGCAATCGGCAAGGCCGAACATGGTCATCTCTTGAGCTGGCGTTTTATGTTGTAGGTGAGTACGCCCCAGACTACGAAGTTGTTTTCTGCGGTGACCTTTATAGGCGAATAGTCGTCGTTGGCGGGCATGAGCCACAGGCAGTCGCCGCCGGGCTCGAGCTTTACTTTCTTGAGCGTAAACTCGCCGTCGACGAAGGCCACGACGATGTCGCCGTCGTGCGGCTCTATGGACTTGTCGATGACGAGCAGGTCGCCGTCGTCGATGCCGCAGCCTTTCATTGACTCGCCTACGGCGCGGGCGTAGAACGTGGTGGCGGGATGGCGCACGAGCTCGCGGTTGAGGTCGATGCTGTCGCTCATGTAGTCTTGTGCGGGCGAGGGGAAGCCGGCGCGTATGCCGCCGTCGGCGAAGGCCAGTGCAAGCTCCTTGGACAGGTCGGCAGAATAGAGGACGAGTTTCATCGCCGTGCCTCCCTTTCGGCCATGTCGAGCCTTACGGTCTCGGCCTCGGAGGGCGACAGGCGCGGCAGTTTGACACGGGCGGGGTTTTCGGCCTGGTATGCCTTAACTTCGTCGACGAGCAGCTGCCAGTCGTAGAGGAACTCTTCGGAGCAGCCGTGGCGGCGGTATATCTCTTTGGCGGCCTCGAGTATCTCGGGTGCGCAGCTGTCGTCGCCCTGGAAAACCACGGCTGGTATCTCGTTGTATATGCAGGTGCGGAGCAGTCTTAGTTGGTCTTTCATCTTTCTGTAGTTGTTTGTTATTGAATAATCTTTTTGCCTTAAGCCATGTCGTGGCCGCCGGTTGCGGCGGTAATGGCTGAATGCAAAATTAAGTATTTAAATCGATATTCCTGCGTTTTGGTGTGATAAAAAACATGCCGCGGCGTCCTGTCACAGTTTGTCATGTCTGGCTTGGTGTGTTTGATTATGACTCTTAAGGCGTTGGGATAGCGTGGATTAGGGCGCTGCTGCGGTTTGCATGGTTGTTTGCGTATGGCAGCCTGGCTTGTCGTGGTAGCACCTTTCAGGTGCGTGGTTAGTGTCGCCGTGTCCGTGGGTGTATCCACCCACGGTTACTAATGTTCAGCCTTACAGGCTGTTCGTTGAGATGTGTGTTTGTTGGCTGCGCGGCTAATAAAGTTCATATTGTATGAAAGGAGTAGGTGCCTTACAGGTGGCAAGCAAGGATTATAACTGCGGAGATATTCGTATCGCAAGGTAAGACGTAAGCATAATACATGTTAACAGGCTCGCTAAATAACCGGAGGTGTTTTTTAGCAGATTGTCAACACTTAGAATTTTTGCCATGTTTTTGTATTTTTGTTTAAATGCAGTATAAATAATAATCATAAATCTTCAGGCATAGGGATGACAATAATAGAGTCGCTGCACCGTATTCCATAAAATACGTCGCGAACACGACCCTGCTGTGGAATCAGAATGTCTTTATCTATAAGGTCTTTAATGTCGCGCGCAGCCGTATCAGGTGATACCTTTACACGCTTTGCCCAGTTCTTGGCTGTCAGTTTTCCGGGGTAACCGTCTAAGTACATATTAAGGACTTCACGTTGTCTCTCAGACAGAATGGTTTCAGCATGGTTTTGCCAGAATATTGCCTTATTGAGAACTTTCGACAACGTTTCATCAGATTGCTCGATGGAACGGAGCAGGCAGTCAAGATACCAGACAATCCATTCTGTAATATCACAATCTCCTTTTTGCGTTTCCTCTAATATGTCATAATATTGCTTTTTATCTTTGTTGATTTGATGCGATATACTGAAAAAACGCATTTTTGAGTTTTCTGCCTGAGAAAGTGCCATATCAGCAATGGCTCGCCCGATTCGTCCGTTTCCGTCATCGAAGGGATGGATGCAGACAAACCACAAATGTGCTATTGCCGATTTTACATAGCCGTTATGTACATCTGAATTGAACCAGTCTAGAAACCGATTCATTTCTTCGTCTATTCTTTCAGGAGCAGGTGCTACATAATGTACCTTTTCATGGCCGAACATTCCTGAAATGACTTTCATCTCTCCGCTTCGGTATTTTGCCACGTCTATTTTCGTAGGTCCGCTCCAGCCTGTCGGGAATAGGCAGTTGTGCCAGCCGAAGAGTCTTTCATGGGTAAGTGGACTGTTGAAATTGATGGTTGCATCAAGTGCCATTTCAACCACTCCGTCTATATAGCGGGAAGATTCTGTAGGATTTTGTATTTGTACTCCAAGTTTGCGAGCTACCGAAGAACGCACCTGTTCGTTGTTCAATTCTACTCCTTCAATTTCTGATGATGCTATGATGTCATGGGAGATTGATTCCACCACGGCAGACATCTTGTCGTTA
>HF986675.1 GCA_000433175.1 Prevotella sp. CAG:1058
GTTAAAACGGTGTAAAGTATTTCTGTATTAAGTCAGATATTTGGCATACATGAACGTGTTGTTGATATTTAAAGCCTTAATTGCCTGACAATCACCAATATATATGTTGCTGCCGTTAGTGTGTTAGCAACGGACGTGAGGCTTAATGTAAAGTCCCACGTCCGTCGTTTGATGTTAAGTTGATTTGTTGTAGGTTGTATTCCGAACGCGTAAGTACTGTTTAATGCTTTGTGTCAAACTTAATTAGTTTGATAAATTATCGTCAATATCCAACCGGCATGTAAACCAGTGGCTTGATATTTGTTTTTATACCAAGGAATTTTTGTACTTCATCTGTATTTTCGCCGGCATAGCAGCAAACTGTACCTAGCTTGTTGGCTGCACAGTACAGATAGACGTTCTGGACTACGGCGCCTGCATCTATACCGCTTAGAACCATGTTGCCGCCCTGTAATTCAGTGTCTGAGGCAATCACGAGCACTACGGGTGCCGTCAGTATGAACTGGTTGCGGCCGGATACAGCCTTACGTAAGTCGCCATTGCCAATTTTAACCAGTTTATTGGCTTGGGCGTCATATCTGAACGTGCCGTCGGCTTTTCCGACATAGATGGAAATGTCTTGTTTGTTACGTGCCGAAGGGGCGGTACGTCTTCCGTCAGCCCTGTTTACTCCGTTAGCAGCCCAAAGCAGGTCTGACAATGTTTGGTTAGATATTGGTTTGTCTGTGAACGTCCGTGATGAGCGGCGGTCCTGAAATGCCTTATTGAGACTACCGTCTGCACTTGTCTTTGTTGGAGTAGGCAACATCGTGTCTTGAGCCATTGTTTTGCCGCAGAAAAGTGTCAATCCGGTAATTGTCGCCATAGCCAGCGTAAGGATTCTGTTCTTTTTCATTTTGTCTTGATTTAAGTTATTAAAAAAGATGTCTGATGCAAATTTATTATACTCTTGTAAGAAAACAGAATTAGTCAAACTTTTTTTTGTTTTGTTATATTTTTGTAGTGGAATGCGCCTGTTTTTTAAAGGTGGCAGTTTTATCCGTTCAACGTTGTTTGTATTGCTGCATTTTGTGAAAAATTTTATTAAAAACAAGGTGGTTATGGATTCCTGATTTCGTAAATCAGAAATAAAATGTTTTCTTTGCAATTATGAAATAATGAGTCTGCATTTATGTGCGATGGTTACATCAATGATGTTGTTCATTTTAATGCGGATAAGTATAATTAAAAAAATACAGTTGTTTAATTATGAAGGTTCTGATAATAGGAGGTGTTGCCGGTGGAGCAACGGCGGCGGCGCGAATACGTAGAAATACAGAAAAAGCTGAAATTATATTACTGGAAAAAGGGAATTATATTTCCTATGCTAATTGTGGCTTGCCTTATTACATTGGTGGTGTTATCTCTGATCGTGACAAGTTGTTCGTTCAGACAGCGGAAGCATTCGGCAAGCGTTTTAACATAGATGTGCGTACAGGACATGAGGCTATTGAAATAGACTTGAAAGGCAAGAGCGTAAAGGTAAGGAAACGTGACGGTAGCGGGTATGTCGAGTCTTATGATAAGTTATTGCTGTCTCCAGGTGCTTCGCCCGTACGTCCGCCATTGCCTGGAATTGACAACCCTGGGATATTTACCTTGCGCAATGTTGATGATACTGACAGGATAAAAGATTATGTAAAGTCGAATAATATTCGACGCGCCGTGATTGTAGGTGGAGGCTTCATCGGACTTGAAATGGCCGAGAACTTAGCTCATGCCGGTGCTAGGGTTTCGGTTGTCGACATGGCCGACCAGGTAATGACACCTATTGATTATTCGATGGCAGCGCTTGTACACGAGCACTTGTCACAAAAGGGCGTTGGCTTGTGCCTTAGCCAGACTGTTGAATCGTTTGGTAGAAAAGACGGCCAGTTGGTGGTTAGCATGAAGTCTGGTGTTGCTCTTAAGGCAGACATTGTAATATTGTCGATAGGTGTACGTGCCGAGACGGGACTGGCAAATGATGCCGGACTGAAGATAGGCGAGGCCCGTGGCATTTATGTAAATGAATATTTGCAAACATCGGACAAGGATGTTTATGCCGTCGGCGATGCCATTGAGTATCCTAATCCGATTACAAATAAGCCTTGGCTCAATTTTCTTGCAGGACCGGCAAACCGCCAGGCGCGTATTGTGGCGGACAACATCGTGTTTGGCAACCATTTTAAATATGAAGGTTCGATAGGAACGTCTATTGCAAAGATCTTCGATATTACCGTCGCGTCTACGGGCATGCCGGCTAAGCGTCTTAAACAACTAGGCATACCGTGTCTGTCGGCAACAGTTCATCCAATGTCGCATGCTGGCTATTATCCCGGAGCATCAATGATGTCAATCAAGATAACGTTCTCGCCTGATGGTGGACGGCTGTATGGAGCACAGATAGTCGGACGTGAAGGCGTGGACAAGCGTGTTGACGAATATGCATATGTTATAAAGACAGGTGGTACTGTTTACGACCTTACACGTATTGAACATGCTTACGCACCTCCTTTTTCGTCAGCTAAAGATCCTGTCGCAGTTTCCGGTTATGTCGCAACTAACATATTAAGTGGAAAGATGTTCCCACTTTATTGGAGAGAACTTAAGGATGCTGATTTAAACAAGGTTACATTTGTTGACGTGCGTACAAGTGACGAGTTTGCTTTGGGGGCTATAAAGGGTGCGGTCAACATTCCGCTTGACGAATTGCGTGAGCGTATGGGGCAGATCCCCAAGGATCGTCCTGTATGGTTGTATTGCGGGGTTGGCCTTCGTGGATATCTGGCTTCAAACATACTTAAGGATAACGGATACGAGGATGTCCATAATTTGATTGGAGGATTTAAGACTTACAAGGCTGCCACGGCGAGTATGAACGTGCCTTGCGACATAGATAAACAAGAAGGAAGTTGCTCTTGCAGTCATGACACAGTTGAAGGGTTGGATGATGTTGTGCGGATAGATGCATGCGGATTGCAATGTCCAGGGCCAATATTAAAATTGAAACAGGGTGTTGGAAAACTTCAAGAAGGTAAATGTTTGGAGATAAAGGCAACAGATGCAGGATTTCTTCGTGATGTAGAATCATGGTGCAAAATGACAGGCAACACTCTTATGTCAACAAACGTAGACGGAGGAACATATTCTGTCCTCGTGAAGAAAGGCTTGGACAGAAAGACTACTAATGTCCTATCTTCTGCGCACAGCGGTAAAGGCAAGACTCTCATTTTGTTTAGTGACGACCTGGACAAGGTTTTGGCTACTTTCGTATTGGCAAATGGGGCTGCGGCTACGGGTGAGAAGGTCTCGATATTCTTTACATTCTGGGGATTGAATGCCATAAAGAAAGAGTGTAAGCCTAAAGTTTCGAAAGATATGTTCGGTAAAATGTTCGGAATGATGATGCCGTCGGATTCGCGTAAGCTGAAATTGTCAAAAATGAATATGGGCGGGTTTGGTTCGAAGATGATGCGTCATGTCATGGGTAAAAAAGGTGTTGATTCTTTGGAAAAACTTCGTCAAACCGCTATTGATAATGGAGTTGAATTTATTGCATGCCAGATGTCGATGGACGTAATGGGTGTTAAACGTGAGGAATTGCTTGACTGTGTCAATGTCGGAGGGGTTGCGACTTATATGGAAAGGGCCGATAACAGCAACGTAAACCTATTTGTCTGAATGCATAGACCACTGTCAAGAT
>HF986676.1 GCA_000433175.1 Prevotella sp. CAG:1058
CATAAATGTGTCAACTTTTGCCAGGACAAGACATTTCCAGCCAGAAACAGCCGCTTTTCTATCATTTCTCAGCCTTTTTCCGAGTCTTTTTATTGCACAATGTACATGCAGAAGCGTGCAAATGCTTAAATGCCAGGCGGATAAGATTGCACGCGGATTTTTGCTCCATACGTGTGTAGCTGCCGGAAAAATCGTGGCGACGGCCTTTTTCGGGCGTTATCGTAAATCAATGTGTAAGCGGAAACGCAGGTTGGGTTGACATCTGTCGTTGCGTGACGGGCAGTCAGCCGGCGCTCGTCGGCGGCAGTGCCTGCAAAATCGCTTTTATTCATTATTAACTCTTTTGGATAAGTAAAATTTGGCGGTTTGGATAATTTGTTATAATTTTGCACCCGATTTAGTCCGCAAAGGCTTGAGCAAGTCATGACAGGGTGTCATGCGCCTTACGGAAAAACCCGTTTATTATAATATTAATGTACGCAATTGTAGAAATTAACGGTCAGCAGTTCAAGGCCGAGCAGGGTAAAAAACTGTTCGTGAACCACATGAAGAACGTGGAGGAAGGCCAGTCTGTTGAATTCGACAAGGTACTGCTTGTCGACAAAGATGGTTCAGTACAAGTTGGCGCCCCGACAGTTGACGGCGCAAAGGTAGTGTGTGAGGTAGTCAACCCTCTCGTTAAAGGTGACAAGGTCATCGTATTCAAGATGAAGCGCAGAAAAGATTACCGCAAGAAGAACGGTCATCGCGCACAGTTCACCGAAGTTGTAATCAAAGACGTAATCGCTTAAATTTTAGGAGGAACAAGAAATGGCACATAAAAAAGGTGTAGGTAGTTCGAAGAACGGACGTGAATCAGCTTCTCAAAGATTAGGCGTTAAGATTTGGGGTGGCCAGAAGGTCATCGCCGGCAACATCATCGTTCGCCAGCGTGGCACTAAGCACAACCCGGGAAATAACGTAGGTATCGGTAAGGACGACACTCTGTACGCATTGGTTGACGGCGTGGTTAACTTCCACAAGGGCCGCAGGAACAGAAGTGTAGTGTCTGTAATTCCTGAGACTGAAGCTTAAAACAATAGTTTTTATTTACTTATTCCAAACAAACAACAAAAATCCCATTTCTCAGTCGAGAATTGGGATTTTTGCCGTTTTTATATGTCAGCTTGGAGAATATTTTGTAATTTTGCAGGCAAGACGTGAGCAGCGGGTGACCGGCATACGGCGGACAAGTGGATTGCTTTTATTATTAAGGCTTTACACCTGTTTACTTCGCATTGTTTTTGTTTGGCTGTTTGTCACCGGCAATGGTCGCCATACCTGCCAGCCTGCGGCTCGTCAACTTAAAATAATTAATATTATGCTTACACTTAAACTTATCAGTGAGGAAACTGAACGTGTAATTAAGGGACTGGAGAAAAAACACTTCAATGGCGCAAGGGAAGCCATCGACAACGTGCTGGCCCTCGACAAGGAAAGACGCGCCACGCAGCAGCAGCTGGACAAGACGTTGCAGGAGGGCAAGAAAATGGCTGCCCGCATAGGCCAGCTGATGAAGGAAAAGAAAGCCGACGAGGCCAATGCCGTAAAGGAAGACGTGTCGAAATTGAAGGAAACGTCGAAAGAGCTTGAACACCAGCTTTCGGACATCCAGCAGAGACTGACTGAACTGCTTTGCACGATACCTAATATCCCTAACGATGACGTGCCGGAGGGCAAGGACGCATCAGACAACGTTGTTGTGAAGGAAGGCGGCGTTATACCTGAACTGCCTGCTGACGCACTTTGCCATTGGGATCTGTGCAAGAAGTTCAACCTGATTAACTTTGACCTCGGTGTTAAGATTACAGGCGCAGGTTTCCCTGTGTATATCGGCAAGATGGCACGTTTACAGAGAGCTCTTGAGGCTTTCTTCCTCGACGAGGCACGTAAGAGCGGTTATCTCGAGATTCAGCCGCCGTATGTAGTCAATGAGGCTTCAGGCTACGGCACAGGACAGCTGCCCGACAAGGAGGGGCAGATGTATCACTGCAACCTCGACAACCTGTACCTCATACCTACGGCCGAGGTTCCGGTTACAAACATATTCCGCGACGTAATCCTCGACGAGAAGGATCTGCCCGTGAAGTATTGCGCTTACTCGGCATGCTTCCGCCGCGAGGCCGGCTCTTACGGCAAGGACGTGCGCGGACTCAACCGTCTGCACCAGTTCGACAAGGTGGAGCTTGTACGCATAGACAAGCCCGAGCATTCATACAAGTCGCTCGACGAGATGCTGGCACATGTCGAAGGCCTATGCCAGAAACTCGAATTGCCTTACCACATACTGCGCCTTTGCGGCGGCGACATGAGCTTCACTTCGGCTATATGCTATGACTTCGAGGTCTACAGCGCAGCCCAGAAGAAGTGGCTCGAGGTTTCGTCGGTAAGCAACTTCGAGAGCTACCAGGCCAACCGCCTGAAGTGCCGCTACCGCAATCCCGAGACCAAGAAGCCCGAATTGTGCCATACGCTTAACGGCTCGGCGCTCGCCCTGCCGCGTATCGTGGCTGCAATAATGGAGAACAACCAGACTCCCGAAGGCATAAGGGTGCCCAAGGTGCTCGTGCCGTATTGCGGATTCGAGATGCTTGACGACAAGAATTTTTAATATTCCGCAGACGGGCGGACAAGTAAGCTGACAGGATTTCAGGTAACGGCATGTCCGTTTCACCATGACAGAATCTTTTCTTGCTTGTCTGCCCGTTGCTTGTTAACTTAAATATTATGAACAAGATTATCCGTAAAGAACAGTTTTCAGAGAAGGTTTACCTTTTTGAGGTCGAGGCCCCGCTTATAGCAAGGAGCCGCAAGGCCGGAAACTTTGTCATTATCAGGGTTGGGGAGAAAGGCGAACGTGTGCCTCTTACCATTGCCGATGCCGACATTGAGAAAGGCACGATAACCATTGTCGTGCAGAAAGTCGGACTGTCGTCAACCAAGCTATGCCGCCTGAACGCCGGTGATTACATAACCGACGTTGTGGGGCCGCTCGGCAATCCTACGAAGATTGAGAAGTATGGTACGGTGATATGCGCCGGCGGAGGTGTCGGCATAGCGCCGATGCTGCCTATTGCAAAGGCACTTAAAGCTGCCGGCAACAGGGTGCTTTCGGTCATTGCAGGACGTAACAAGGAACTTGTCATACTGGAAGACGAGGTGCGTGCATGCAGCGACGAACTGATAATAATGACCGACGACGGTTCTTACGGAGAGAAAGGTGTTGTGACAATCGGTATCGAGAAGCTGATACAGCAGGAGCACATAGACAAGGTGTTCGCCATAGGTCCTCCGATTATGATGAAGTTCTGCTGCCTGCTGACCGGTAAGTACAACATCCCGACCGACGTATCGCTCAATACCATCATGGTGGACGGTACGGGCATGTGCGGCGCGTGCCGCCTTACCATCGGCGGAAAGACCAAGTTTGTCTGCATCGACGGTCCCGAGTTTGACGGCGCTCTGGTCGACTGGGACGAGATGTTCAAGCGCATGGGTACGTTCAAGCGTGCCGAGCAGGAGGAAATGGAACACTTCGAGGAGCATCTCGGCAACGCTGCCAACGGCGGACAGAAGCCGAGCGGGCACGGACTTGATGCAAGCCAGGTGATGGACGAGACGCCGACCGGCGAGCCAATGGAGGTGCTGACCGACAGGAACGCCGAGTGGCGTAAGGCGCTGCGTGCGTCGATGAAACCCAAGGAGCGCACTGCCATAGAGCGTGTTGTCATGCCCGAGCTTGAACCTGAGTACCGCATAACCACCCGTTACGAGGAGGTAAACAAGGGACTTACAAAACAGATGGCGCTGACCGAGGCCAAGCGCTGCCTTGACTGCGCCAAGCCTACTTGCGTGGAAGGCTGCCCCGTGAACATCGACATACCGTCGTTTGTGAAGAACATAGAGCGCGGACAGTTCCTTGCTGCGGCTAAAGTGCTGAAGAACACGTCGGCGCTGCCTGCCGTATGCGGCCGTGTCTGCCCGCAGGAAAAGCAGTGCGAGAGCCGTTGCATACACCTGAAGATGAACGAACCGGCCGTAGCCATAGGCTATCTGGAGCGTTTCGCTGCCGACTACGAGCGCGAAAGCGGCAACATGTCGGTGCCTGCGCTTGAACCGTCAAACGGCATAAAGGTGGCCGTCGTAGGGTCGGGTCCTGCCGGATTGAGCTTTGCCGGAGACATGGCAAAGCGCGGTTACGACGTTTATGTGTTCGAAGCCTTGCACGAGATTGGTGGCGTGTTGAAATACGGAATACCTGAGTTCCGTCTGCCTAACAGCATCGTAGACGTTGAAATAGACAACCTTAGGAAGATGGGTGTACACTTCCAGACCGACTGCATAATAGGCAAGACGATAACGATAGACCAGCTTGAGCAGAGCAGATTCAAGGGAATCTTTGTCGGTTCGGGCGCAGGTCTGCCTAACTTCATGAACATTCCCGGCGAGAACTTGATTAACGTCATGTCGTCAAACGAGTATCTTACCCGTGTAAACCTTATGGACGCTGCCAATCCTACGACCGACACGCCGCTGAACATTGGCAAGAAGGTGCTTGTGGTAGGTGGCGGCAACACGGCTATGGACTCATGCCGTACGGCAAAGCGTCTCGGCGCCGATGTTACGATAGTTTACCGCCGTTCGGAAACGGAGATGCCGGCACGTGCCGAAGAGGTGAAGCATGCCAAGGAGGAAGGAATCAACTTCATGTGCCTGCACAATCCTATTGAATATGTGGCAGACGAGAATGGAGCCGTAAAGCGGGCTGTATTGCAGGTTATGACGCTCGGCGAGCCTGACGCTTCAGGCCGCAGGAGTCCTGTCCCCGTTGAGGGAAAGACTGTAACGATAGACACCGACCAGGTGATCGTGGCTATCGGCGTGTCTCCTAACCCGCTTGTGCCAAAGTCTATAAAGGACCTTGAACTCGGGCGCAAGAACACTATCGTTGTGAACGAGGAGATGCAAAGCTCTCGTCCCGAGATATTTGCTGGTGGCGACATCGTACGCGGTGGAGCTACTGTTATTCTGGCCATGGGCGACGGACGTCGTGCCGCAGCCAATATGGACAAACAGTTAAGGAAATAAGTTGGAGTGCAGGCAGCCAAGCCGTGTGTGATGGAATCACTGCGGCTTGGCTGTCCGTTTGTTTCCAACAGATGTTATAACAAAAATAAGATGAACGGATTATACACAATTATTTTGCTCATACTGAGTAATGTTTTCATGACACTTGCATGGTACGGGCACTTGAAACTGCAAGCCACGGGAGTGGCGGCAAAGTGGCCTATAATAGGCGTTATTGCTTTTTCGTGGGGCATCGCCCTGTTTGAGTATTGCTGCCAGGTGCCGGCAAACCGCATCGGTTTCGTTGGCAACGGCGGTCCTTTTTCGCTTATACAGTTGAAGGTCATACAGGAATGTATCAGCCTCGGCGTGTTCGCGGTCATAATAAATATCCTTTTCCAGGGACAAAGCTTGCATTGGAACCATATTCTCGCGTTCCTGCTGATCATTTGTGCCGTTTATCTGGTATTCATGAAGTAAGCCATGCCCCTGCTCACTGAAGAACAGAAGCTCGAAAAGAGAATAGCAAGCCGGTTTCAGAAGGCGGTTTATGATTATGGCCTGATTGAGGATGGCGACCGCATACTGGTCGGTTTGTCTGGCGGTAAGGACTCTTTGTGCCTTCTAGACCTGCTTACATCAAGGATGAAGATACGCAAGCCGGAGTTTACGGTTGAGGCCCTTCACATCAGGATGTCGAACATAAAGTACGAATCCGACTTGTCTTATTTGCGTGACTTCTCCGAGAGTAGGGGTGTCAGGTTCCATTCGGTTACCACCGGTTTTGACTCTACGACAGACAATCGCAAGTCGCCGTGCTTCCTGTGTTCGTGGAACAGGCGCAAGCAACTGTTCGTCAAGGCGCAGGAACTTGGCTGCAACAAGATTGCCTTAGGCCACCACATGGACGACATAATCCATACTGCGATGATGAATGTCTTTTTCCAGGGAGGTTTCTCTACAATGCCCGTGCGCCTGAAGATGAGGAAGATGCCGTTGACAATTATTCGTCCGCTTTGTCTCGAAAAGGAAACAGACCTGCTTGCTTACGCACGGCTGAAGGATTTTAGGAAGCAGGTGAAGCTCTGTCCTTACGAGACAGATTCGCACCGCTCTGACATGAAGGAGCTTTTCGAACGTGTGGAGGCGATGAACGCAGAAGCGCGTTATTCGATATGGAATGCGCTTGAAAAGGAGAATAAGCTGATAGAGGAATAAGGATTGTTTGGACAAAATAGAAAAGGTAGTGCCCAAAAAGTTGCGGGCACTACCTTTTTTATTGTATGCTATTCAATTATCAATAAGCGAAAAGAGGATACTTTGACATTGTCTGGTTAACCTTCTCGCGTACCTTGGCGATGACTTTCTCGTCCTCAGGACTGTTGAGTACTTCTTCGATAAGGTCGGCGATAAGTACCATCATGTCTTCCTTGGCGCCACGTGTGGTTATTGCCGGAGTTCCCAAGCGTATGCCTGAAGTCTGGAATGCGCTGCGCGTATCGTACGGAACCATGTTCTTGTTTACTGTTATGTCAGCTGAAACAAGTGCGTTCTCGGCAACTTTTCCTGTCAGTTCGGGATACTTGGGACGCAGGTCTACGAGCATAGAGTGGTTGTCTGTACCACCGCTCACGATGTCGAAGCCGCGTTTAATCAGTTCGTCGGCAAGTACGGCTGCGTTCTTCTTGACTTGTGCTGCCCACTCCTTGAATTCGGGCTGCAGTGCCTCGTTGAATGCAACTGCCTTGGCTGCAATGACGTGTTCAAGCGGTCCGCCCTGTGTTCCGGGGAATACGGCGCTGTTAAGCAACTGGCTCATCATCTTGATTTGTCCCTTCGGAGTTGTCTTGCCCCAAGGATTCTCGAAGTCTTTGCCCATAAGTATGATGCCTCCGCGCGGTCCGCGAAGCGTCTTGTGGGTGGTGGATGTCACGATGTGTGCATATTTCAACGGGTTGTCAAGCAGTCCGGCTGCTATTAGTCCTGCCGGGTGTGCCATGTCAACCATCAATATTGCACCAACCTTGTCTGCTATTTCACGCATGCGCTTGTAGTCCCATTCCCTGCTGTAAGCCGAGCCACCGCCGATTATCAGCTTGGGTTTGTGCTCCAGAGCGAGCTGTTCCATTTCGTCATAGTCAACGCGTCCAGTCTCTTTATTGAGATTATAGCCAACTGCACGGTAAAGGATTCCGGATGTATTTACATTCGAACCGTGTGACAAGTGGCCGCCGTGTGCAAGGTTAAGTCCGAGGAATGTGTCGCCCGGGTTAAGCACGGTGAGCAATACCTCAGCGTTAGCCTGCGCTCCAGAGTGCGGCTGAACATTTGCGAACTCGGCTCCAAACAGTTTCTTAACACGTTCAATGGCTAATGTTTCAACCTCGTCAACAACGCCGCAACCGCCGTAATATCTTTTTCCGGGCAGTCCTTCTGCGTATTTGTTAGTAAGACATGAGCCCATTGCCTGCATTACTTCGTCGCTTACGAAGTTCTCTGAAGCAATAAGCTCCATACCTTTTAACTGTCGTTGATGTTCTCTTTCGATGAGGTCGAAAATCATTTGGTCCTTTTTCATAGTGTTTTTATTTTAAGTAAATGTAATGAGTTGTATTGTGAAGTTTTTTATTCAACGGATTTTTCAGGTAAATATTGCTGCAATTATATAAGTTCTACATTGCGGATGTCTTGCTCTTTATCGCAATATCTGCATCTTATTATTCCTTTATCCTTGCTTATTACGTTGAATATTGTTGTCATCGGCTCGTTGTTTGTTATACACTTGGGGTTGTTGCATTTAACGATGCCTCTGAGCTCGTCCGGGGTCTCCACGGTTTTCTTTTCCACGACCTCGTAGTTCCTTATAATGTTGAGCACGACATTGGGCGCAACTACCGACAACCTTGATATCTCCTCGTCCGTAAAAAACTTGTTTTCAATTTTAATGATGCCTTTGCGTCCTATTTTCTTTGACAGGTAGTTGTAGCCTATTGTCACGATTGTGTCCAGGTTTTGCAGATCCAGGATGTTGGCTACTTCGTATGTCTTTTCAGACGGTATGTGGTCGATTACTGTCCCGTTTTCGATGGCTGCCACTAATCTTTCTTTCTTGCTCATCATCAGGTGTTTTTATATTATTGTTTTGTCGTTTTTGATTTCGTCGAGAGTAATGTCAAGGACATCGCATATTATTGCTTCGCGTGCATAAAGTCCGTTTTGGGCTTGCTGTATGTAATATGCGTGTGGGTTTGTATCCACTTCGTATTCTATTTCGTTTACTCTTGGCAGCGGATGCAGTATCTTCATGTTCTCGCGCGCATTCTTGAGCATGTCGTTTTTCAGGATGTACACGTTTTTTACCTTTTCATATTCCATCAGGTCCGAGAATCTTTCTTTTTGCACCCTCGTCATATAAAGAATGTCGGCCTTGCTGATTATTTCCTCGTTGAACTCGGTATGTTCGATGTATTTTATCCCGTTCTCGCGGCAGTACAACTTGTATTCATCCGGCATTGACAGTTCTTTGGGTGCGATGAAATGGAATGTCGGGTTGAAGTGTCTCATAGCCATTATGAGCGAATGCACGGTGCGTCCGTATTTCAGGTCTCCTACGAGACATATTTCAAGGTTGTCGAGTGTGCCTTGTGTCTTGTATATGGAGTATAGGTCGAGCATGCATTGTGACGGATGCTGGTGTGCTCCGTCGCCGGCGTTGATAATAGGCACCGGGGCTATTTCGCTGGCATATTGTGCAGCACCTTCTATGTAATGGCGCATCACGATTACGTCGGCATAGTTTGACACCATAAGTATCGTGTCTTTTAATGTTTCACCTTTGGTCGTGCTCGTCACCTTAGCGTCGCTGAAGCCGATTACGCGCGCACCCAGCCGGTTGGCAGCTGTTTCGAAACTGAGCCTTGTGCGTGTTGAAGGCTCGAAGAATAATGTGGCGACGATTTTCCCTTTTAGGATTTCCCTGTTAGGATGTTTTTCAAACTCTTGTGCCGACTTTATCATATAGAGTATTTTTTCTTTTGATAAATCGGCAATGGTTACAAAATTATGTTTTCCCATTAGTGATGTGATTTCAAATTCGACTGCTAAGTTACGCATTATTTTTAATTTATGATGGATAAATCAGAAGAAAAGTAGTATTTTTGCACCTAATTAGTTCGTATCTATTTAATTAGGATGAGAAAAACATTTGTACGCATATTGTGGGGGCTGCTTTTCGCTTCATTTGTCTTTGTGGCAGTCGCGTTTACTTCGATATGGTTTGGCTGGATTGGGTACATGCCTGATATTGCCGACTTGCAGAATCCTATAAGCAGGTATGCCTCACAGGTTTATTCTGTCGACGGAAAAATTCTCGGTACTTACAACATGAACAGGGAGAACCGTGTCCATGTTGACTATTCCAGCTTGTCACCATACCTGGTTCAGGCTCTTATCGCTACTGAGGACGAGAGGTTCTACGAACACTCTGGCATCGATTTCATAGCATTAACGCGTGCGGTGATCAAGCGTGGCTTGTTGGGGCAGAAGAGCGCCGGAGGCGGTTCGACTATAACCCAGCAGCTGGCTAAGCAGTTGTATTCATCTACGGCCAAAAGTACGTTGGAGCGAATGATGCAGAAGCCCATCGAGTGGGTCATCGCAATTAAGCTTGAGCGTTTTTATACTAAGGAGGAAATAATTACCATGTACCTTAATTATTTTGACTTCCTCCATAATGCAGTCGGTATAAAGACCGCTTCGGATGTTTATTTCAGGAAAGAGCCTAAGAATCTTTCGCTGACCGAGGCAGCTACGCTTATCGGCCTTTGCAAGAATCCTTCTTATTTTAACCCTGTACGATATCCCGAGAGGTGTACCGAGCGCCGCAATGTCGTTCTTGGTCAGATGCATAAGGTTGGTTATATCTCGGACGATGAATATGCAAAGGCTGAAAGCGAGCCTTTGGATTTGAATTTCCACCGCATTGACCATAAAGATGGTATTGCTACTTATTTCAGGGAATTCTTACGCCAATACATCATGGCCAAGAAGCCTGACTTGAAAGATTATCCGTCTTGGAACCGCGTGCAGTATTCCATCGATTCGACGGCTTGGGAAAACGATCCGCTGTATGGCTGGTGTAATAAGAACTATAAGAAGAACGGCGAGCATTATAATGTCTATACCGACGGGTTGAAGATTTTCACGACAATTGATTCACGTATGCAGCGCTATGCCGAGGAGGCCGTATTGCAGCATGTCGGTCATTACCTGCAGCCGGCTTTCTCGAAGGAGAACAGGTCGAAGCCCAATGCTCCTTTCACCAACGCCTTGACCGCCTCTGAGGTGAAAGGGATACTTGACAGGTCGATACGCCAAAGTGAAAGGTACAGGGCTATGAAAGAGCTCGGAGCCACGGACGACGAGATACAGAAGGCGTTCCGTACACCTGTCGAAATGTCAGTGTTTACTTACCACGGCGCGGTCGATACGGTGATGACGCCCTTGGACTCGATTCGTTATATCAAGTCTTTCCTCCGTTCGGGCTTTGTCAGCATGGATCCGCGCAACGGAGCTGTAAAGGCGTATGTGGGTGGTGTCGACTTCACTCATTTCACATACGACATGGCCACCCAGGGGCGCCGCCAGGTGGGTTCAACCATCAAACCGTTCCTTTACGCCCTCTGCATGTCTAACGGCATGTCGCCTTGCGACGTGGCACCCAACGTGCAACGCTCATACGGCAACTGGACTCCGCGCAACGGCAGCAAGGCAAGATACGGACAGATGGTTACCCTAAAATGGGGCTTGGCACAATCAAACAACTGGATTTCCGCCTACCTTATGAGTCGTCTTAATCCACAGGACTTCCTGCGTATATTGAACGATTTCGGCATAAACACTTATGGAGCTTATCCGTCCATGGTACTGTGTCTCGGTCCTAACGAAGTTTCTGTTTGCGAGATGGTGAGTGCATATACGACATTTGCAAACCACGGCATACATTGTTATCCGATGTTTGTTTCGAAGATAGAGGATAATGAAGGCAACGTCGTTGCTACATTCCAGCCTAGGATGAACGAGGTAATCAGCGAGGAGAGTGCTTATAAGATGATTGAGATGTTGAGGGCTGTGATGAACGGTGGTACGGGTAGCCGTATGAGATACAAGTACAACATTGAGTGCGACATGGGCGGAAAGACGGGTACGACCAACCGTAATGCCGATGCCTGGTTCATGGGCTTCACCCCGTCATTGGTCAGCGGTTGCTGGGTCGGCGGTGAGGACCGCGACATTCATTTCGACTCTACACGTATGGGCCAGGGTGCCAACATGGCTCTTCCGGTGTGGGCGTATTTCATGAAGAGAGTATTCGCAGACCGTTCGTTGGGGTATGATCCTAATGAGAAGTTTGATATTCCTGAAGAATTTAATCCATGCTCTTCCGAGTTTGATGATTACACGCCTGGCGGAATCGAGGAAGTGTTTGAATAATATGGCCTTTGCCATCCCTATGTTTAGCGGCAACGCTAATCATTAATAATACGAGTAAATGTCCGACTGTATGTCCACCGCATGCAGCCGGACATTTTTTTCATGTTGTTGAAATGTAACACTCCACAATCTTTGTTTTAAGACTGTTGCAATTTGTTTTAATGTGTGCCAGTTCCTTGGACGTTATTTACATCAGACTTAAGAGGTGGCAGATTGAATTGCAAAAGGTTACCTTTTATCGTCTAAAATGCCACCTTTTGCACTCTAAAAGGCAGCCTTTTGCAACTGCTTGACTATGCCTAAAAATACTTTACACCAAAA
>HF986677.1 GCA_000433175.1 Prevotella sp. CAG:1058
GGCGGAGGTGTTGCACTTCTATCTTGACAGTGGTCTTTTGGCTCAATGGACCAAAAGCGTTTAACCTTATTGTTGATATGATTGTTTTTCAATTGATAACCAAATGGCTTGCAAAAGACCGTGTTTTACACGGTAAAAGGTTACCTTTCGTGCTTCAAAAGGTAACCTTTTTATGTTTAGCTTTCATACATATTGGCATGGATTTATCATAAGCCTTAACTTTATTATATCATTAAATTACGTAGGTCGTTGATGTTTAATGGTTTATTACGCTATATCGGCCCTAGTCTCTTGTTAAATCCGGATTGTGAATTTCGTTAATGTTGTTTTATGGATTTCATTTTACATTATAATATCCTTATTCTTCTTCGTGTAAATGTGGCAAGGATATATGAAACTTGACTGCGGTAAGTCTTACAGCTACGACTATTGCGAAACATACTGCCGCCGCTATTTCGGGGGCAAAATGCAGCAAGGCACAAGCGTAATAAGCCACTCCGCCGATTATGCAAGCCATCGCGTAAATCTCTTTACGGAATATTAGCGGTACTTCATTTATTAGTACATCGCGTATTACGCCACCTGCGGCTCCAGTGATGCAGCCCATTATTATAGCCACCCAAAAGGGAAAGTCCTCGATAAGTGTTTTTTGCAGGCCGGCCACGGTGAAGAGCGCCAGGCCAAGCGTGTCGAACAGAAACCACGTATTGGCAAAACGGACGATGGCTTTTTTGAAAACTATTACTGTAAGTAGAGCGGCGGCAGTACATATCATGTAAATGGAATTTGTCATCCAGAAAGGGGTGACACCAAGCATGACGTCTCTTATCGTTCCTCCGCCGATAGCTGTTGCAAGGCCTACAACATAGCCTCCAAACCAGTCGAAACTCTTATATGCCGCCCATCTTATGCCTGATATGGCGAAAGCGAATGTACCGAGAAATTCGATTACTAATTGCAGTGTATCCATTAGCTCACCACGTTTTTGGGTGAGCCTTGAACGAACGCCGCAACATTTGCCGATGCTATTGATACAAGCCTTTTACGTGCTTCCAATGTTGCCCATGCAATGTGCGGTGTAAGATATGCGTTGGGGGCGCTCAGTAGCGGGTTGTCAGGCTTAGGCGGCTCTTGGGTCATGACATCTGCACCATATCCGCCGAGTTGCCCCTCGCACAACGCTTGTGCGACGTCTTTATCATTGACCAATGCACCGCGTCCGGTATTAATCAGTAATGCGCCGCGTTTCATCTGGCTAAGAGTGTCCTTATTTATCATTTCTTTTGTCTGTGGCGTGAGCGGACAGTGCAATGTTAGTATGTCACTGATTCCAAGTAATCCGTTGAATGTTACCTTTTGTATTCCGTCTGGCAGGTCGGCGGAATTCTTGCTTGTACATGCGAACACATCCATTCCAAAATCACGTGCTATGCATGCCACCTTGTAACCGATGTTACCAAGACCGACTACGCCAAGTGTTTTTCCTGCGATTTCGCCCAAATTGGTGTCCCAATAGCAGAAGTCGGGTGATGCACTCCACTTGCCTTTACGGTTTTCGTGTGCATAATGTGCAACACGGTTTGTCAAGTTCAGTATATGGGCAAATGTCATTTGCACGACGCTGTTGGTACTGTATGCAGGGACGTTTGTTACTGTTATCCCGCGCTTCTTTGCGGCTTCAATGTCTACGACGTTGTAACCGGTGGCTAATACGCCGATATATTTAAGGTTGGGTAGCTTGTTTATTATTTCGCTGGAAATGACAACCTTGTTTGTTAATATGGCATCGGCGTTTTTTGTCCGTTTTAATATATCTTCCGTGTTGGTGCGGTCGTAAACAGTCAAATCGCCGCATTCCTCAAGCTCTTCCCATGACAGGTCGCCAGGGTTTACGCTGTATCCGTCTAAAATAACAATCTTCATATTTGGTTTAAAATTATATGGTTATTGAGTTGATTTTAATTCTTTTATTTTTGATAACCTGAATGTTAGTTCTTGAATCTGTCGCCCCAGCATTTCAGCATTCGTTGGTACATTTTTTCTTCTCCTGGAGAGTGCTGCGCATGCCATATCCGCTCATTAATGAGGCTGTCTGGTAAGTATTGTTGCGTTACGAAATTATCAGGATAGTCATGTGCGTATTTGTATCCGTCGTGATAACCCAAGTCTGCCATCAGTTTTGTCGGTGCGTTACGCAGATGCAACGGTACGGGTTGGTTGCCGGTATTCCTGACAAGTGCTAAAGCATTGGCTATCCCGTTGTATGCCGAATTGCTTTTGGCGCTTGTAGCCAGATAGACAGTTGCCTCTGCCAACGGTATCCTTCCTTCCGGCCATCCAATCTTGTTGACTGCATCAAATGCAGCATTTGCCAAAAGAAGTGCATTCGGGTTAGCCAGGCCAATGTCTTCCGCGGCACTGATAACAAGGCGTCTTGCAATAAATTTAGGATCTTCGCCTCCTTCTATCATACGGGCAAGCCAGTATAGTGCAGCGTCAGGGTCTGAGCCCCTTATGCTTTTTATGAAAGCTGATATTATATCATAGTGCATTTCGCCGTCCTTGTCGTAGGCCAGTGGATTTTGTTGTAGGCAGTTTTCTACATTCCTGTCTGTTATTTCCACCGGATCACCCGACGCGGCGTTTACTACCAGTTCAAGTATGTTGAGAAGTTTTCTTGCATCGCCTCCACTGTATCTTAGTATGGCTCCGGTTTCTTTTATGTTAATTTTTCGTTTCTTCAATTCCGTATCTTCAGCTACGGCACGGTTCAGAAGTTCCAGTAGATCTTCTTTCTCTAATGATTTTAGAACATACAGCTGGCATCTTGATAAAAGTGGGCGTATGACTTCAAACGACGGATTTTCAGTGGTCGCTCCGATGAGTGTTACCACACCTTGTTCGACAGCTGCCAGCAATGAGTCTTGTTGGCTTTTGCTGAAACGGTGTATTTCGTCAATAAAAAGTATTGGGGCATTACTGTTGAAGAAACCTGAATGTTTGGCTTTGTCAATAACTTCCCTTACTTCTTTTACTCCGCTCGAAACGGCACTGAGAGTATAGAATGGTACTTTCAGCTGGTTTGCTGTGATAAGGGCCAAAGTGGTCTTCCCTACACCTGGAGGGCCCCACAATATGAATGACACCGCCCTGCCGGATTCAATCATGTTCCGGAGAACGGCATTTTTCCCCACAAGATGTTTCTGCCCGATGTATTCGTCGAGCGTCTTGGGTCTTAGTCTTTCAGCCAGAGGTTTAACCATAATGATAATGCAAAAGTAAGAAATATCTTGCATCAGGCAAAAAATATCAGTTAAAAACTTGCGGATAAAAGATTATGTATTACTTTTGCAACACTCATAGAAACTTAACGCCCTCAACTAGTGAAAATAACTATCCTTCAAACCGATATCCAGTGGCGGGACATTGCCGGCAACATATTTGCCGTAGAACGGCTTGTTGATGGTGCGCCGGGGGCAGACCTTTATGTATTGCCTGAAATGTGGGCAACGGGTTTTGATACGGCGTCGCCCTGTGATGTGTGTTCGTCAGCTCCGCTTGAATGGATGAAGAACTTTGCAGGCAGCCGCGAGTGCGCGGTATGCGGCAGCGTGGCTGTGTTTGATGGTGATGGAAGGGCACGCAACCGTTTGTATTTTGTATTGCCTGACGGCTCGTATTATTATTACGACAAGCACCATCTTTTTGCTTACGGCGGCGAAGACAAACATTATGTTTCGGGCAATCGTCGTGTTGTGGTTGAGTATAAGGGAGTTAGGTTCTTGTTGCAGACGTGTTACGACCTTCGTTTCCCGGTATGGATGCGTAACCAGGGGGATTATGATGCTATCATCCTTGTGGCCAACTGGCCTGAAAGCCGTCAAGGCGTCTGGCAGGTATTATTAAGGGCCCGTGCGATAGAAAACCAATGCTATGTAATTGGAGCTAACAGAACAGGTTGTGACCCGTTGTGCCGTTATGCAGGGGGAAGTGCGGTAATAGATTCAAAGGGACGGACTTTGGCCCAGTCAAAAGGTGTGGAAGTCCAGACCGTAACGGCTGACATCGACATGGCAGCCTTGCATGCTTTCCGCAAAAAGTTCCCGGTTTTGGCCGACAGGGATGAATATGAGTTTAGTCAAGATTAATAAAAATCCATTCATAAATATGAAAAATATCGATAAAAAAGCATTAACACTTAAAACGCTGAATAAAAGCAACATTTGGGACGTTCAGGAGAACGATGTTTTCAGGATGCTCGAGGCTGCCGAGAAGGATGCTGACATAAAGGATAACATTCGTCATTATGTCGACATCATTAAAAGCGCTTTCGAGGTTGAAGAGATAAAGGTTGACCGCCCTGAAGTCATAAGTAAGTACGAGGCTCGTGGCTTTAAGGTCGGAACGGTCAATTTGCCGGATAGCCCTGAAGTTAAGTTGGGCGTAAAAAAGCGTCCGATAATGAGGGTGACTGACCTTACGTATGAGAATATACGTCATATTTCTGCCGAGAAACTTCTTGAAGTCATAGACCGCAATTTTGGTGGGGGATGGGAATCTTTATCGCAAAGCATACAGGATATTATACAGAGCGGATTTGATATCAGTACTACCACTCTACCTAAAGACCGCTTGCACAAGAACGGCGGAATGTATGAGAAGAAAGTTGCAGACGGTTTTGCCGTACTTGAAATACCCAAAGGTGCTTGGATTGAGGCTATCTTTGCCAAGCTGAAGCCTGAAACAGAGAAACCGCGACTCAAGTTCGAGCAAGACGAAAACAGTGATTATGGTTCGGATGACGAAAACGATGATGAGGATCTGCCGGAGGTTGATGATAAATATGATGACGATGACGACGATACTTTCGATGAAGATAAAGTGACGGAAGAAAGTTATCGCACGACTATCGAGGAAAATCCGGAAGACCTTGATTTAACTGCTGAAGATGTAGCTGACGACGATGATTATTAATGTTGCACGCTAAGTAAATCACGACGGCAATTCTTGTTGGGCTTAGGTGTGGATTGCTCTATTGGGGTAAATCAATGGTAGCTTGGCAGCCAGGTGTATTTACGGCTAAGAAATATGATGACGCCTGAAATAACTTCATATCCAAAGTTGTTTCAGGCGTCATCGTTTAACTTACGATAGGTTGCCTTTTACGCTGCAAAAGGCAACCTATCGTCGTATAAGAAGTATCCTTTTACAAGCATTAGGCTAAAGCCTTGATTCCGTGCTGTTTACACATGGCGTATATTCCGTATTTATTTGCATAAAAAGTTAAGTACGCCTCTCATTATGGCTGATTGTTTCTTATATGACGTTATGCATTCAAACGGGAAACCCATGGTGAAGGTGCGGCAGTCGTTGCCTTCGTAGGCTACACATACCGACCGGCCTTGATAGTCGGTCATTGTACTGAAAGCCTTGCCGGTAGGGCTTATTATGTCTACAGAGGTTGAAGCGTAATGGAACTCGTTAGGCAGTGTGAATATCTGGCATGAAACCCCCATGCCCGTAATGGTATTGTTTCCCACTAGGGATTCGGAGTCTGTGTATTTTACGTGCAGCACATCTTTAAGGAACTTCCTTTCATCGTTGTCTGTCATGTCGCTGCCGACGTAGGCTCCACTGACAAGCAGATTACCTCCACGGTTGGTATACTTTGCCAGTATGTCTTGAAGTTTAGGAGTAAATGTCTTATATGTCCTTAATGAATATCCGTCATTTTTTTCCAATCCTAGTATCAAGTCAATACAGTCGTATTTGTCAATGTTTGTGATGTTGCCGCCCAGTGCGTGTTTAGAGCAACTGACTATGTTGTAGCGGTTTGCACTCATTATGGCCTTGGCATGCGTGGTTATGTAGTTGAATTCGTTACCTTTTATTATATGTCCTTCAAGTTCGCTGCCGCTGTAGCCTAAACCTCCGGGACCTTCGATTCCTATTTTGTCTTTATCGAAGCACAATTGCGTTCCGCAATAACCTATGGTCTTGTCAAGACACACGCCTGGGTCGGCTGTGAAGTTGAAGCCTTGTTCTTCTTCGTTATTGATAACGGCAGGAGCAGCGAGACGTTCAAAACCGTTGACTATGAGGACTGTTTTTGTAGCTTGCGGGTTGTATACTGCTGATATTGTCTCGGATGTGAAACTTTCTCCGCCATCGTTTACAGCCGCAATTTTGAAGTTGTACAAGGTGTTGGGCTGCAGTTTTACCTTGCATGCGTTGCCGTTAACCTTTATTCCGTTGTCGAATCCGTAATCGTCTATCGACGTGTAAAGGATGTATCCGGTTGGAATGGCTGTGGGTTCGTCAGGATCTGGAGTCGCGTCCCATTTTAACATGATAGTGTCTTCGGCTGCAAACTCGGCGCTCAAGTTACGTGGCGCAAGCGGCGTGATAACATAAGTCTTGTCATGCATCATGGAGTTGAAGCGTAAGATGGACTTGTAGATGCTTCGTGCCAGTGTAAACCTGAAGTTAGGATCTTGGCCCATTACCATGTCGGGAAAATTCTGATGGGAAAGTGTCTCTATGATTGCGGACGGAACGATAGGGCATCGCGTCTCTGCGTAATTCCTGTCATATAGGTATCTTCTGTTCCATCTGCCATAGGTTCGTGTAATATCCCTGTTGGCGCCGTTCAGCAGGAAGTCGGCAAAATCTTTTGACCGGTACCGTGAAATGCCTGAAGCCAATAGACCGTTACCTGTATTTGTAGTACAGATAGTCAGTGTGCCTGTTATTGACGAGTAGTCTTTTGAATAGCCAGCATCGCTATGTACGGCCAGTGCCAGTTCGATAGGCACGTTAAGACCTTTTTCGTGGGGTGCGAAGCATGAGCCTCCGGCAAGCCAGTTGGTCATGAACGGACGCGTGTAAATGTCTTCCTTGTAGTCGTCAGTGCCGTCTTTTGCAAGGTAGACACTTTCGGGTGCGCCTGCCCATTGTGCGTAATAGCGTGCACCTTCAAGGCATTTCGGCAGTCCGCTTGTACTGTTGTTCCTTGCTATAACTCCCATTCCTCCGCCAAAACGCACAGCGTCAGCAGTTACTACTCCGTCGTATGAGCTGACATTGGTCAATACGACACGGTTGTTAGAGTTGCATCCTGAGTCAAAATCGAATGTTCCGAGATAAACCCATGTGCCTCCGCCCATTTGTTGGTTTACGTTGAATACGGTTCTTCGTCCTTTATGATAAACAATGTATTCAGCGTCTGGAACACTTTTGGCATGGGTGGGGTAGCTTACGTATACTGCGTAACGGCCTTCCTGGGTGAATCTTGGTTGGTATGATATTTCACATCCTTTTGTTTTCGATGCGTCAGCTATCCTGGTCGAGCCTTCCATGAATGGATTGGTCTGGTCTGTATATGGCTTGCTGCTTGCAGCAAAACCTTTCATGTTGGCATTTCTCCATTTCTGGTTTAGGCTTATTTCCGTGTAATACGGGCTGAGCACCTTGTTGTCGTTGTCGATGATCAGTTCGTTTTTTTGCCAGTCGCGTTCACGTGGAGTGAATACTATCGCCCCTGCTTTCTCAAGCATGGGTATGAGGTAGGGAACTACTATGGTTTGTGTGTATAAGTCTTCGTTCGTACAGAATAAGTTCGGGCGTTGCCATTGCCATTTGTCTTTGTTCTGGTTGAAGTACCTTCCGTGGCTTGCCCAGATAGACAAGTGTTTGTTTTGTAGTCCCTGTGTTATTCTTATAGGTGTGGAAACGTTGGTCACCCATGGAAGCCCCTTGTACTCGATGTTCGTTTTTACTTCTTTTACGGGCTTCTTGTCTTTATTCTTGATTGTGGTTGATGATGTGAGGTTACGGTGTGTTCCGCATGCAGAAATTATCATGCAGAACAATATTAGATAAATATTTTTTTTCATTGCTAGTTTCCTGTGGTAAATAATTCCGGATGGCGCCCTCTGAATTTCTTAAAATACTCCTTTATCTCAGTCATTTCCTTTTCCATGTCGCCACTGGGTACAAGGCTTTTTGTGCATTGAATAAGTTTTTTCTCATAATCAACGCCATATAATAAGATTGGTATTTGGGCTTTGGCTGCGATGTAATAGAATCCTTTTTTCCAATTAGGATTCAACGACCTCGTTCCTTCCGGCGTGATACACAGTCGGAAAGTTTTTTCTTGTTTAGCAGTGTCTGACAGGAAGTCTGTCATATTTGTATGTTTGTCACGCCATACAGGTATTCCGCCTATCTTTCTGAAGATTATTCCGAGTGGCCAAAAGAACCATTCTTTCTTCATCAGAAAATTAATTTTCATATTTTCGGCGTGCATGTACAACTGGCCGATAATGAAATCAATATTACTGGTATGGGGTGCAAGGCAGATTATGAATTTATCAGAATGTTTGACGGTTACTATTTTTTTCCACCCAAGTCTCTTGTATAAAATCCATCTGCAAATATCCTGAAGCATTTTAGCAGTAGATAAAGTCTTACTAAATGTTTGCTATGTTGTCGGTTATCTCCTCAATCTGAGCCGTGAATCCTTCTTTTAGATCTTTAAAATATGCTTTTGGAGCCATGCCTGGTTCCGGATGTGAAATCCTGCAAATATAGTTGCGTTGTAAAATAATGATTGAAGCTAATATTGCATTTACTTCTTCTTGTTTCTTTTTGTCACTATAAAGTGATGTTGCTATACATTCTGAAAATAAATCACTGCAAATGTAGTTTATTATTTTTTTTAGGTTGCGCTTGTTTGCCATAATAATATAGATTTTAATTTTTGAAATATTTAGATTTTATATGCTGGTAACCGATACATCTTGTAAGGTTACCAAGTAGTTTTCAGCACACAAATATATAAAATAAATCGTAATCACTGATAAGTATAAGGAAAAAAACATTATTTTTTCCAAAATATTTTATTTATTTTTCTATGTGAATGAATTTTAGTAATTTTGCACGGGCCGAACAGAATGACGGTTTTTCGGCACACTTGAATAATTTAATAAATTTATTGTCATGGAAAAAAGCGCATTGCAAAAAGCCAGAATGGCTTACATTCCAAAACTGCCGGAGGCACTTAAGGGATTAGTTAAGGTAAAAGAAGGTGCTCCGACAAAAAGCGTAGACAATCAAGAGGAAATTAAACAACTCTTCCCCAACACTTACGGAATGCCGGTTGTAGAGTTTGAACCGAGCGACACTGAGAACAACGAAGTGATGAATGTTGGTGTTATCCTTAGCGGAGGACAGGCTCCTGGAGGTCACAATGTCATAACAGGATTGTTTGATACGATAAAGAAAATGAATCCGGAAAACAAATTATACGGATTTATATTAGGTCCCGGCGGGCTTGTTGACCATAAATACATTGAAATAACCAAAGATTTCATCGAAGATTACCGCAACGCCGGCGGTTTTGACATGATTGGTTCAGGACGCACAAAACTTGAAAAAGTAGAACAGTTTGAAAAAGGTCTTGAAATAATACGTGAACTTGGTATAAAGGCTTTGGTTATCATTGGTGGTGACGATTCAAATACAAATGCCTGCGTACTGGCTGAGTATTATGCTGCTAAGAATTATGGCGTTCAGGTTATTGGTTGTCCGAAGACCATTGACGGAGACCTTAAGAACAGCCAGATTGAAACATCTTTCGGTTTCGATACTGCAACTAAGACTTATTCAGAACTTATTGGTAACATTGAGCGTGACTGCAACTCAGCCCGTAAGTATTGGCATTTTGTTAAGTTGATGGGACGTTCTGCCAGCCATATAGCGCTTGAATGCGCACTCCAATGCCAGCCGAACGTTTGTCTTGTGTCTGAGGAAATCAAGGCTAAGAACATGACCCTTAATCAGATAGTCGAGCAATTATGCGAAGTAATTGCATACCGTGCTTCACAGGGCAACAATTTTGGTGTAATACTTGTTCCTGAAGGCCTTATAGAGTTCATACCTTCTATTGGTAATCTGATAGAAGAACTTAATGACTTGCTTGCTTCACACGGCGATGATTATAAAGGACTTGACCCTGTTGCCCAGCGCGAGTACATCATGGCCCACCTTAGTGAAGACAACAAGCAGACATTCTCTACATTGCCAGGAAATGTGGCTCGCCAGTTGTCTTTGGACAGGGATCCACACGGAAATGTACAGGTTTCACTGATTGAGACTGAGAAACTATTGTCTGACATGTGCGAAGCAAAATTGGCGCAGTGGAAAGAAGAAGGCAAGTATGCAGGTAGTTTTGCTGCTTTACATCACTTCTTCGGATACGAAGGCCGTTGTGCTGCTCCGTCGAATTTTGATGCAGACTATTGTTATGCACTTGGTACGAGTGCCGCACACCTTATTGCTAATGGCAAGACCGGTTATATGGCTATTGTAAAGAATACTATCAAGCCTACTAGCGAATGGAAGGCTGGAGGTGTTCCAATCACTATGATGATGAACATAGAGCGTCGAAATGGTGAGATGAAACCTGTCATCAGGAAGGCATTGGTTGAGCTTGACGGCAAACCTTTTAAGGAATTGCAGAAGAACCGTGACAGATGGGCTAAGGAAACATGCTTCATTTATCCCGGACCAATCCAGTATTGGGGACCTTCTGAGGTTTGTGATGTGCCTACCAAGACTCTTGTTCTAGAGCAGGAATAATTTTGATAATTAATTTATAATAAAAGAATAGGGGTGGTTGTCTGTAATAGCCACCCCTATGTTTAATATAATGGCAGGAAACCGTAAGACACATACTACACGACGTAACGTTTACCGTAAGGCAAGCGGTGAACGTAGTGCCCGTAGCGGGCAAGGCAAGACCGGCTCTGGTTTCATCAGGAAGTTGGTCCGTCGCTATCCTCGTTGGGCATGGTGGGCAGGTGGATTATGTGTTTCTGTGTTTTACGTATGGATATTTTATTATTTTTTTGTTGGACCGTTCGGATTCCGTTGGCGTGCGTTATATGGTGATGCGAAGTATCCTGAAGGTTATGAAATCCATGGAATAGACATAAGCCATCATCAGGGAGACATTGACTGGGAATTATTGCGTAACGCCATGATAGAGAAGTGTCCCATACGTTTTATTCTTATTAAGGCAACAGAGGGAACTAGTATATTGGATTCAAAGTTCAGGGAAAATTTCACCCAGGCCCGTGAATACGGTTTTATAAGGGGGGCTTACCATTTCTGGAGCAACAAGTCGTCAGCACGTGAGCAGGCGTACTTTTTCCTGGATAATGTGATTTTGATTGACGGTGACCTCCCGCCCGTCCTTGATGTCGAAAACAAGCCGAAGGATGTTAGCGTTGAAGATTTTCAACGTGAAATACTTACATGGCTTCATATTGTTGAGGACAGATACCATGTTAAACCGATAATATATACTTATTATAAGTTTAAGATGAATTATCTTAACGCTCCCGTGTTTGATGACTACCCTTATTGGATAGCGCATTATTATGTTGACAAGGTCGAGTATGCCGGAGAGTGGAAGTTCTGGCAACATACTGACGCCGGACGCTTGCCTGGAATAAAGGGCTATGTTGATTTCAACATTTACAATGGCAGTTATTATGATTTGCACAAATTTACGATTGGCAATTAGTTGTGGTCTTATTTGAAAACAAGCATACACCAGTCGTTCTTTGTTTTCTTTTTGTCTAATTTTAGTTTCAGTTCTTCCGCCTTGTTTATCAGCATTTCTGCGTCTTTTTCATAAAAGCCGCTTAGTATCAGTTTTGCTCCATCCCTCATGGCATGTTTGAATTGTGGCATGTCGTTCAGAAGTATGTTGCGGTTGATGTTTGCCAAGACAATATCGAATTCAGTTTCCAATGTATTAATGACATTGGCATTACCGTGCAGGATGCTTACATTCGTAATGCCGTTAATTATGCAGTTGTGTTTAGTGTTCTCCGTGCTCCATTCGTCAATATCGTACCCGGTAACATTTTTTGCTCCTAGTTTTGCTGATACTATCGACAATATTCCAGTGCCGCACCCGCAGTCCAGCACTTGTAGTCCGTTGATGTCATTATCGAGCAGTTCGCTTACAATCATGTAAGTTGTTTCGTGTCCGCCTGTGCCGAATGCTTGCTTGGCGTCGATTGTTATGTCTATCAGGTTCCCGTTGCCTGTGTTGTTGTGCATTGTGTCGTGAATGACACATTTATTGTTGACAACTATCGGTTCGAATCCTTTTTCCTCCCACGTTTCATTCCAGTTCTTATCTTCCGCCTCTTCTATTTTGTAAGTTATCTTTATGTTTTCCAAAGGGAATGTTGATAAGACGTTTTCGAGTACATCTTTATCGAATAGCTGTTTCTGTACGTAACCTGTAATGTTGTCGTCATCTTCTTCGAATGATTCAAAACCAGCTGTACCGGCAAACTGGCATAGCAGGTCTTTTGAAGCTTGCATCAGTACATTGTCGTATATTTTCGTGCCGTCGCAATTGCTAATTGCAAATATTACTTTGAGATATTTCATATTCTTGTTAAATTCTTCTGCAAATGTATAAAAAATAGGGAAAAGCCGACTATGTTTTAGGGTTTTTCCGTATTTTTGCAATATATAAAATTGTTATTTTTGCACATAAATAGATTAAGGATAAGGAGGTTAATATAATGAAAAGGATTGTTTTGTTTTCTTTCTTGTTCGGTTTTTTGTCGTCTGTGGCTTATGCCCAGGATGACATGTATTTTACACCGAAGAAGGTGGATAAGAGCGCTGAGTCTACACAGCCGGAAGATAAGTCAGCAGTTGTTTACTATTCCTCTTCGTCGCGTGACGTTGACGAGTACAACAGGAGGGGGCAATATGCAGACAATTATAGTGTTATGGGAACAGATACATTAATAAGCGATGTCATAGTGTTGGACAATGACACTGCTTATTCTGTAAACGCTGATTCTGATACAGATGCCTACTATTCTTATGATCCGGATGAGGATTATAGGTATAGCCGCTGCATGAGCCGTTTCGACGATTTCTATTGGTATAATCCTTGGTATTACGATTGGTATTGGCCTTATGGCTGGTATGGTGCGTATGGTTGGTATGGCAGTCCGTATTGGTATGCCGGCTTATGGTACGACCCATGGTTCTATGGCTGGCACAGGCCGTGGGGCTGGTATTATCCTTCATATTGGTATGGCTCATATTACCGTCCGTATAGGGGAGTTACCGGAACAATGAATCATGGGCGTATTTATGGTCATAATAGTGGTACGGCCAATAATTTTAAAGGCTATCGTGGCACTACTAATTCTAGTCGAGTTAATTACAACCAAAATACGATAAACCGTAATGATAAAAATAATAGTACAAATCGGTTTAAGGGTAATAGGGTAAACAGGGATAATAACCAACTGAATAATAACAGACAGAATTACCAAAGTCGTCCGTCGTATAACAACAATAATTTTGGAGGCAATCGTAGCGGAGGTAGTTTCCGTGGCGGCGGTTCGTTTGGCGGAAGTCGTAGCGGCGGTTCAGGCGGTGGCGGATTCCGTGGTAGGAGATAATAAATTCAAACATCGTAAATATTTCGGGATGTGCCATTCTTGTATGAAGAGTTTGTGCGTATTCCCATTGGAAATTTATATTAATAAAGAAGAAAACTTATGAAGCGATTAGTATTTATATTAATGTCTGCCTTTACGGTAGTACCTTTATTCTCTCAAGAGACTTATGAGAATGCAAATATTGCAACAGAAGACTTGAACGGTACTGCCCGCTATGTCGGTATGGGTGGAGCTATGGACGCCCTTGGTGCAGATATCTCTACAATAGCCACTAATCCGGCTGGTATCGGTTTGTTCCGTCATTCGGTTGCAAATGTTTCTTTCGGTTTTGTTTCACAGCAAGGTGCATCTGATTTTGCCGGTGCAAACAAGACTAACATGAGCTTTGACCAGGCCGGATTCGTTTATTCCCGCCGGACAGGCCGTAATTCGTTCATGAACCTGGCGTTCAATTATCACAAGAGCCGTAATTTCGATTATATATTGTCGGCAGCTGATGCTTTGAATAATGCTTCACAGAATAAATTATCATACATGAAAGGTGCCGAAGGTGTGTTCAATATTTACCAGAACAACAGCGGAACGTTTGTTGCCGACGATAATACATTTAATCAAGTTGACTACCTTTATTATAATACATTAATGTCAGATGAAAATGGCGATTTTTATTATAATAATGCAAACGGTTATATGTTCAACCGGGCTAATTCCGGATATATTGGTGAATACGATTTCAATATCAGCGGGAATATAAACGACCGTGTTTATCTAGGATTGACTTTTGGTATAAGCGATGTTAATTATAAAGGATATAGCGAATATACTGAAAGTTTTGGTGCAACTGATAACGTCTTGTTGGCAGACGAACGCCGTATCGATGGTACTGGTTTCAATATTAAGGCCGGAGTGATATTCCGTCCTATCGAGACGTCGCCGTTCCGCATAGGCGTATCGGTAGCAACACCTACTTGGTATGATTTGAATACGTCAAATTACACAGTGCTTCGCAACAATACCCAATGGGGAATGTATGATTCAGGTGAAATCGGCGAGAGCTACGATTTCAAGCTTTATACTCCATGGAAGTTTGGCGTAAGTCTCGGTACAACGGTTGGCAATTATCTTGCTATCGGTGCTGGTTATGAGTATGCCGACTACGGCAATCTTGACAGCCGTATTAATACGGGCGGTGGTTACGATTGGTATTATGATGAGTATTATGAAACGACTGCTGGTGACAGGGCGATGAACCGGCATACGGAAAATACATTGAAAGCTGTTAATACGTTTAAGGTTGGTCTTGAGTTTAAGCCTGATACAAAATTGGCGATCAGAGTTGGTTACAATTATGTTTCGCCTATGTACAACGAGTACGGATATAAGGACGGAACGATAAATTCTCCAGGCTCGTATTATAGTTCGTCGACTGATTATACCAATTGGCGTGCCACCAACCGTTTGACATTAGGTATCGGATATAATGTCGGCAAATTGTCACTTGATGCAGCTTATCAGTATTCAGTGCAGGAGGGCGATTTCAGTCCATTCACTAATTATTACGCATCAGAGCAGGATTCACCGGAGTATGATAATATCTGCAATGCCGTAAATGTGAATAACGAACGTCACCAGTTTATTGTAACACTCGGTTATCATTTTTAAGAATATACTAGTTTTTAGTTAGCCAAATTCAAAAAAACAACCCGTTGTGAGTTTCTGTTAATTGAATCACAACGGGTTGTTTTTATCGTTAAATTGCAATCGGTGGCATATTGCGTTGCAAAAGGCCATGTATTACAAGTCAAAAGATCGTCTTTTGCAGCTTAAAAGACGACCTTTTATAATCTGTTTTGTTTAAATAATGTAAGTTGTTGATAATCATTAGATTGGACATGGTATAGGTGTGGTTGTTCCATGCCTGTATATACGTTGCGCCTTTTCTTATGGCATTGTTTGCCGTGGATTGTCCGGCAACTTGAATGCGCCGAATTTATAGAGTTGTTTGTCTATATTGCCGTCAGGTACAAGCAGTCCCATGTTTTTCAGATAGTCTATTGGAGTTTCGCCGAGTATGGCTGTATACAATGGATTTATCTCGGCCAGAGTGAACTTTTCGTTCAACAAGTCTGTGCCTACCGGTTCGGTCAATGCCTGCCGGCGCAAAGCTTTAAGTGCCAGGTTAAACATCAGGTCGTGGTCGAAGGCCAGTTCCGGCATGTCGTCTATGTCGAACCATGCCGCTTTTGCAGCGTCGTCCCCGCCTTTAACATCTTGTATCTTTACAATGGCGTAGTAGGCTATGCTTATCACACGTTCGCGCGGGTCGCGTTTGGGATTTGCGAAAGTGTGAAACTGGCGTATGTCGTTTACCGTTAATCCTGTTTCTTCTTCAAGTTCGCGGCGTGCCCCTTCATCCGCCGGTTCGTCAATGTTAAGGAAACCACCGGGGAAAGCCCATTTCCCCTTGTCCGGCTCGTTGCCTCGTTCTATAAGAAGCACTTTCAGCTGTCTGCCGTCGTATCCGAAGACGACACAATCGGTCGTTACGGCAGGGTGTGGATATTTATAGTGGTATTTCAGCTCTTCCATGATGTTTATGATTATTGGTCTGATGACATGTGTATGTCGTTAATTCTCATGTACAGGCTTATTTCGCTGTATGGCATCGTCATGTCTAACGATTCGTTTATTTCTGCAAGCGATGTCGGTCGATGCCCGCTTTTAAAATACTCTTGCAGCTTTTTTGCATGCTCTTGGGGTATAAGTTGCCATGCGTCAATCTCTCCACTTTCAACATAGCCCAACAAGTGTGAGAAGATGGTGCCGTAAGTTAGTTTGCGCTCGTTTGCAATTTGCTCTATACTCATTCCGCCGATATACATGTTGTAGCTAATCTCGCGAGTCGGTATTTTAGGTGGTTTGGGTGTTTTTGCCTTTTTCGTGTGTTTTGTTTCAGGCTCGTTTTTGCCGAGTAATATTTTCGCCTTTGTTGAAAGCAGGTCGGCAACGCTGAATCTTACCTCATTACTGCGTTCATGTTTGAATAACCCGATTTTCAATGATAATTCATCCACAAAGGTTGTAAACCTGTCATTAAACTGCTTTTTCAGCTGCTTGTTGTCGGTAGTGACTTTTGTCTTGCTGCATAATATGTCGAATTCAGACAATTTGATTGAGAAATAAGCGGCAGCCTTACGCACCCGTTCTTCCAACACTGCGTTTTCGTTACAGTTCCCGGCTAGTCTTGTATATTGTATCTTGAACTTGCGGGACACGTCGATAAGTTCGCTGAACTTGGTGCCAACGCGTTTGTATTCTGCAAGCAGTTTGGGATATTTATGGTAGAAATGTTCGTCTATTGTTCGTAGAAGCATGTTGAACGATGACTGCAGATGTATGAAATCGAACAGCTCGTCAAGAACCTGTATCATGTATTTTTGCTGCAACATTGAGACTGTGGCCTCCGACGGGGTGTACTTGTCGATGTTCTCGACGAATGTATCGACGACGCTGTCTGCGATTATCGCTTCGCGTTGTAATGGAGCGCTTAGTATTATGCCTTCCAATGTACGGCAACGGCTAAGGGCTACGTAAGCTTGTCCGTGTGCGAACGAGTGTGATATGTCTATTATTGCGTGGTCGAAAGTCAGTCCCTGGCTCTTGTGTATAGTGATGGCCCATGCAAGGCGCAGCGGATATTGCCTGAATACGCCTTCAACAGTTTCTTTTATTTCTTTTGTTTCATTGTCAATCGTATATTTGCAGTTAGCCCATTCGGCTTTTTCAAGGCTGAACGCTTCTCCGTTTTCTTTACTTTTTACCACGATGCTGTTACTGTCTAAAGATACAACTTCGCCAATCATTCCGTTGAAGAAGCGTTTTTCCAGGTCGTTTTTTATGAACATTACCTGTGCGCCTTGCTTTAGGACGAGTTGCTTGTCGGCAGGGTAGGATGTTTCAGGAAACACGCCTTCCACTTCTGCCGTGTACGTATGTTCTTCAGACTGTAACTGTGCAAGCTCATGGTCGTTGACAGCCTGTGCCTGGTAGTTGTGTGTCGTAAGGCGTATGTAGTTGCTGTCTTTGCTTGGGGTGAATCCCGGAATATAGCGTTTGTTCAGTTCGGCCAGTGTAGTCTCGTCCGCCTTTTTCTCCCGTATCTTGTTTAATAGCGAGATGAACGAAACGTCTTGCTGCCTGTATACGGTTTTCAGTTCGACTGTGTGGTATGAGGCTTGCGCCAAGGCTTTGCTTGAAAAGAAATAAGGGGTGTCATAAACAGACTTAAGCAACTCCCATTCGTTGTCCTTTATTACAGGCGAAAGCTGTTGCAGGTCGCCAATCAGAAGCAGCTGCACTCCTCCGAACGGTTTGCCGTAGTCGCGGTAGCTGCGCATTACGGAGTCGACGGCGTCAAGCAAATCGGCACGCACCATGCTTATCTCGTCTATTACGAGCAGGTCGAGTGTACGTAGTATATCCCTTTTTACCTTGTTGAACTTTTGATATTTGTTCTCTCCGTGGTTGAACGTAGTTCCCGGAATATAGGGAGATAGCGGTAATTGGAAAAACGAGTGTATCGTAACTCCCTCGGCGTTTATTGCCGCTATGCCGGTAGGAGCTAAGACAACCATTCGCTTTGACGTGTGTTTCCTTAGGTTTTTCAGGAATGTCGTTTTTCCTGTTCCAGCCTTACCGGTCAGAAATAGGTTGGCACCTGTGGTCTCTATTATGGTCCACGCCAATTCAAGTTCTGGATTGTTCATTTATTGTTTTGGAATTTTAAGGAGTTTGTGAAGCGTCTTGATGCAGTTTCTATTTCCTCCCTAAAATGCTTCTCGGTATTTGCTTTCGTCTTTATCTTCAAGCATGCTTAAGTACGAATTGTAGCGGCTTTCGGCTATGTAGTGTTCTTCGACGGCTTTGCGTACGGCGCAACCTGGTTCGTGCGTATGCGTGCAGTTGTTGAAACGGCAGTCTTTCGAGAAACTGAATATTTCCTTGAAGTATCCGCATATTTCTTCCGGTTCCATGTCAAACGTGCCGAAGCCTTTTATACCCGGTGTGTCTATCGCCCAGCCCCCGTAAGGCAGCGGCAGCATCTCGCTGAATGTTGTAGTGTGCATGCCTGTGTTGTGTGCCTCGCTTATTTCCGCCGTGCGGAGGTTGAGGCCGGGTATCAGACTGTTTAGCAGCGTGCTTTTGCCTACGCCGCTGTTGCCGCTGAACAGTGTTATCTTATCCTTAAGCAGTGGCTCCAATGTCTCTTTTGCAGATGTGTCGATAGCTGACACGGCCTTGCATTCGTAACCGATGGTCTCGTAAAGGTGTATCATCATCTCCTGGTATTCCAGGTCTTCAGGCTGCAGTATGTCTGTCTTGTTGAAAATCAGGCAGACCGGCACCCGGTAAGCCTCTGCCGAGGCTAGGAAACGGTCGATGAAAGTTGTTGAAGTCTGTGGGTAATTGACTGTTACTATAAGGAAAGCCTGGTCTACGTTGGCGGCTATGATGTGGCTTTGTTTCGAAAGGTTGGGCGATTTGCGTATGATGTAATTGCGCCTGTCCTCAATTTCAGATATGAAAGCCGTGCCTTCAGCGTTGGTTATGATGCGCACCCTGTCGCCTACGGCTACAGGATTAGTGCTGCGTATGCCTTTGAGCCTGAAGTTGCCTTTTATCTTGCAGTCTATTGTCTGTCCTTCGTCAGTCCTTACTGTGTACCAGCTTCCTGTGTTTTTGATTACCAGTCCGTTCACACCTTATCGAATTATTGGTTATAATAAAAGCTAAGAATCAAGGAGCCATGCTGTATTCCTGCGGTTGAGGTGCAGTCATGTGTCCTTAATTCTTAACTTGTCATTTAGTTTACACTGTCATTATCTCCTTGCTCTTTGCTGCAAGAAGGTCGTCTATCTTCTTTATGAACTTGTCGTGTATCTTCTGAAGTTCGGCTTCAGCGTCTTTTTCGTTATCCTCTGATAATCCGTCCTTTATGGCCTTCTTCAGTTTGTCTTTTATGTCGCCGCGCACGTTGCGCACCTCCACTTTGGCTTTCTCGCCCATCTTGTTGCACTGCTTTGCAAGGTCCTTACGGCGCTCCTCGGTAGGCTGGGGTATGCCCAGGCGGATTATTTCACCGTTGTTTTCGGGAGTGATGCCGACATCAGAGTCCATAATGGCCTTTTCTATGTCCTTTATCATCTTCTTGTCCCACGGGCGTATGGCGATAGTGCGCGGGTCGGGCGTGGACACATTCGCTACTTGGTTCAGCGGCACCATAGAACCGTATGAGTTCACCTTTATGCCGTCCAATATCGCCACATTGGCGCGTCCGGCGCGGACATGAGATAGCTGGTCTTCCAGGAACAATGTGGCCATCTCCATCCGTTCTTCACTTTCTTTCAAAGTCGCTTTAACGTCAATCATAATTTTATTATTTACATGTTTTGGTTTTTCTGTTACAAAAATAAGAATTTATTCTTATAATTAAGAATTAAGAATGATAAATCAGGCTCCCAAAGCTGATAATTAATAAAATAATCACGGCTGCTAGTTTGCCTGACGCCTGTTAACCCTGTTCTTGTGGCGTAGTCCTTAACTCTTCTTCAACCATATTGGTCAGTTCGACGAACTGCTGTATGGTAAGTTGCTCGGGGCGTTTTGACATGATGTCACGGGCTAGGAAGTCCTTGCCTGGCGCGCCACCGGTGAACAGCGGTTTAAGCGAACCGCGCAACATCTTGCGGCGTTGGTTGAATGCCGTCTTGACAACACGCCTGAACAGTGTCCAGTCGCATCCCAGGTCAATGACCCCGTTGCGTGTCATGCGGATGACGGCGCTCTTCACTTTTGGCGGCGGGTTGAACACATTCTCATCCACTGTGAACAGGTATTCAACATCGTACCACGCCTGTATCAGCACGCTTAATATTCCGTATGCTTTCGACCCCGGCGCGGAAGCCATGCGCTGTGCCACCTCACGCTGTATCATTCCCGTACAGCAGGGTATCAGCTCCTTGTTGTCGAGCATCTTGAAGAATATCTGCGACGATATGTCGTAAGGGTAATTGCCTGTAAGTACGAACTTACGTCCTTCGAACAGTTTGCCCAAGTCCATGCGGAGAAAGTCTTCCCCGACAATGCTTGGCCGCAGGCTGGGATATTTCTCGTTAAGGTAAGCTACCGACTCTGCGTCAATCTCTACCACCTTGAGCTCGCGTCCTTTCGGCATGAGGAATTGCGTAAGCACGCCCATGCCGGGGCCTACTTCCAGTACCGGTATGTCAGGACATGCGTCCACTGTATCGGCTATTGCCTTTGCTATGTTCAAATCGGTAAGGAAGTGTTGCCCTAAGTTCTTCTTCGGTCTTACTGTTCTCATTTTGTAGGATATGTATTGTCGGCGGCGCCGATAATACGCTGCCGGCTTGTTTTTTCATTTTTAGTTTTGCAAAGTTAGTGAAATAATCCGTCAACCCCAAATATTCAAGTAAGTTTGTGAAAGTGATGCGCCACGGCTGCGTTCGTTTAATGACATAAATCGCATCGTGGTAGTCGTCCTGACATTTTGTTTGTGAATTTGCAATTGCCCTTACTTCGTGATTTTGGGTAACGGCCTGTGGTTACGTTTTTTACAAATTTAAATCCAGTAGGCAGTAAAATTGCCCTTTTTTCGTGTGCAAATATATCTTCCTGATTACAAGTGCTTTACACTTAATCGCAGCCTTGTTGTGCAATGCCACATGCTTGTAAAAACCATAAAAGGTATGCCAAACGGCAGGAAAAAACGCCAATTTAGCCTGCCGAATACAGCCTTTTACCGAGTGAAAGCTTACTGATAGCATGATAAAAGACGGCGTTTTAGGTAACCGTATGCATTGAGTGGGGGTAAATCAGGCTTCAAACAGCGCTAAAACAGCAGCCTGCCGATGAGCAGGATTCCTGTTTTTATGAATTTTGTGGAAGTTATTCATCTGACATTTTGTAATGAAATCATGTCAATCCGTTTACAAATGTTTGGAGCGGATGTGGCTGAAACGGTGTGTTTGGGCATCCTTCACGTAACCCTTTGAAACGTTGCGGAATATATATGACGAAAAAATCAGATTGCCGTGGTTACAAATGCAGTAGCATGCCGTCTTAAATAACAAAATGTGTAAACCACATAATTTGTTTAAAAACTAATTCTTTATCTTAAACCAATCATAATGAGAAAACTTAACAAATATCACGGAGTTGTGGTGCCGATGGTGACACCCGTTACAAAAGAAGGAGACATCGACGTAAAAGCCGTTGAGCGTATAATAGACAATTTTGCCAAATACAACGTGTCGGCATTGTTGATGGGTACTACTGGCGAAGGTAATTCAGTCGCAGTAGAGCAGGGTGTTAAGATGATTGAAGCCGCTGCCAAGGCTGCCGCCGGACGTATAACAATCTATGCCGGTCTTGCCGGTAACTGTGTAAGCGAGCAGATGGAGGCAGCAAAGAAGTTTGTTGCAGCCGGAGCCGACGTTATAGCAGCCACTCTGCCTTGCTACTACGCACTTACGCCGGAGCAGATGATGAAATATTATACCGACCTGGCAGACGCACTGACCATTCCGCTTATGCTTTACAATATTACGATAACTACCCACATGAGCATTCCGGTCGACGTTATCGAGAAGCTGAGCCACCATCCGAATATCGTCGGCCTCAAGGATTCTGAAGACAACCAGGAGCGTATGGAAGAGATACTCCGCCTTGTTGCAGACCGTGACGACTTCGCTTACTTCTGCGGATGTGCTGCCAATTCAGCAAAGGCTTTGTCACTTGGTGCCGACGGCATCGTGCCGAGTGTGGGCAACTACCTGCCTAAGATGTATGCCGACCTGTTTGACGCAGGTGTAAAAGGCGATACTGCTACGGCTGAGGACTTGCAGCAGAAGACGATAGAGATTGGCAAGATTAATACTGCCGGCCTTACTCTCGGACAGTCTCTTGCCGGACTGAAGGTCATCATGAAGATGGTCGGACTGTGTGACACGTTCATGCTTCCGCCGCTGACAGAGCTTGACGACGATACAGTTAAACGTATACAGGAACAGGCTAAAGAGGTAATTTAAATTTATAATGCCATAAGGGTTAAAGTGGTTTTGCCTGATAAGCACATTGCCAATGGTGTTTAAAACAAGGTGAGGGGCAATGCCTGAACAGGCTGGGGCACTGCCGCGGCATTGCGTGCCGTGGCAGTGATGCCCCGTTTACTGCTTGAGCTGCTTTAATTCTTGTGGCCTAATCTACTAGAATAAAACATACCATGGAATACGAAGGATTACATTGGATTGACACCATCATCGTGGTGGCCTCGGTGCTTTTTGCAATAGGTGTGGGAATATATTTTGCCAAAAAACAGAATTCTACCGAAGCATATTTTGCGGCTAGCGGCAACATCCCGGCATGGGCGGTGGGAATGTCGATGTTCGCAACTATTATCAGTAGTGTTACTTTCTTGGCATATCCAGGCAGCTCATATGCCGGAAACTGGATTTTGTTGGTACAGGGCATGATGGTACCGTTAGTGCTTCTTGGTGTTATCGGCTTCATCGTACCGCTATATAGAAAGGTGATACGCCTCAGCACGTACGAATACTTCGAGCGTCGCTTTGGAGCATTTGCACGTTTCTACAGTTCGGTGGCTTTCGTGTTAGAGCATTTCTCCAAGATGGGTACCATCCTCTATCTGCTTGCAATGGCTATGGTTGCCTTCACGGGCGGCATGGACATTGTTTGGATAATCGTTGGTGTAGGCGTTGCCGTGATTATCCTTACCTATTTCGGTGGAATGGAGGCCATTATATGGATGGACGTTGTGCAGGGTTTCCTGCTTATTATCGGCGGTTTGCTGGCCGTAGGCGTGATATTCTATCTTACTGACGGCGGTCCGTCGGCAATAATGGACATTGCCATGAGGAACCATAAGATTGATTTCGGCCCGTATGCGTGGGATTTCACCCAGCTTACTTTCATAGTCATGGTGTTTAACGGCATATTCTACGCTCTTCAGAAATATGGCACCGACCAGAGCATCGTGCAGCGTTATCTTACAGCACGCAGTGACAAGGAAGCCAAGAAGGCTTCTTACCTCGGCATATTGCTCAGCGTCCCGACATGGGCATTGTTCATGTTTGTCGGCACATGCCTGTACGCTTATTACCAGATTAATGCAGGCGAACTGCCAGCCGGACTTAAAAGCGACGAGGTGTTCCCGCATTTCATCGCGACGGAGATGCCTATCGGTATAACCGGACTCGTAATAGCCGCACTCATCGCAGGTGCAATTTCGAGCATTGACGCTGACGTTAACTGCATCTCGGCAGTTGTTGTTGAAGACTATTACGCACGTTTCCGCCCGAAAGCTACAGACAAGCAGCGCCTGTTGGTCGGCAGGGTTTCAGTAATCGTTGTTGGCATCGGCGCCATACTCATAGCCCTTCTTTATGTGTCGTGGGGCGGCGAGGGTGTGCTTGGCACGCTGTTCGGATTGTACGCCATACTGTCTGCCGGTATTGTAGGCATATTCGTGCTCGGCTTGTTCAGCCGCCGTGCCAACTGGCAGGGACTTTACATAGGTATTGCCGCAGCCATATTGTTTACCGCTTATGCCGTGCTTACTACTACAAAGTATGGTTCAGGATCTGATGCCGGACTTATACTTGACCTCGAGGATTGGAACTTCAAGCACCATACTTATATGCTCGGAGTTTACAGCCATCTTATTGTGCTGGTTGTCGGATATGTTGCCAGCTTCTTCTTCAAGTCTGCTCCAGTAGACAAGGAACTCACAATATATGGCTATTTAGAGGAAAAACGTAAGGCAAAGAAGAATAGTTAAAGTGTAAGGAGTTTGCGTAGCTGGGCATACGGTAAATGGAATTGGTTGTCGCAAGGACAGCAGATAAACTTTGACCGTATGCCTTCCGTATCCTCCTTGATAAGCTAAAATAAATATAAATATGAGAACCATAACATTGCTCCAACCCACAAAAACGGTGTTCGGCACAGGATGTATTGAACAGTTTGCCGATGACTATCTAAAACTAGGCTACAAAAGGCTTTTCATCGTAACAATGCCTGTCGTACGCCCTGCCATATCTGCCTTGACTGACAAACTTGCAGCCAACGGAGTATGTATAAAGTTTTATGAGGATGTGCACGGCGAACCGTCGATTGCCGATTTCAAGGCCATGCTCAAGTCAGCAGAGGATTTCGAGGCTGACAGCTTTATCGGAATAGGTGGAGGCAGCATACTCGACCTTACGAAACTGGCGGCAACCTTGGTAGGAAGCACGCAACAAATTGAAGACCTTTTCGGTACAGGACTTATCGAGCGCCGTGGCAAATGGTTTGCTTGTGCCCCGACAACGGCTGGCACCGGCAGCGAGATGTCTCCTAACGCAATTCTCCTTGATGAGCGCGATGCTTTGAAAAAAGGCGTTGTCAGCCCGTACTTGATTGCCGATGCGGCTTATATTGACCCAAAGCTGACATGGACCGTTCCTGCCAAGATAACTGCAGAGACCGGAATGGACGCTATCACCCACTGTATTGAGGCGTATACCAACAAGTTTGCCCATCCGATGGTGGATATGTTTGCAATTAAAGGCATCAGCCTTATAGCCGCCAACCTTGCAAAAGCGGTGAAAAACGGGAACGACGTAGAAGCCAGGGAAGCATTGGCTGCCGGAAGCATGTATGGTGGAATGTGCCTCGGCCCGGTAAATACGGCGGCCGTTCATGCGTTATCTTATCCGCTTGGCGGTGAATATCATATTTCACATGGACTTTCCAACGCGATACTTTTGCCTTCGGTTATGCGCTTCAACTGTCAGGCTAATGTACGCAAATATGCGGAAGTGGCAATTGCCTGTGGTGTTGAACCTTGTGCAACTGACAAGGAAACAGTAATGAAGGGTGTTGAATTCATTGAGAACCTGTCAAGGGAATGCGGTATCCCTACTACTTTAACGGAAATAGGCATACCGCGTTCGGCTGTCGACCACATGGCTAAGGCAGCAATGGAAGTTCAGCGTTTGCTGAAGAACAATCCGCGTGAAGTTACGGAAAGTGATGCAAAAAAAATATACGAAACACTGTATTGATTGAAAGTCAAGAATCAAGATGGACTTTGCATGGCCTTTTATATTGAGGGAAAGTCTTCTTGATTCTTGGTCTTTTATTTGTTATACTTTTTTAATAAGTATGCTTATGAATACGAAACCAATTCTCGCCATAACAATGGGCGACCCGGCCGGAATAGGACCGGAGATAATAATCAAGGCGTTAAGTTTGAAAGAGACATACGACAAGTGTGCCCCGATTGTCACCGGAGACGCAGCCGTAATGAAATATGCTGCTCAGCAAGCAGGAAGCGAATTGGCAATAAATGCTGTATCTGATGTAAAAAATGCGAAGTTCCAATATGGAACAATCGACGTTTACGACCTTCATTGCATAGACATGCAGACTTTCAAGCAAGGTGAGGTTGCCGCCCAATGCGGCGATGCGGCATTTAAAGCCGTGGTAAAAGCCATTGAACTGGCTATGGCAGGTGAAGTAGACGGTACGGTAACGGCTCCGCTGAATAAGGAAGCACTTAATCTTGCAGGTCATCATTTTGATGGTCATACGGAGATTTACGCCCATTATACTGATACGAAGAAATATGCCATGCTTTTGGCTGATGATTTCATGCGTGTAATTCATGTCTCGACACACGTGCCTTTGCGCCAGGCTTGTGACCTAGTCAAGAAACAAAGGATAATGGATGTTTCGGAGCTGATAATCGATGCATGCAAGCAGTTCGGTATAAAAGAACCCCATATTGGTATTGCTGGATTGAATCCGCACGCAAGCGACAACGGTCTTTTTGGCAGCGAGGAGAAGGAAGAGATAATACCCGCTGTGGAAGAGCTGAAGTCAAAGGGATACAATGTTGAAGGTCCTGTACCGCCTGATACTCTTTTTGCCAAAGCCAAGTGTGGAAAATTCGATGGTTGCGTTGCGATGTATCATGACCAGGGACATATCCCGTTCAAGGTTGTAGGGTTTAATTGGAACAAGGAAACAGGCAAGATGGAAAGCGCGAAGGGTGTCAACATAACGCTTGGATTACCTATAATACGAGTTTCAGTTGACCACGGAACGGCTTTCGACGTGGCAGGCAAAGGTGTCGCAAGTGCTGACGCAATGTTGCTCTCGATAGACTATGCTACACGCATGGCAGAAAACAGGAAGAACAAAATAATGAATTGAGATAATGTTTTTGTATGACTGATATGGTTGGTTTGTTTCATGCCGTATCAGTCTTTAATTATTTGGGTCATGATAATTGTCATTGCAGACGACATTACCGGAGCTGCTGAAATAGCAGGCGCGGCATTGAGGTATAAGCTCAACACGATGCTTACCATTGGTTATGCCGACGTGCCTCAGTCTACTCAGGTTTGGGTGATAGCAACCGACACGCGTTCGGTAAGTAGGGCAGATGCCGTCAATACTGTTAATGGGATAATCGGGCGACTTGATAAGAAAGATAATATTCTTTTCAAGAAGACAGACTCTGTTTTAAGGGGACATGTCGCTGCCGAGTTAAATGCCATGCTTAAAGGGATGAGGTATTCAAAGGCTTTGCTCATTCCGCAGAATCCTTCGAGGAGAAGAATAATAAGAGACGGTATTTATTATATTAACGGCGAACCTGTTGACAAGACTCAGTTCAGGCATGACCCGGAATTTCCAATCACAACGTCCGAGGTAAGGAATATACTTGGCGTGGAAGTTAATGTACAGGCTTTAAATACTGACAGGTCTTGTTCCGTTGATGGTATTTGTGTTGCTGATGCGTCAAGTATTGAGGATATTAAGACGCAATTGCATAGGGCTGGTGCGGAGTGTCTGTATGCAGGCGGTGTTGATTTCTTTAGTGCTTTGCTTGAAAGGGAATATCCTGACGTAGTTGTGGAGAAAAACGCAAAATGCAAGATAAACCCTGAGAAGTATTCAATAATCGTATGTGGAAGTACGCAAAGCAAGGATATATCCGATAGCTGGTTCGTCAGGTTGTCTGGAACACGTATTTCTGTAATGCCGGATGATGTTTTTGCCGGAAAGCCGGCATGCTGCTGGTTCGAGTCGTTATGCAGGCTGTATGGTGAGCACAATTCGCTTGCAATAGCCATAGGTCCGAAAGAAGACGGAGGACCGGAATGTGCTGTAAGGTTAAGGCATATTATGTCAGACGCGGTAAAGATGTTAGTTGAAGCGCAATGTCCTGATACAATGATAATTGAGGGTGGTGCTACTGCATATTCAATAATAAGTAGTCTTTGCTGGAATGATTTTAAGTTGAAATGCGAGTATGCCCCCGGAATTGTAGGAATGGTTCACGGGCGGACAGAAGTTGTTCTGAAGCCGGGCAGTTATCCATGGGGTGATGTTTTGTAGTAGTAAACGGGATTCTAGGCTTGTAATGATTTTTTATCCGTTGTTGTTCCGCTTTTAATTGACGGACGATATGTACTTATAACGCTAATTTTGATGAAAGTGTTCCTGTTTTTATGGGGATATTTTTGTACTTTTATGAATTGTTTTTAAAGTTAATCTTGTTATTTAGCGCTTATTTGTGGTATGGTAAATTACTGAATCCACATAAATCAATAAAACACGCAGTTTGAAAATTTTTCTACCATATTGTAACGTTTTTTGTGTAGATTTTTTATATCTTTGCAGCGTTTTATTTATTAGGTATAATGGTAACAGGATTATTATCGCCCGATTATATATTTGAATCGAGTTGGGAAGTATGCAATAAGGTTGGAGGAATATATACGGTCCTTTCAACGCGCGCAAAAACATTACAAGACGCATTCAGAGATAAGATAATATTCATAGGCCCGGATTTGGCTGATGCTAATGATTTGTATTTCTTAGAAGATGAAACTTTGTTTATTGAATGGAGAAAACAGGCTTTGGCGGAAGGTCTGGCAATAAGGGTTGGCCGTTGGAAGGTTCCAGGCGAACCAATTGCAGTTTTGGTGGATTTCAGCCAATATTTCAAAGATAAAAACGAGATTTACACCCGATTGTGGGAACTGTATCAGGTCGACAGCCTGCATGCATACGGCGATTATGACGAAGCTTCGATGTTTTCTTACGGAGCAGCTAAGGTTGTAGAAAGTTTCTATAATTTCTATCTTGACAAGTCAAAGAAAGTCATATATCATGGTAATGAATGGATGACTGGTTTGGGTTTGCTTTACATAAACAGCAAATTGCCAAATATAGCAACATTGTTTACAACTCATGCAACAAGCATCGGCCGTAGCATAGCAGGAAACAATAAACCTTTGTATGATTATTTGTTCGCATACAACGGTGATCAAATGGCTTGTGAATTGAACATGCAAAGCAAGCATTCGATAGAGAAACAGACAGCGATGAATGTCGACTGTTTTACAACCGTAAGTGAAATTACGGCCAACGAATGCAAGGAACTCATGGGGAAACCTGTTGATTTTGTATTGCCAAACGGGTTTGAGAATGATTTTGTGCCAAAGGGTGCGCAGTTTACCAGAAAACGCAATGCAGCGCGTAAACGCATATTTGAAGTGGCAAATGCATTGCTCGGTGTTGATTTTGATGACCAGAACACTTTGGTAATATCGACAAGTGGACGTTATGAATTCAGGAATAAAGGTGTCGATGTGTATATCGAAGCCATGAACCGTCTGCAAAGAGACAACCGTTTGAATAAGAAGATACTTGCTTTCATAGAGGTTCCGGGCTGGGTTGGTGAACCACGCCAGGATTTGATAGACCGCCTGAACTCAGGACACAAGTTTGATACACCTTTGCACGTTCCGATGATTACTCATTGGTTGCATAATATGAGTCATGACAACGTGCTCGACATGATGAAGTATCTTGACATGCAGAATCGTAAAGAAGATAATGTGAAGTTGATTTTCCTGCCTTGTTATCTTAATGGTGACGATGGCATTTTCAACATGAAATATTATGACCTTGTACTTGGTAACGACATGTGTATTTACCCGTCTTATTATGAGCCGTGGGGATATACTCCGTTGGAGGCAATAGCATTCAAGGTGCCGTGCATAACTTCTGATTTGGCAGGTTTTGGTCTTTGGGCTAATTCGGAGATCGGTCATGTTGGCGAAATAATAGACGGTGTAAAGGTTGTGCACCGTACTGACTATAATTATTCTGAAGTGGCAGACAAAATAAAGGATACTGTTGCGGAGTTTTCAAATTTCACGGCAGCAGACGTTAAGAAATCACGCAGCAATGCTGAAAAGTTGTCTAAAAAAGCTCTTTGGAGTAATTTTATCAAATATTATTACGAGGCTTATGATTTTGCTTTGCGCCGAGCAGAAGAAAGGATGTTGGCAAGTAAATAATCTGATATTATTTTGTTAACAGAGTTTGTAAAATTATTAAAAAATTGAATATATAGGACTTAACAACAAATTATGAAAATTAAAGTTGATTATGTCAATGCTCCTCAATGGACGGAGTTGACGGTAAAGTCAAGATTGCCCGAACAGCTGAAGTGTTTGGACGAATTGGCTCATAACATGTGGTGGGCTTGGAATTATGAGGCAAGGGATTTGTGGAGAGACCTTGACGAACAATTGTATGAAGAGGTAGGCCGCAACCCGGTTCTGTTGCTTGAGCGTCTTAGCTATGACCGCAAGGAAGAAATCGTTCGTGACAAAGCAATAATGAAGAAGGTTAAGGACGTGTACTCTTTGTTCAGGAAGTACATGGACGTAAAACCTGACAAGAAGCGCCCGTCTGTTGCATACTTCAGTATGGAGTATGGTATCAACCAGGTATTGAAAATATATTCAGGCGGTTTGGGAATGCTCGCCGGCGATTATCTTAAGGAAGCTTCAGACAGCAATGTCGACATGTGTGCAGTTGGTTTCCTTTATAGATACGGTTATTTCAAGCAGTCTCTCAGTATGGACGGACAGCAGATTGCTAATTATGAAGCCCAGAACTTCAACTCTTTACCTATAGAGCGCCAATATGACAATGAAGGCAATCCGTTGGTTGTTGATGTTCCTTATGCTAATTATCTTGTTCATGCTTACGTATGGTGCGTGAACGTTGGCCGTATAAAACTGTATCTGCTTGATACTGATAATGAAATGAACTCTGATTTCGACAAACCAATCACTCATTCACTTTATGGTGGCGATTGGGAGAACCGCCTGAAGCAGGAAATTCTTCTTGGTATAGGTGGTATTCTTACATTGAAGAAGTTAGGTATAAAGAAAGACGTTTATCATTGTAATGAGGGACATGCAGCCCTCTGCAACCTGCAGCGTTTGTGCGACTATGTACAAGGCGGACTGACATTCAACCAGGCTCTTGAGCTTGTACGTGCTTCTTCGCTTTATACAGTGCATACTCCTGTGCCTGCCGGCCATGACTATTTTGACGAGGGACTTTTCGGTAAGTACATGGGTGGTTATCCTTCTGTTCTTGGCATTAGCTGGGATGAGTTCATCGGTATGGGACGTACCAACCCTGACGATCATAACGAAAAGTTCTGTATGTCAACATTTGCATGCAACACTTGCCAGGAAGTCAATGGTGTGAGCAAGCTGCACGGTTGGGTAAGCCAGAAGATGTTCTCCGGAATATGGAAGGGTTATTATCCTGAGGAAAACCATGTAGGATACGTTACCAACGGCGTACACTTCCCGACATGGGCGGCTACAGAATGGCGTAAGCTTTATGCCCAGTATTTTGACAGTTCGTTCATGTCTGATCAAAGTAACGAGAGCATTTGGCATGCAATTTATAAAGTTCCTGATGATGTTATTTGGGATACGCGCATGGCGCTGAAGAAGAAACTGACCGACTATATCCGCGACAAGTTCCGCGAGACATGGTTGAAGAACCAGGGTGACCCTGCTCGTGTCGTTTCTTTGCTAGAGAAAATCAATCCCAATGCGCTGATGATTGGTTTCTGCCGTCGATTCGCTACTTACAAGCGTGCACACTTGTTGTTCACCGACCTTGAGCGCTTGTCTAAGATTGTCAATAATCCCGAGCATCCCGTACAGTTCCTCTTCGCAGGAAAGGCACACCCTGCCGACGGTGCAGGCCAGGGACTTATCAAGAAGATATTTGAGATAAGCCAACGTCCTGAATTCCTCGGTAAGATTATCTTCCTCGAGGATTACGACATGCAGCTTGCACGCCGCCTCGTATCAGGTGTCGACATCTGGATGAATACTCCTACACGTCCGCTTGAGGCTTCAGGAACATCAGGCGAAAAGGCAGAGATGAATGGTGTCGTAAACCTTTCTGTACTTGACGGATGGTGGTTGGAAGGCTACCGTGAAGGTGCCGGATGGGCATTGACCGAGAAACGTACGTATAAGAACCAGGGATATCAGGACCAGCTTGATGCTGCGACGATATACGGTCTTCTTGAGAACGAAATTATCCCGTTGTACTATAATACTAACGAAAAAGGTTATAGCGAGGGCTGGATAAAGGTTATCAAGAACTCTATTGCGACAATCGCGCCACATTATACTATGAAGCGTCAGCTTGACGACTATTACAGCAAGTTCTATGTGAAGGAGGCCGCGCGCTTTAAGAAACTTTCGGCTGACGACAACCGTTTGGCAAAGGACATTGCCCAGTGGAAGGAAACGGTAGCCGAGCGTTGGGATTCGATAACTGTTGTTTCCAAGGAGGCAAACTTGCCTTCAACAGGTATGGAGACAGGTGTTGAATACAAGATAAGGTATGTCATCGACGAACAGGGTCTTAATGACGCAATCGGTCTTGAGTTTGTTTCCATTACAACAGACAAGAACGGAGAAGAAGGCATATCAAACGTATTCCCGTTCAAACTGATTGGCCATGAGGGCAACCTGTATACGTTCGAGGCTGTTATAGAGGCTTCTGCTGCAGGTACTTACAAGACTGGCGTCAGAATGTATCCTAAGAATAGCAATCTGCCTCATCGCCAGGACTTCTGCTATGTTAAGTGGTTGTAAACCGATGTCTATTTGCTGATTGATTCTGATTGTTAGATCGGAATAATTCATAATTGGAGGCATGTTTGACATGCCTCCTTTTTTGTATCAAACCTTACAATATTATTTTTTGTATTCCGTATCATTTTTATACTTACAAGATTGCATGATGGTTTGAACTTTACCATTGACCGTGTTTTGCCCTGTAAGAGATAGCCTTTTGCTTCGTTAAAGGTTACCTATTGCCCTGCAAAAGATAACCTTTCATGTTGTAATCGTTCACGTTTTGTATAACTGTACTTGTTCTTGAAGTTGATGTCTGATACTATAATTGAGTAATTTGTTGATTGTTAGATATTTATGTCTATTTGCTGTTGTGTTAGGTTAATGTGATAACACATTGCTAATTTCGTCCAATTCCGTTAAGATTGCAAAGTGCTAGTTATTGATTTAATCAAACTTGTTTTTTACAGTATGGATTTAATTAATGAATCTCTGTAAGGCAATTGATTTTTTTCGTAAATTTGTAAACCTGTAAGAATTGAATAAATTAAGGCACAGTCATAATACCATGAAGACAAATAGTAGGATACAACTTTTCCCGGTATTGCGCTTGGTTGTTTTTCTGGTCATAGGCATCGTTATTGGTGATGCCTTATACGGCGTAGTGTCTGTACATGTTTGGTTTGCTGCATTCGTATGTGCTACGGTTTCAGCTTTGCTTGTTGAAAGGTTTTGTATGCTCCAGTCGGCATTGATATTTGTGTGTTTTGTCTTAATTGGTGCATGTCTGACTGTGAATAAGTTGGATACTGTTACAGTTGGATGGCCGGCAGAAAAGATAGAATATGATGCCGTAATCGTAAGTCCACCCCAAGTGTCAGCTAAAATTGTGAAGTGTGACATGGTAATTGTCGACAAGGAGCGTCCATATAAAGTCAAGGCAAGCATATATAACGCCAACGATGCCCGAAACCTGAAAGTTGGTGATGGCCTACATGCGTGTTCTTTATTAAATGAACCAAGAAATTTTCCTGGTTCGGATTTTGATTACAGGAGCTATTTGCTTAATCATGGGTTTGTTGGAACAACTTTCATATATGCAGATGAATGGTATGTTGCTGCTGTTGATTTAACGACTTTGTCTGTGTTAGAGCGTGCCAAACTTTCAGCTTTGGCATACAGGGACAAGTTGCTTGAGCGTTTTAAGCTGATGGATATCGACAGGCAGGATTACGCTGTCCTTGCTGCCATGACTTTTGGTGAGCGCGTAACGATGTCGGAAGAGATGACTGACGACTATTCGGTTTCAGGTGCATTGCACGTCCTGTCCCTGTCCGGAATGCATCTCGGTATTATTTATGCCATGTTGTTATTGTTATTTATGAAACGGCGCCGGCTTGTATTGGTCCAAGTACTGATCATTATTGCAATATGGTCGTATGTGGTTATTGTAGGATTGCCCGTGTCGGCCGTGCGTTCAGCCATAATGTTGACTGTTTATTCGTTTGTTTGTCTGTTAAACCGTAATAACGTGTCATTGAATGCCCTGTCTGTGTCGGCTGTAATAATTCTTATTGACAATCCTCTTTGCCTTTATGACGTTGGATTTCAGATGTCTTTTGTCTCTGTACTTTTTATCATAGTTTTTTATAAACCAATTTATAATATATTGCCGCAACAGGTAAGTAATCTGCCATTGTTAAATTTTATATGGTCAATGTCCGTTATTTCAATTGCAGCGCAGTTGGGTGTGGCTCCATTGGTGGCATTTTATTTCGGCCGTTTCTCTTGTTATTTTCTCCTTTCTAATTTTATTGTCGTTCCGGCTTCGACCATAATTCTTTATGGCGTGGTAATCTTACTATGTACCGGTTGGTGGCATTGGTGTCAGGATATATTATCAAGCGTCTTGGCAACTACTGTGCGGTTAATGAACGAAGGAGTCTCTTATATCGCATCGTTGCCTGGTTCAAGTATTGATGGTATAAGAATAAACATAGTGCAGGTGTTCATGTTCTATGTTTTTGTTTTCGCACTATATGTTTTTATGAATTATGCACGTAAGATGCTGTGGGTAAACAAAATAAAAACTTGAAGGCTTGTTTTTCTGGAAATATATGAAAGAGGGATTGCACATCAGCTGTACAATCCCTCTTGATGTCTTACAAAGCCTCCAATTCATTTAATATATGTTTTGGAGACTTTTAATATTGTCCTAGCTTATTCGCTCCAGTCCTCTTTAGACTTGCGGATGTAGCTGTTGTAGCGCAGCTTAGCCATACGCTCAGCCTCGGCAAAGAGTTCTTCAGCCTCATTCGGATATGCTTTCTTTACAGAGAGGTAACGTACCTCGCCGAGGAGGAAGTCATGGAACTTGCTCCAATCCGGCTCCTTAGAGTCGAGAGAGAACGGGTTCTGACCTTGCTCTGCCAATTCGGGGTTGTATCTCCAAAGGTGCCAGTATCCGCATTCAACAGCCTTAGCCTCTTCAGCCTGGCTCTTACCCATACCGCCTTTAGCCTTGAGGCCGTGGTTGATACAGGGTGCGTAAGCAATAATCAATGATGGGCCTGGATATGCTTCAGCTTCGCGGATTGCCTTCAAGCACTGGGCGTTGTCTGCTCCCATTGCAATCTGTGCAACGTATACATAGCCGTAAGTTGTAGCCATAAGTCCGAGATCCTTCTTACGGATTCTCTTACCCTGGGCAGCAAACTGTGCGATAGCTCCGAGAGGAGTAGATTTTGAAGACTGACCGCCAGTGTTAGAGTAAACCTCTGTATCGAGTACAAGGATGTTTACGTCTTCGCCACTTGCTATAACGTGGTCGAGACCTCCGTAACCTATATCGTAAGAAGCACCATCGCCACCGATAATCCACTGGCTGCGCTTAACGAGATAGTGGTCAAGAGTCTTCAGTTCCTTGCAGATTTCGCATCCTGCTTCAGCTCCAGCAGCGATCAGCGGCTTCAGTTTGGCAGCAGCAGCCTTAGAAGCTTCTGCGTCATCCTTGCCGGCAATCCACTCTTCAGCAGCAGCTTTGAATTCAGCTGGAGTTCCGTCTTTGGCGATGGCCTCGTTGAGAAGCATGTTGATACGTTCTTTCATCTTCTTGTTACCGAGTACCATACCCATACCGAATTCGCAGAAGTCTTCGAACAGTGAGTTGTCGAATGCAGGACCCTGTCCCTTGTCGTTCTTGCAATAAGGAGTTGACGGTATTGATGCAGAGTAGATTGAAGAGCAACCTGTTGCGTTGGCGATCATTTCACGGTCACCGAAGAGTTGTGAGATGAGTTTAACATAAGGAGTCTCACCGCAACCAGAACATGCTCCAGAGAACTCGAACAACGGTTGAGCGAACTGAGAATTCTTTACATTTGACTTGATGTCTACCAAATCCTGCTTACTCTTAACGTTCTTAACGAGATAGTTCCAACGTGCAGCTTCTTCTTCGTCGCCTGCGAACGGAACCATTGTAAGAGCTTTGCCCTTCTTTGGGTTTCCAGGACAAACGTCGGCACAGTTACCGCATCCGAGACAGTCTAATACGCTTGGCTCGATTACGAAGTGCATACCCTTCATTGCAGCAGGTGCCTTCATTTCAAGAGTTGTACCGTTGAAGCCTTTCAGTTCTTCGTCATTGAGGACGAACGGACGTATTGCTGCGTGAGGACAAACATAAGCACACTTGTTACACTGGATACAGTTCTCTGAGTCCCATTTCGGAACGAATGCTTCTACGCCACGCTTCTCGTAAGCTGAGGTTCCGTTCTGCCAAGTACCATCGACTGTGTCGTGTTTGATGAAGTCAGAAACCTTGAGCAAGTCTCCAGCCTGTGCGTTTATAGGACGTACAAGTTCCTTAACGAATGCGGGAGCATCGTCTTCAACAATCTTGTCATCTTCCAGGTTTGCCCAAGTAGGATCAACAGTAAGTTGCTTGTATTCGTCACCACGGTCAACAGCTGCATAGTTCTTGTCGACAACGTCCTGACCCTTCTTGCCGTAAGACTTCACGATGAATTTCTTCATCTGCTCGATAGCGAGGTCGATAGGAATAACGCCTGTAATACGGAAGAATGCGCTCTGAAGAATAGTGTTGGTACGGTTGCCGAGACCTATCTCCTGTGCAATCTTGGTTGCGTTGATGTAGTAAACGGTGATGTTGTTCTGAGCGAAATAACGCTTAACCTTGTTCGGGATGAAGTTTACAAGTTCTTCGCCCTCAAAAATTGTGTTAAGCAAGAATGTTCCGTTCTTCTGCAATCCGCGGGTAACGTCATACATGTGGAGGTAAGCCTGAACGTGGCAAGCCACGAAGTTAGGAGTATTTACCAGGTATGTGCTACGGATAGGAGTGTCACCAAAGCGGAGGTGTGAACATGTGAAACCACCAGACTTCTTAGAGTCGTAAGAGAAGTATGCCTGGCAGTGCTTGTTTGTATTGTCGCCGATGATTTTAACAGAGTTCTTGTTTGCACCGACAGTACCGTCTGCACCAAGTCCGTAGAACTTAGCCTCGAACATGCCTTCGCCACCGAGAGCCATTTCTTCAACCTTAGGCAGAGACGTGAATGTAACGTCGTCAACAATTCCTACTGTAAAGTGATTCTTCGGCTCGTTGAGCTTCAGGTTGTTGAATACCGAAATTATGACAGCAGGAGTTGTGTCGTTAGAGCCAAGACCGTAACGGCCACCTACGATAAGAGGTCTGTCTTCAACATCATAGTAAGCACTCTTAACGTCGAGATACAACGGTTCGCCTTCAGCTCCCGGTTCCTTAGTACGGTCAAGAACAGCAATGCGCTTAACTGTCTTAGGAACTGAAGCCAACAAGTGCTTAACAGAGAACGGACGATAGAGGTGAACTGAAATCATACCGACCTTTTCGCCATTCTTGTTCAGATAATCGATGGCCTCACGTGCAGCTTCGGTTGCAGAACCCATAAGGATGATGATTCTTTCTGCATCATCAGCTCCGTAATAAGAGAAGAGGTGGTATTCGCGACCTGTTATCTTGCTGATTTCGCCGAGATAATGTTCTACAACCTCGGGAACCTTGTCGTAGTATTCATTGACAGACTCACGGTGTGTGAAGAATGTCTCAGGGTTCTCTGCTGTACCGCGTGTAACAGGACGCTCAGGTGTCAGTGCACGGTCACGGAAACGCTTAACATCTTCCATATCGAGCAGCGGAGCTATGTCTGACTCTTCAAGAAGCTCAATCTTGTGGTATTCGTGAGAAGTACGGAAACCGTCAAAGAAGTTGAGGAATGGAACGCATGTCTTCAGTGATGCCAAGTGTGCAACAGCTGTGAGATCCATTACTTCTTGTACAGAACCTTCACAGAACATTGCGAATCCTGTCTGTCGGCAAGCCAAAACGTCTTGGTGGTCGCCGAAGATACACAGTGAGTTTGATGCCAACGAACGTGCCGATACGTCGAATACACATGGAAGAAGCTCGCCTGCGATTTTGTACATGTTAGGTATCATGAGGAGCAAGCCCTGTGAAGCCGTGAACGTGGTAGTTAATGCACCAGCCTGGAGTGAGCCGTGAACTGCACCAGCAGCACCACCTTCAGATTGCATTTCCTGAACAGAAACTGTTTGTCCGAAGAGGTTCTTACGTCCTTTGGCGGCCCATTCGTCAACATGTTCCGCCATCGGTGATGACGGTGTGATAGGGTAAATTGCTGCAACTTCGCTAAACATATAGCTTATATGTGCGGCTGCTTCATTACCATCACAAGTGATAAACTTTTTTTCTTTAGCCATTTTAATAAAACATTAATGTTAGTGTATCTGTTAGTTTAATATAGAAATCCGAAAAGCCATAACGGAATCTGGTTGTCTTTACCTATTTCAGTGTTGTATCTTGCGTATATTGTATCAGGCGTCATCCTGATTTTGCCATTGCTTGCGGCGTTGCAGATTCTGAACTTCTTGTTGCCGTCGATTATGTAGAAGTTATCTTTACTGCTTTGGTTTACGACGTGGTCTTTCCACATCGAGTTCACAAAGAACGTTTCCATTATGTCCTGTTGCTCCACCCTGATAGGATAGATGGCGTACATCAAGTTGGGATTATGCATCATCACTTTACTGGGCTTCTTGGAAAATTTTTGCCCGACCGGATAGATAACGTTAATCAGACGTGCTTCGGCAAGGTATTTTATGTAATTCATTACTGTAGCCCTGCTTGTTTCGATGTCATTGGCCAACTGGCTGATATTGGGCGCCTGCGGTCCGTCAACAGCAAGTAAGTAAAATAGTTTTTTTATCTTTGTAAGATATTTCAGCTCGATTTGTTTTATCAACAGTATGTCAACCTCGGTCATCATGTTCATTGTTTTGAGCAGGTTTTCCGAGAAGTTGCGGTTCTCCAAAAAGAATGGATAGAATCCGTGGTGCAAATATAGCGGAAAATATTTGTTTGGAGAAATTTCAGGCAATATTTGTCTTGTTATATGTTCATGTTCGCGCAAAATTTCGTCAAGCGTATATGCTTTGAAATGTTTCCCAGCTGTAAGGTTTACGAATTCCCTGAATGAAAATCCCCTGAGATTGTAGCTTTCAACGATTCCGCTGAGTTCAGGATTCTCCTCCTTAAGCCGCATAACGCTACTACCCGTAAATATTATTTTAAGTTCGGGGTATCTATCGTAGCATGTACGTAATTCTTTGCTCCAGTTGGGCTCCTTGAAAACTTGGTCTATAAGCAACACTTTCCCACCGTTCTTGCAGAATTCGCCTGCGAAATCAGCAATTCCGCGCCCTTGAAAGTAGAAATTGTTCATGTTAACATAAAGGCAGCGACGATCGTTGGCGGCGAAATGTTCTTTTGCATATTGGAGAAGGAATGTCGTCTTTCCCACACCGCGTGTACCTTTTATACCAATAAGCCTGTCGTTCCAGTTAATCTCATCCATTAACAGGCGTCTGACAGGCGCGTTGGTATGTTCTACCAAGTAAGTATGAGTGCGAAAGAAAGCTTCCATTCGTTTTCGGTTTGTTTGTAGTCAATAGTGTGGCCTTTCTTTTTGCAAAGATAGTGTTTTATTCTTAATTTGCCAACTGAACATTGCAAAAACTCATGATTTTTACTTATTTTTACACATCACGATGATAAGGAGCGAAATTATAATCGGTTTGATATTATTACCTCAATTTTAAATTGCTACCGTATGTTGTCAAAAATATTGCTATTCGCCTTTCACTTTGTCATAATATGCACGGATGCGTTGTTTGATGTTTTTGCGCAGGCATTCCTGGTATAGCCATGGCTCGCAACCGTGGAAGTCGCCAACGTTAAGAATACCCATTATCGGTGCGTATTCGCTGCCGCTGTATCCTTTGAGTACGAGTACGTGGTGTTCAGGTGAAACGGTTACGGTTATTGTGTCGTGCAGCGTGGCCGCCGTTGCGTCTGTACGCCAGTTTACCGGGTTTATGCACATTGCGCAAGGTGCGGCAACTATGGGCTGTATGTAGCGAATGTCTGAGACTGAGTTGTAACAAATCGTTACGCCTGTGTCTGTCGAGTCTTGTGCTGCACGTATATTGGTTGTCAATGTAGTGTCTTCAGGTGTGACTTTGTATCCCAACACATAGGCGGCTACTAAATATTTGTATGTTTCTTCTGGCATATCCTTAAGCAGTTCTACCACGGCCTTGCCTCCCTGGCTGAAACCTGCCAGAATGAATGGACGCTCAGGCTTACGATTATCCATAAAAGTCTTGAACGCGTTTCTGATGTCAGACATTGCAGTGCGGAAACGGTTATTTATTGTGTCTTCGTTAAGCGTAGCCCAACCGTTAATTGTTATGTGCCGGTAATATGGTGAATAAAAATTATTGTCTTCGCCCATGTATTCTGCTATTTTGCTGATTTCTTTATTCATGTCGTTACGGTGGGTCTGGTTATAGACGTCGGCATAATGGCATATTCTTCCGTCCTCGGCAGTCCAGTCTGTTTCCCATGTCGATACCACATAGAATATATCCGCACCATTGCCGTCCGTGTCATTTTCTGATATGAACCACATTGATTTGTCTGAATAATCCGGGGCGAGGGGAATGTATTGTCCTGTTTCTTCAAAATCCTGTTTGGTGTTATTGTCGCATGAAGTAATTTGCAGGAGCAACAATATTGCAGGGAATATGCCAAATAAAGTTTTTATAGTCTGTCTCATTTTGATTTATGCATTTTTGTTGATGCTTTATGTGTTTTGTGCAACAACGCAGGTTATAGTAATTTTGATTTGCAAAGTTACTACAAAAAAGTGAAATGCG
>HF986678.1 GCA_000433175.1 Prevotella sp. CAG:1058
AGCCGCATCCTGCCTTATTCAAAGATAATGCAAATCGAGAGCAATACAAAGCGTTTTTAAGTGAAAAACGAAAAGTGAAAAGTGAAAAATCCAAATGCGGATTTAAGGAAGAACGAAGAGTGAAGAACGAAAAATCCAAATGGACATTTAAATGAAGAACGAAGAGAAAGAAATCAAAAGAATGAAAAATGCAGGATGAAAGATGTTGCATCTTCACTTTCTCATCCTGCATTATTCAATTATGCTTTATGTCTGCTACCAATATAAGCCTGAAAAGCAAATACGTTTTCAGCTATAAATCGAGACTGAAGCTGAAGGCGGCTACAAAACGGCATACCGACTTTCCATTATTTGTTGCCAGGCATCACACAGCGCAGCCATTGACGGGAACACAAGACTGGCCCCCTCGTCGGCAAGAGCCTTGTCAGGAAGCGGACCGGTATTAACGCCTATCGTGAAAATGCCGGCAGCCACACCGGCACGCACGCCGAGCGGGGCATTCTCTACTACGACTGCCTCATTAGGTTTGACACCGGCCTTCTCAAGTCCGCGCAAATAAGGCTCGGGATTGGGTTTGCCGTGGACAACGTCGAAACTTGTAACCATAAGCTGCGGAGTCACCAAACCGGAATAATCGTCTATCAACCTTTTAAGCAAACTTTTCTGTCCACTGCCGGTAACAACGACAATCTTCAGTCCGCCGGCCTTTATCTTGCGCATCAGCTCCTCAGCACCGTTCATCTTTTGCGCCTTTGGACACTGACGGAAAAAATCGGCCTTTACCTCATACATTTTGGCGGCCTCATCGTCACTAAGTTCCTTGCCCCATTGGCGGCGCGCCACCAGCTTTATGGTTTCAACCCCACGCATGCCTTCGTAGGCATAAGCCTCATCAGGGGCGATATTGAGTCCGAACTTCGCCATCGACTCGTGCCAACTGCGCGCATGGTTGGGCATGCTGTCATACAAAACTCCGTCCATGTCGAAAAGCACGGCCTTAGGCTCAAATGCGTTTAAGCCATGACTTTCAACATACCGCCTTATTTCTGTTTCAAACATCTCAAATAAAATAAAAATGAAAAAAGTTCTTGCTGGAATACCTGCCGCGAATAAAAGAAGGTTTCGGGCTGCCCATACCGTAATAGTAAAAAGCAAAAAGGTAAAAAAGCCTTGACATGACATCAAAAGTTTTTTACCTTTTCACTTTTCTTGCTTTCAGCTATTATTTCTCGTTAGCCAGTCTTTCCTTTATGGCCTTGCTCTCTGCCTCGTATCCGGGTTTGTCGAGAAGGGCGAACATGTTCTTCTTATATGCCTCAACACCAGGCTGGTTGAACGGATTAACTCCAAGCACGTTGCCGCTTATACCACAGGCAATCTCGAAGAAGTAGATGAGCTGACCCAGATAATATTCGTTCAGCTGCGGAACGCTTACACGGATGTTGGGAACACCACCGTCAACGTGAGCCAGGCGTGTGCCAAGTTCAGCCATCTTGTTAACTTCGTCAACGCGTTTGCCTGCAAGGAAGTTCAATCCGTCAAGGTTCTCCTCGTCGTTGGGGAAGAGCAGTTCACGGTTAGGCTTCTCAATGCTGATTACGGTCTCGTAAATTGAGCGCTCGCCCTGCTGTATCCACTGACCCATTGAGTGCAGGTCGGTAGTGAAGTCGCAAGATGCCGGGAATATGCCCTTGCCATCCTTGCCTTCGCTTTCGCCGTAAAGCTGCTTCCACCACTCGCTCATAAAGTGGAGCTTGGGCTGGTAGTTAACCATTATCTCAATCTTCTTGCCTGCCTGATCGTAAAGAGCGTTGCGCACGGCTGCATATACAGCTGCAGGATTCTCCTCGTACGGAGTGTCCTTGCCGCAAACCTTTTCCATATCTGCAGATCCGGCTACCAACTGGCGGATATCAAAGCCGGCGCATGCAATAGGCAGCAGACCAACGGGAGTAAGCACGGAGAAACGTCCGCCTACGTTGTCGGGGATGACGAAAGTCTTATAGCCTTCCTTGTCAGCTGCTGCACGTGCGGCACCCTTCGTTGCGTCTGTTACGGCAACAATGACTTTCTTTGCCTCTTCCTTGCCGCGCTGGTCTTCGCACTGCTTCTTGAGCAGACGGAAAGTAAGCGCTGTTTCGGTCGTTGTACCTGATTTTGATATGTTGATAACACCAAACTTCTTGTCCTTCAGATAATCAGTCAGTTCAGAGAGATAGTCCTCACCAATATTGTTTCCGGCGAAGAGAATCGTAGGATTCTTCTTGTCGCCTACGAGCCATGCGAACGAATTGCCCAACGCCTCAATCACGGCACGTGCACCGAGATAGCTGCCGCCGATGCCGGCAACAACGATTGCCTCGCACTCCTGGCGCAAGGTATCGGCACAAGCCTGTATCTCATCAAGAAAATCCGGTGTGATTGACGACGGAAGATGAAGCCATCCCAAGAAATCATTGCCGGGGCATGTGCCATTTTCCAAGGCCTCTTGCGCAGCCTTTACTTTCGGTTCGTAAGCCTTTACCGTACCCTCTGCGAGGAACTGCAGGGCTTTTGTTACATCTAACGAAATATTTTTCATCTAATTTAGGTATTATGATTCTTATCTGAAAGAATCGGTTAATAATTTAATTTCAATCTGAGGACTGATACGCTCGTAAAGGATATTGTAAACGGCGTCAAGTATCGGCATGTTGACATGGCTGTGCCTGTTTATCTCCTTCATGCACTTAGTTCCGAAATACCCTTCAGCTATCATCTCCATCTCTATCTGCGCACTCTTCACACTGTACCCCTTGCCTATCATCGTACCAAAAGTGCGGTTACGTGAAAAGTTTGAATAACCGGTAACAAGAAGGTCGCCGAGATATACCGAATCAGTTATATTTCTTTCAAGAGGATATACCGACTTAAGGAAGCGCGACATTTCCTGCACGGCGTTTGCCATAAGCACCGACATGAAATTGTCTCCGTACTTCAGGCCGTTGCAGATTCCTGCCGCTATGGCATAGACGTTCTTCAACACCGACGCGTACTCAATGCCAATCACGTCACTGCTTATTTTTGTCTTGATGTAGTCGCATGAAAGCAAGTCAGAGAAGGCTTGCGCCTTGTCGCGGTCGCTGCAACCTACAGTCAGATACGACAAACGCTCAAGGGCAACCTCTTCAGCATGGGACGGACCGCCCAGGCAAGCCAGGTTGACATAAGGCACATCATACACCTGGTGAAAGTATTCGGAGCAGACAAGGTTTTCGTCCGGCACTATGCCTTTGATGGCCGTCACAAGGAACTTGTCCTTCAGCCTCACACGCAACTTCTTCAAGTGGTTCTTTATGTATGCAGAAGGCGTCACGAATATCAGCGTATCGTAAGCCTGCACAATCTTGTTGATATCGCTGTAAAAGCTTATCTCACCAATATTAAAGTGTACACTTGTAAGATATGCCGGATTATGCCCCAGTCGCTTGAAATCTTCAATGCGGTCGTCGCGGCGCATATACCAACCGATGTGATGCGTATGCTCCACTACAATCTTGGCTATGGCGGTAGCCCAGCTTCCGCCGCCTATAATCGCTATTCTTCCGCAATCGAACATCCTTTTACTCTTTAATTGACAATCGAGGGTGGATGATTTGGAATCCATGATTATCACACTACTCCGGCCCGGCATTTGCGGATGATGATTACCTTTACCTTGATGCCTGCATTTCCGGAATCAGGAAAGGCAATCATTGCTCCATGCCTGCCTTTATCAGTTGCCTTTAACGGTAGTAATCATAATCAAGTCCGAATCTCCGCTTCCCGACTATAAATTATTAGCGTTCTCTATCCACTGGGCAAAATCCTCGACTTTAGGATTATCGTAACCCAGCTTATATTTCTTGTTCACTCCGCAAACGTCCATCTGCAACTTCTGCGGATTGACGTCCTTTATATCTTGCACAAGATAATATCCACACTTGTTGAACACAGGCACCCATTCCTCAGACACGCCGATGGCATTCCACTCGCCGACACTACTCTTAGGTGCCTTTTTCTCGGGACGCATCTGCGGGAAGAAGAGAACTTCCTGTATATAAGTCTTACCGGTCATAAGCATAACGAGTCGGTCGATACCGATACCGATGCCACTTGTAGGAGGCATTCCGTACTGCAGTGCGCGCAAGAAGTCCTGGTCGATAACCATGGCCTCGTCATCGCCCTTGTCGGCAAGGCGCATCTGTTCCTTGAAACGCTCCTCCTGGTCTATCGGGTCATTAAGCTCAGAATAAGCGTTGGCCAACTCCTTGCCGTTAACCATCAGCTCAAACCTCTCAGTCAATCCTGGAATAGAGCGGTGCATCTTCGTCAGCGGCGACATTTCAACAGGATAATCGGTGATGAATGTTGGCTGGATGAACGTACCTTCGCAAAACTCGCCGAATATCTCATCGATAAGTTTGCCCTTACCCATTGTATCGTCTATCTCCATACCAAGCTTATTGCAAACTTCGCGAATCTGGCCTTCGTCCATGCCGTTAAGGTCATATCCGGTTTTCTCCTTTATGGCGTCAAGTATCGGCAAACGGCGGTAAGGAGCCTTGAAGCTTATTATCCGGCCGTCAATTTCACGCTCGGGCTTGCCGTTTACGGCTATGCAGACAGTTTCTAGAAGTTTCTCCGTGAACGACATCATCCAGTTATAGTCCTTATACTGTACATACAACTCCATGCACGTAAACTCAGGATTGTGGTTTCGGTCCATGCCCTCGTTGCGGAAGTTCTTGCCAATCTCATATACGCCCTCGAATCCGCCAACAATAAGACGCTTCAGATAAAGTTCTGTTGCGATACGCATGTACATGTCCGTATCAAGCGCATTGAAGTGCGTAATGAACGGCCTTGCACTTGCTCCGCCGGGGATGTTTTGCAGTGTCGGTGTTTCAACCTCGGTGTAACCAGCCTCGTCGAGCACTTTCCTTATTGTCCTAATTACTGTAGCACGCTGTAAGAATGTTTCCTTAACGCCGTCGTTTACGACAAGATCAACATACCTCTGACGATAACGCAACTCAGGATCGTCAAACTTGTCATAAGCAACTCCGTCCTTATACTTTACTATCGGTAACGGCTTCAAACTCTTCGACAACAGCGTGAGACTTTGCGCATGAACGCTTATCTCGCCCGTCTGTGTACGGAATACAAATCCTGTCACACCAATGAAGTCGCCGATATCAAGCAGCTTCTTGAACACCTTATTATATAAATCCTTGTCTTCTCCCGGACAGATGTCGTCACGGGTTACATAAACTTGAATCCTACCTTTCGAATCCTGAATCTCGGCAAATGCAGCCTTACCCATAACACGGCGGCTCATTATACGTCCGGCGATGCACACCTCACGGCGCGGCTCTTCGTCCTTGAAGTCCGCCTTGATGTCAGTTGAAAATGCATTTGTGGGATACTCTGCAGCAGGATACGGGTCAATGCCCATTGCACGCAGTTCTTCTAGACTTTGGCGTCTGCCAATTTCCTGTTCACTTAGTTCTAAAACGTTCATACTTAGACAATATCTTTATTGTGCAAAAAACTCTACGCTAAACGTGCATGCCTGCGTAAATTGTTTTTCTGCAAAAAAACAATACAAGCCACGGGCAACACAGGCAACACTGTTCGCCTTGTGTATGCCAACGTGCTGTTTCTTCCTTGCAAAAATACAAATAATTGGCGACATATACGAATGATTAAGGAAGATTAATTAAAAAACGTATCAGCCAACTCCTTCATCGGCTCAAACCTTTAAGTCTGCACCATGCTCATGAAACAACAGGCGTGGTGCAGACATTCGCTCTATAAACCTAAATCGCATGAAACAAAGTCAACAAACATAAAAAGCCATTAAGCCCGTAAAAGCTGAAACATCGTCTATAATATTAAGGGCGACATGGTTTTATCAAGATTGCATGTCGCAAGGCTTTAAAATGTTAAATATTTGATTTTTATCATTAAAAATTTGCATTTTCAACAATAAAACACTATATTTGCGACATCTTATTTATGATTTCGAACTTTTAACGAAATCGCCAGAGGTTGGCAGCATCCTGCGCCAACCTCTTTTTTTCATGTATCATTTTACAATTAGTTTTGGAGTTTTCACTTTTAATACGTATATTTGCGAGCATTAACCGACCAGCGCTTATGAAAAAGTTTTTTGTTTTCACATTATCACTACTCGCTTTTTGCATGTTCAATTCATGCGAGAAAGCATATATTGGAGACGAGTCTGATGAGGAAAAAGAAGAGAATATAGGAAACGACAACGGCGACGAGTGGTACGAAGAAGACGTCGAGCACGCGGGCGGAGATGACGGAGAATTCGGCTTGGGCGACGTAGTCGATGTCAACACATTCAAGAGCTGCGCCATTTACACACAAGTATGGGTTGAGGGCTACATAGTAGGAGCCGCAACTGGAGCCAACCAGAAATACCGATACGAGTTCGGTCCCGATTTCAGTTTCGATACAGCCATATTAATGGCCGACAGTACAGAAGCCGACGACATTAGCGAGGTGATATCCGTATGCCTCACCAACTGTTCAAAAGACCTACGCGCAAAGGTCAATCTACGCGACCATCCTGAAAACAAAGGGAAACGCATTGCTGTCTTCGGGTTTCAGGACAAATATCTGAAGATAACAGGAATAAAGAAAATAGACGCATATGAATTTCCGCTTGAATGACGGCCGGCAATAATAATAAATACGGCGACACCTCACGGCGTCGCCGATTTGACATAGTAACTTATATAATAAACCCGTACGAGGTTCAACTGAATACTGACACCACACGCCACAGCCTGCAATTACGGCCGGAGGCTATCAGTTACCGCACATATCACATTAGGATACGGCATGGCCACTGACGGTTTTTACACCCGTGGGGCCTTACACAAAAATACGCTTGCGCCTTTATCCCTTACATCGAGAGATTGCGGCTTATAATCATAAGGCAGGTCTTCTGACTTCGTTCCACTCCCAAGTACCTTCCCACCGTTTACCGGCAGTGGCCGTATTGCTTGAGAGGCATAAAGGAACTTACAGCTGCGAGACAGTCGGGGATTCACACCCCGTTCCCTTTTTAATCGCGTTTATTCGAACCTTATTCCATCAAATTATGACAATGCAAACCGTATCATCTGCACCAGCCAAGTACTACTTGGCAGCATTGAAAGGCCGGCTTGCCTGACATCTTGCAAAGTGTGTCGGCACCTGTAACAATATACGGCAACTACATTTCGCCAATACCGCCGATGCACGACTTTTTCATGCGACAAAGATAGGCATTATTTGTTAAAGTGCAAAAGAACGACAAATGTTTTTACATAATAATTTTGCACAAGTGAACAATTCTTTTTATTTTTGCAAACATAAAGATTAAAAATCAAGTATTAACAACACCTACCTGCCTATCGGAACATCATTACTTTATAAACAACAGAAGAAGTAATAATGGAAAATATCAACACGTTTACTGACGAGGAATTGGCCTTGTCATACATAAACGGGAACAACAAAGCTTTCGACGAGCTGTTGGCTCGTACACAAGACAAGTTGTTTTCGTATATATATTTTGTCGTCAGGGATGAAGACAAAGCCAACGACCTGTTTCAGGAAACTTTCGTAAAGGTTATCACAAAGCTCCACCAGGGCCGCTACGTTGACAGCGGCAAGTTCAGCGCATGGATCATACGCATAGCCCACAACGTGATTATGGACTGGTACAGGGACCTGCGCGCACGCAACCTGATTGAGCCTACCGAAGAAAACGACCTTTCAAAACTCAGCACAAACAACGTGCTCGACTCCAATGTGGAAAATCGTTTCGTCAACGAGCAGATAATGACTGACGTAAAGAAGATGATGAACCTCCTGCCGCCCACGCAGCGCGAAGTAGTGTTCATGCGCTTCTACCAAAATCTGTCGTTCAAGGAAATAGCAGAACTTACCGGCGTCAGCATCAACACGTCACTTGGCAGGATGAGGTACGCCATCATCAACCTGCGGCGTATGTCCAAGAAGCACAACATAGTATTGCAGCTCGACTGACAACTGCCGGCATAACAAGAAACGGGACATGCCCGGAAGTCGTGTACGATTTTATGTTGCATGTCCCGTTTCTTGTTTATGCTTACAGGCTTTTCAGCTCGTGTATCACTTGCTCAGGCGTAGCCGACTTGAATATGTAGCTGCCACTCACAAGCACATCGACACCGGCGTCTACAAGTCTCGGTGCTGTTTCTGCCTGCACACCACCGTCAACTTCTATCAATGCGTGCGAGGCGGCATCGCTTATCATCCTGCGCAGGCGTTTCACCTTATTTATAGTATTCTCGATGAAGGGCTGTCCGCCGAAGCCTGGGTTTACGCTCATCAGCAATACCATGTCCACGTCAGCTATCACGTCTTCAAGCATGCAGACCGGTGTAGCGGGATTAAGTGTCACGCCAGCTTTCATCCCTGCCGCATGAATCTCATGAATAGTGCGGTTAAGATGCAGACAGGCTTCATAATGCACGTTCATCATCATAGCCCCTACTTTTGCCGTCTGCTCAATGTAGCGTTCGGGACTTTTTATCATGAAATGCACGTCCAACGGTTTTATGCACTTTTTAGCCACAGCCTCGATTACCGGAAATCCGAACGATATGTTAGGTACGAAGCTTCCGTCCATTACATCCATGTGAAGCCAGTCGGCCTCACTGCGGTTTATCATCTCTATGTCCTTATGCAGATTCAAGAAATCCGCCGCCAACAATGAAGGCGATACCAATGTTGCCATAATTATTTCACATGAATTTAGTTAAGACAATAAGCCTCGTTCTGCCCGTTCATCTTTACAACCCTGTACGTATATGCTATCTGCCTTATCAGGTTCAGTGTCTTGCATGACGGTTTTTTCTCGTCTTGTGTAAAATACTTCATAGGCATATTATGTTTTGGTTAATTCTTTATCTATGTAACGTTGCTGATAGCGCATTTATTACAAATGCCCGGAGATATTTTTTCATTTTACCGACATTTAACCAGTCTGCCGGCATGCCGGCCGCAAAAGCGGCGCAACCGGAGGCTTTCCAATATACGGCATCACACTGGAGTACCGCATTATTGGTAGGCCGTGACGGCCGTGCTAACCAAAAATACCTATTTTTTATGATTGCAGGTTACGCGGATTTTTTGTTACTTTGCAATCGGGAAAAAGAAACAGTTAACTTTCTTACAACATAACGCTGGCTGACACAATGAAGAACAATAAAATGTACGAGGCCGACGACAAGATGATATCGCTTATCGCCGACAATTACAACATACTGCAAAGCCTTGGCCGTTTCGGCATCAACCTTGGCTTCGGCGACAAGACAGTGCGCGAAGTGTGCGAAGACCAGGGAGTCGACACGTACACATTCCTCGCCGTGGTAAACTTCTCCATCAACGGCTACCGCGACATTGACGACGGCGGACGGTTCTCTATCCCGACACTCCTGCATTACCTGAAAGCATCGCACGAGTATTACCTCAACTTCCAACTGCCCACAATACGCAAGGAACTTGAAGCCGCACTCGACGAACAGGACAACCTGGCGCGGCTCATAATGAAATTGTACGACGAATACGCCCACGAGATTAAGAAGCACATGCTGTATGAGGAGAAGACCGTATTCCCATACGTAGACAACCTGCTTGCAGGAAAGGCGAGCGACGACTATGACATGGAGACCTTCTCCAAGCGGCACGGACAGACAGACCTGAAACTGAAGGAACTTAAAAACATCATCATAAAATACCTGCCAAGCGATATCAGGCGCAACAACCAGCTTACGTCGACGCTCTATAAACTTTACAACAACGAGGAATGGCTCGAAAACCACTCGCTCGTAGAAGAAAGCATATTCATTCCGGCCATAAGAAAGCTCGAGAAGAAGTACAAACAGAACGACGTGAGCGCGAAAATATCTAAGATGATAAGCCGCAACCACGACAATAGCGAATCCTTGAGCGACAGGGAGAAGGACGTCATAATAAGCCTTGTACAGGGAATGACCAACAAGGAAATAGCCGACCACCTCTGCATTTCCACAAACACCGTGATAACACACCGGCGCAACATTGCGCGCAAACTTCAGATACACAGTCCGGCAGGACTCACCATATACGCCATTGTAAACAATCTCGTCGACATTTCATCCGTAAAACTTTAAGACTTGCCGACAAGCAGGAATGTCGGAGTTTGTTTCTTCTCTCGCCTTTCACTACCTTTGAATAATGTAGGATGCGGCTCGGAATAACCAACTGAAAAACTTCG
>HF986679.1:0-7126 GCA_000433175.1 Prevotella sp. CAG:1058
GAGGATACGTTATGATGAACGGGTCGCAGACCATAGGCTACAACAGGGGCAACTATAACGCATCGGCCACGCTCAACCACGACAAAATGACCTACACGGCGTTTGTCGGCGGAGGATTTTCGGGGCCTGTAACTTCGGAGTCGTCCAGCACGGCTTACTACAACCTGCCTTCGGGTCAGATTCAGCGTTCAAGCGAAACCGAGGCAAAATCGAAGAGCAACAGCCAGTACGGCCAGTTGCGCCTGCGTTACCAGAACAAGCAGACCAGCCTGACGTCATACTTCGGACTGGCACGCAGCGCTTCGCCCGGCAGCGAGTCGTGGGGAAAGATATACGAAGGCGACGAAGTGAAGGAGAGTTCAAACTTCAGCAAGTCGAGCGGTCTGTCGCCGTCGGTCAGCTTCAACGGCGAACATTCGTGGCACAACAGCAACCGCCTGACGTTCAACCTGTCGGGCTCTTACTCGCACAACAAATACGACCGCAGCTATACGGAGAGCGGATTCAGCACACTGACAAACTCAAAGGAAGACGCCGTAGGCCTGAATGGCAACATAAACTATGCTTATTTCAAGAATAAATGGTCGTTGTCGCTCTACACGTCGTTCAGGGGCAACCTGTACGACTCTGAATATTCAGGCACATACGACACCAGACAGCACATGTGGCAACACGACTTGGTGTCGTTCTTATGGCTAAGCTACTATCTCAACAGGCGACTAAGCATCAGCGGTGCAGGCGGTTTCCACTGGCAGTATACCGACCTGCGCGGTGCAAAAGTGTTTTCAGAGTTCTTCCCGCGTGCCCAGTTCTACCTGCAATACCGCACAAGGCGCGGCATGCTTATGTGGAAGTCGTACCTCGGTAGCGCCACTTATTCGCCCAACGTAATCAACGACACGAGGATAGACGTAAATCCGTACATGGTGAAAATAGGTACGCCAGACCTGAAAAGGGCTTACAGTTTCGGATCGACAATATATTACAGCGGCCAGCTCGACAAGCTGAAGCTGATGCTGTCGACCAGCTACAGTTACAACCACAATCTCCTTATAAACGACTATTACCTTGACAACGACAACAAGATAGTGCAGAGTTACGCCTGGGGCGGACGTATTCATTTAGGCATGGCGTATGCCGCAGCCACATATTCGTTTACAGATAAATTCGAGGTGACCGGCAGTGTGAGCTACCTGCATACAAGCGTCAAATCAAACATCAGCAAACATAATAACTGCATAACAGGCTCAGCCGGACTGAAATGGTATATAAAAGACTTCTCACTGTCGCCTTACATCAGTTTCTACTCGAAGAGTCTTGACTACATGGCATTGTCTTACAGCAGTTACCCGACATCTTACGGTCTTCAGGCAACATACAGCCGCAAAAACCTTTACGTGGCTTTGAACTGTCTGATGCCTTTCAATAAGCTGAAATTCAAAAACAATCTGGCAACGCCTTTGTATGGATATAATGAGACATCATACAACCGCAGCAATAGCCAATACCTGACGATAACCATAAGCTACTCGTTTGATTTCGGCCGCCGTGTCGAGCGTGTGGAAAGGAAGAAGGGCGGTTCAAGCAGTTCACTGATGACACTTTAATGCTTTTATAGTTTGTTGACGGACTAAATGTGTATTTTAAAAATTTCTAAGTTTTTTGGGGGCGGACGCATTTATTCCGGCTCGGCGTATGCCGCGGCCACTTACTCGTTTACAGACAAATTCGAGATGACCGGCAGCGTGAACTACCAGCATACAAGTGTCAGCTCAAACATCAGCAAGCATTACAACGGCGTAACAGGCTCAGCCGGGTTGAAGTGGTATATAAAAGACTTCTCACTGACGCCTTACATCAGATTTTACTCAAAGAGCATGGACTACATGTCGTTGTCTTACAGCAGCTTCCCGACGTATTACGGACTTCAGGCTACATACAGCCGCAAGAACCTGTACGTGGCGTTGAACTGCCTGATGCCTTTCGACAAGCTGAGAAGCAAGAACTATCTGGAGACGCCATTGTATGGGTATGATACGACATCGTACAGCCGCAGCAACAGCCAGTACCTGACGATTACGGTAAGCTATTCATTCGACTTCGGTCGCCGTGTCGAGCGTGTGGAAAGGGAGAAGAGCAGCGCAAGCAGTTCGCTGATGACAATGTAAGTCTATAATCACTGAAAAACGGCCACGCAAATGTGGATAAACTCTCTTCAAAAAAATACGGGATTCGTAGCAGAATCCCGTATTTTTTAATTTCATAAAATAATCAGATGGTCGTTACTTTATGATTTTTGTTGTTTTAACGCTACCGTCGGTCATTGTGTCAACCTTGATAACCACACCTGCATAAGCGTCGCTTACACGCGAACCCTGAAGGCTGTAATATGCAGTCTTTACAACATTGCCGCTGTCAGTAACCACGCCGGTTATGCCGGTAGACGTCGTACTTACAGCCGGGCCGAAACCACCATGCTGGTTGGCAGTACGTACGGTATAGTTATTTACAGATGATTCGTCGCCTTCAACAGCAAAGGTCAGCGTATTGGCTGAAGTCATGGCAACAAACTGTCCGTTATAGAACACTGCGTATGCAACTGCACCGTCAACTGCATCCCAAGTCAGAGTTGTGCCTTCGGCATTGAGCTTGCTGATTTGCTTCTGGGCCGCATACTCGTCAGGTGTCCAGTTCTTGAATACGTTGTCGATATTATACTCAGCTGCCTCTTCGGCCGAAAGTATTGTCTCATAAGTGTTCTGCTTGCTGTCTTTAGTAAATGTAAGTACCAATGACTCTGGAGAAATAACCTTACCGGTCTCGTCCATTGTATTATACTCGACGAATTTATCTGCAGGCACGTTCATACCGCCCGTTGTCCAACGGGTTTCGTTCAAACGCTCAGGCTGGAGCAGTGTTGTGTTGATGTATGCACAACGAGGATTGTCGTTCCATGCACGACCATAATTAAACTTCTCTGCCTTGCTGTCGATTGTACATCCGCTAAACACATAGCCCCAGATGTTACCGCCGTTAACGTCGGTGGAAGGAGCTGTAAGCGTACATTCGCCACTGCCGTCGGCATTGCGAGGTTCAACAGTAAGCGTACATTCGTTGAAGAATACGTCGCCACCACCGCAGATGAAGTCAACAGTTCCGTGGATGTCAGAATTCTCGAAATAGAACTGGGAATTGTTGTTTGAGTAATATGTATCCTGGTAAGACAGCATTCTTACATTCTTGCATATCGTGCGCTTACCCTTGTCCTGTATTACCACTGCACGACCGGCAAAGCCCGGCTGGTAATAATCGTATGCGTTCTTGAGTGTAAGATCCTGGAAATACGTATTGCTTCCGGTTACAAGGAATGTGGCAGATACGCCGATGCCTTCCTCAGGAGCCTCGTTTACAATGATAGTATTATCCATGCTCTGACCGATAATGGAAATGTTGTCGCCTGATATCGGAGTAAGAACTTCACTGCCAAGGTCGTAAGTGCCGTCAGGCAAGAATATGAATGTGCGCTCGTTAGCAGAAGCATGAGAGTTTGCAATGTCGAGCACGGTAAGCAGATTGCCACCATCGCCCTGCCTTACTACATAATATCCCTGTTCGTTTTTCTCAACAGGAGAGCCTTCAACATTGGCAATGACAAGTTTGTGCAGGTAAACCTCGTTGCTTGCCGTTAATGTAATCGTACCTGCACCGCCTGTGTACTCCATCATAACAGTCTTACCGTCTACTGAGCTGTAGCCGCTGGCCGTAGCCACCTCTACCCCGTTTGCATCAGTAAGTGTTAATACGGCGTCACTCTTGCTGTAACGGCAAAGCGTAGCTATGATGTAAGCATGGCCGCCTACAAGCAAGTCTATCTTGCCGTTAGACTCAAGCGTCCATCCGTGGGTGGTATCATGGAACTTAGCTTTCTCTGCATTGAAAGCCTCGTGGTCTTCGTCATAGAAGAATTCGTCGGTAAGATTGAAAGTATAACGCGACGTACCGTTTGCTGTTTCGATATCAGTTGCTACGGCATACAAAGTCATGTCTGAAGTAACAACATAGTCGGTTGTGTACTTCTCACCGCCCTTGGCCTCAACAAACCAGCCGCGCATCGCCTTACCTTCAGCCACGGTCACACCGTCGTAACCTCTAAGCGTACCTATCGTGGCATCCTTTTCTACCTGTTGTGTTGCGTCAAGTACCGTAACACCGTCGGTATCAACATAAGTCAGCGTATAATAAGGCTTGTGAACGAAAACAGCATTATACGTAATTACATCACCATTGGCCGCAACCTTGATTGTAGCCACAACAGAGCCATCTTCCTGTACTGCATAAGTAATGTCACCTTCGAGTTCTCCGTTATCACAAACTACGTCTGTTATAGGATTGGCTTCCGACGGGAATTCCACCGCATTAGACAATTCAATAGTAGCCTGCTGCACGCCGTCTGCTACTTCTTCAAAAATATCAACAGCATTATAAGTAGTGCCATTGAACGAGAATGAACCGAGTGACGGAGTAAGCGACATGTCCACATTGCCGTAAATATCAAGACGGAACATATAAGCATTCTGGGCGTCGGCAAGATTTGTAAATTTAAGCTGGCAATTCGTACGGTTCACATTTGCAGAAACCTCGCACCAGCCTGAAGGCGACGCTGTAGTCGTAGTAAGTTGTACCCAGTCGGCATCACCATCGCCCTTGGCCCACAGCGACCAACCACGGTTGCCGCCGGTTGCACCATGTACGAAAGTAACCTTTGTAACTGAAGCAAGAGGAGAAGTATAAATATAAGCGCCACCATTCTTGGCAGCACGCAATGTACCGTCAACCTGATTCTTGTCAAACTTGTTCCAGTCAATGCCGATAGCATCCGGATCTGGAGCAACATCCGTATTATAAACTGTAAAAGAAAGGTTTTCATGGCTATACTTTGTAGTAGCCGTATGTGCTACGGTCTCAGCCGGTCCTGCTGTTAGGGCGTTCCACTCAGAAAAACTTGTTGAGTAGATCTCTTTAGCCTGTATCGATGAAACAAAAGTAACGGCTATTTTATACAAATAGCAACTGCCTGTTGCGACAATATCCACATAACCGGCTTCGACTTCGGCAGAAGTAGCCTTATGTTCGGTTACGTTGGTCACATCGCCGGTTTCTCCTCCAATAGTAAAATATCCATAATTAGGATATGGAGTAACCGACACAACATCCCTAGCCGACTTTACAGGCACACGGATAACCGTACCAGCATTAACCTGAACATCCGAGCTCCTGTTCTTAACATCAAATTTTCCATTTGTAGCATCAACATAAAGGTTGACACCATCAACATCGGATGCGACCTCTCCGGCATTGCCATTAAAAATGACATCAGCCAACGAAGCAGGAATCCTGTTCTGGAAATCCCACGTAGCCGTAACATCCTGCGCCCTTGCAACACACGCCACAAGAACCATGAGGCACATTATACCCCACCTTAACACTAATCTTCCCATCATTATTATTTTTTAGTAAGTTAAATTGTTTTTAGTAAATAGTTTTCACCTGACAAAGATAAACAAAAAATTTCATATATGAAATAAACACATGAAAATAGAACAGTTTTGATAAAAACTATAATCCACAATGCCATAAGACAGCATAAAAAAAAACAACTTGAACCAAAGGATTATTTCTATCATCAAAGATTGTAAAAGCCATTATTAACACTGTTTAAATACAACAAGTAACCATATTTTTTGAATTTTTACTATAAAAATAGCTATTTATTCAATGGAAAAATGTATCTTTGCAATGTTTTCTAAAAAACAAATTATTTAATTATTAATTTCAAAAACATTTAAGTATGAAAAAAATTTTTACTTTGATAGCCTCTGTAATCGTGGCTATGAGTGTTAATGCCCAGGAGCAAAAAGTTTGGAACTTCTCAGATTGGGAAGAAACTACATTCAATGCTGTAACAACCATCGACGGATTGACGGTTATGGCAAACGAAGAAAGCACTGTCGTTATCGACGGCAACAACAAAACCATTGAAGGCGCAAACAACACTTACAAGTGCACAAAGCGTCTGAAACTGGGCGGAACTGGTAGTGCAGAAGCACGCAACCTTAATTTTGAAGTAACTGGACCTTGTACGATAAACGTAGGATTGATTTCATCAAGCAGCAGCGCAGACCGTACATTAAACGTTGCAACCGGAACATTTGACAATGTAGTAGCAAACCTCCAAGCAGTAGGCTCACCTGCCCAGGAGCAGACTTACAAGTATGAAAGCAACGAACCTACAACTGTTTATCTCTACAGCCCCTCATCTGGTGTAAACATCTACTACATCGAGGTTACCTACACTTCAACAAACATCAACAACGCCATTGTTGAACAGGGCAACGAAAACGCCCCCGTATACAATCTCGCAGGACAACGCGTTAACAAGGACAGCAAGGGCGTATTAATCCAGAACGGCAAGAAATTCATCAATAAATAATAAAAAAAGATTGACTATTAAAAACTCCGCAGACAGTCTGCGGAGTTTTTTTATTATATCAAATACAGCGTTCCAAAACCGAACATCATCACTTCCATCTTTCAAGTATAAAACAAAAGCCAGGTTCAGCTAGTTTGTTATTCAACTAAATGAACCCGGCTTTTTATCTTAAACGTCCTTGCTTAATCTTAAATTATTCCCATTCTATTGTCGAAGGTGGTTTTGACGAAATATCATAGCAAACACGGTTGACGCCTTTCACCTTGTTTATTATCTCATTGGAAACCTTCGCCATAAAGTCGTATGGCAAATGCGCCCAATCTGCGGTCATGGCGTCAGTACTTGTAACAGCACGCAGGGCCACTGGATGCTCGTAAGTACGTTCGTCACCCATTACGCCTACGCTGCGTATTGTGGAAAGAAGCACCGTGCCGGCCTGCCATACCTTGTCATAAAGCGACTCACCGTCCTCGCAAACATAGTTGTGCATGTTCTCGATATAAATATCGTCTGCATCCTGGAGTATGCGAACCTTCTCACGTGTAATGTCGCCAAGAATACGTACCGCCAGCCCCGGACCCGGGAACGGATGACGCTTGATAAGACGTTCTGGCATGCCAAGCTGGTAACCTACAC
>HF986679.1:7171-24729 GCA_000433175.1 Prevotella sp. CAG:1058
CGTCCTTGAACAACCATTTCAACGGCTCGCAGAGTTGCAGATGCATTTCCTTAGGTAGTCCACCAACGTTGTGATGGCTCTTTATAACCATGCCGGTTATGCTGAGACTCTCTATGCGGTCAGGGTAGATCGTACCTTGTGCAAGCCACTTGGCATCAGTTATCTTCTTTGCTTCCGCGTTGAACACCTCAACGAAGTCGCGGCCTATGATCTTACGCTTCTGCTCCGGGTCGGTAACACCTTCAAGGTCCTTGAAGAACTTGTCGCTTGCGTCAACACCTATCACGTTAAGTCCAAGTCCCTTGTAAGCATCCATAACTTTGGCAAACTCGTTCTTGCGCAACATTCCGTGGTCAACGAAGATACACGTAAGGTTACTGCCGATTGCACGGTTCAGCAATGTCGCACAAACAGAAGAGTCTACACCACCGCTCAAACCGAGTATTACTCGGTCATCGCCCAACTGCTCTTTCAACTCCTTTACAGTAGTCTCAACAAACGATGCGGGGCTCCACTCCTGCTTGCTGCCGCAAATGTCTACAACGAAATTTGACAGCAACTGCTTGCCTTGTTCAGTATGGAACACTTCAGGATGGAACTGTACTGCCCACAACGGATTGGTGTCACTTGCATACGCAGCGAACTGAACGTCAGCCGTTGAAGCAATGGCATGGCAATCTGAAGGAATAGCCGTAATTGTATCGCCGTGGCTCATCCATACCTGTGAGTTTTCCTTAAATCCCTTGAACAAAGGATTTTGCGCATCAAACGATTTCAGATGGGCACGTCCATACTCACGCGTGTCGGTCTTTTCCACCTTTCCGCCGTTCGAGGCAGCAATAAACTGGGCACCGTAACAAATGCCGAGGACTGGGTATTTGCCTATAAGCCTGCTCAAATCAACCTTGAAAGCTTCCGGATCATGAACAGAATAAGGTGAACCGCTCAAGATAACGCCTATTACGTCGGCATCGTCTTGCGGAAATTTGTTGTAAGGCAAAATCTCGCAAAATGTGTCAAGCTCTCGCACCCGTCGGCCGATAAGCTGCGTTGTCTGCGAACCGAAATCGAGAATGATAATTTTTTGCATTGCGTTATATTTAGAATTTATTTAGATCTGAAGAATTATAAAAACGTTCGGCTTCAGCCAGGGTGTCAAGTTTTCCTACGTCAAGCAAACGCAAGTCCTGCTTCACACAAGCCTTGATAACAGCCTTGTCGCATATTTTCAGATAAAAGTCAATTATGCCGAATTTGTCAGGGAATGCGTCCATCAGCGGAAACAGACGAGGAGAAAACACGTGTATGCCTGAAAAAGCAAACATCTTGCATGAACTTACATCAAGTCCTACGTACGGACTCTTAACCTCGCCGGTCTCTATGTTGGTCCAACCAACAAGACGCATATCATCATCAAAGAGCAGGTAACGCTTTGTCTTGCGCTCGCTTACAAGCAGTGTGGCGTCACAATCTCCATGCCGTCCGTACAACCAGCGCAAATCCACATTGCTCAAAATATCCACATTGTGAATAAGTATCGGGGCATCAGGAGCAAACAGTGGCGCGGCCTTCTTTATTCCGCCACCTGTGTCAAGGAGTTCCGCCGACTCGTCACTTATACTTATATCCAGGCCAAAGTTGCCATTATCCGCCAGGAAATCCACCACTTGCGACGCAAAATGATGCACGTTGACAACTATCCTGCCAACGCCCGCCCCTTTAAGTTTTTCTACTACCTGTTCAATAAGAGGTTTCCCCCCTACCCTAACAAGGGCTTTGGGCATTGTATCGGTAATCGGCTTCAGGCGCGTACCCAGGCCTGCGGCAAAAATCATTGCTTGCATCATATTACTTTTCCTTTGCCTCCAATACCGTACTTATGTTTTGTTCACGGTGGACGATACGTACCTCCACACCGAATTTCTCGTTCAGATGTTCTCCCAAATGCTGTGCCGCGTAAACGCTGCGATGCTGTCCGCCCGTACACCCGAAACAGAACATCAGGCTGGTAAACCCTCGCTGAATGTAACGGCGCACATGGACGTCTGCCAACTTATACACATTTTCGAGAAATTCCAGTATCTCGCCGTCGTCTTCAAGGAAACGTATTACAGGCTCGTCCAGACCGGTCAGCTTCTTGTAAGGCTCGTAACGGCCGGGATTATGCGTACCCCTGCAATCGAATACATATCCTCCGCCGTTGCCGCTTTCGTCCTTAGGCATTCCCTTATGATAAGAAAAACTATAAACCCGGACTACGAGCGGACCTTTGTTGTCGTATTTGGAGAACGTTGCCGGACCGTCTGACGGATGAGCAGCATATACATTACTGTCTGAAATCTTATAACCGTCGGCACGCGTCAACGCCGGTTCTTCAATTCGGGCAAACTGCGGTAGTTCGGTCAGCCGATGCAGCACGTCAATAAGATAAGGATACGGGAAGACGTTCAGTTTCAGCAGTTCACGCAAATTCTGGATAGCGGGAGGTATGCTGTCAAGAAAATGCTTCTTGCGTTCAAAATATCCACGGAATCCGTATGCGCCAAGCACCTGGAGCGTCCGGAACAGCACGAAAAGGCTGAGACGCTCGACAAAGTGGCGTACTGATGGAACTTCGGTATAATGCTTCAGCGAGTCATAATATTCCGAAACGAGTTCGCGCCTTAGCTTGTATGAATACTTTGCCGACGCCTGCCAGAGGAATGAAGCAAGGTCATAATAATAAGGCCCCTTGCGGCCGCCCTGGTAATCTATGAAATAGGGACGACCCTGTGCGTCGAGCATAACATTGCGTGCCTGGAAGTCACGATACATGAAGCAGTCCGCTTTCTCGGCAACAAGGTCTTTGGCAAACAGCCTGAAATTAGCCTCGAGCTTCAACTCGTGAAAATCAAGCTCGGCCGGCTTCAGGAAACAATACTTGAAATAATTCAGGTCAAACAGCACGCTGTCCTCGTCGAACTCCGGCTGCGGGTAACAATTCGTCCAATCCAAGCCGCGCGCTCCGCGTATCTGTATGTTCGGCAGTTCGCGTATCGTGTTTACGAGCAACTGCCGCTCGCGCTGGTTGTATCGTCCGCCTGACTCGCGGCCTCCGCTTAACGCGCTGAAAAGCGACACCCGCCCGAGGTCTTCCTGAATATACCTCAACTCGTCGTCGGCAACAGCCAATATGCGCGGCACCGGCAGCTGGCGCTGCCTGAAATGTTTAGACAGGTAAATGAAAGCATGGTCTTCGTCACGGCTCGTACCTATGACGCCTATGACCGAACCCCCGTCAACGCCGATGATACGGAAATACTGGCGGTTACTGCCGGCCGCATCAAGGCGTTCAACGCCTGAAGGCTCGGAGCCGCTCCATCCCTTATATAAATCCAAAAGTTTCTGCATACGTCACATCAAAATGTCATCATCTTCGTCGCCCCGTTTCTTCCGCTCGTATTCGGCAAGCGCACGGTCAAGAAGTATAAGCAACAACATTATGCCGAGAGACATCAACCATGACTTGGTTATATAAAGCAACCCGGCAGAAACGACAATATACAGCACCCATTGCCCTTTCTTTATCTTATATTTATTGACATCCATAAATTAACAGTATTGTATCAACGCCAACGGAACACGATTACGTAACTTGCAGGCAAAAATAACGCAAACGAAGACGACACCGACCCGATTTGCCTTACTGCAACCTTATTTGCTGCAAAGGTAAACAAATTCAAGGATAAAATGAAATAAAGCTGATTGTTTTTGCCTTTGTGGTACAAACAAAAAAAATCGCATGTCCTCACGACAAGCGATTTTCAAAAAACAAACTACTTAAAAACTAATCTACTAAAACAAATCAAAAAAATATCTACTTTAGGATCTATCTACAAACATATTGTTTTTACGATTTGCAAAATTATGATTTTTATCCATGCATCCAAAATTTTTCATGAAAAAAAATCATATAATCTGCAATAAAAACATCAAAAAAGGCGGTTGATTGACAACCGCCCTTTCTTTTGATATCTGTGGTTTGCAAATTACATCATTCCACCCATTCCCGGGTTAGCCATCGGCATTGCAGGTTTTTCCTCGGGTTTGTCAACAATCAGGCATTCAGTTGTCAGGAACATGCCTGCTATTGAGGCTGCATTCTCAAGGGCAACGCGGGCTACCTTGGCCGGGTCGATTACTCCAGCCTTGCGCATGTCCTCATAAGTGTCGGTACGTGCGTTGTAACCGAAGTCACCTTCACCCTCGCGAACCTTCTGCACTACGACTGCGCCTTCGCCGCCTGCGTTGGCAACAATCTGACGGAGAGGCTCCTCGATTGCACGCTCAACGATGTTGATACCAGTCTGCTCGTCAGCGTTGTCGCCCTTCAAGCCTTTCAGATTCTCAAGAGCGCGGATGTATGTTGTACCACCGCCGGCAACTACACCTTCCTCGATGGCTGCACGTGTAGCGCAAAGGGCGTCGTCTACGCGGTCTTTCTTCTCCTTCATCTCAACCTCGCTGTTGGCACCTACATAGAGAACAGCCACGCCGCCTGAAATCTTGGCAAGACGCTCCTGCAGTTTCTCCTTGTCGTAAGAGCTTGTAGTGTTGGCTATCTCGTTCTTTATCTGTGCTATGCGGTCAGCGATGCACTGCTTGTCGCCGGCGCCGTTAACGATAGTAGTGTTGTCCTTTGTAACGTTCACCTTCTCGCAGGTTCCGAGCATCTCGAGAGTTGCCTGCTCGAGCTTCAAGCCCTTCTCCTCGCTGATAACAACACCACCTGTCAGGATAGCGATGTCCTCAAGCATTGCCTTACGACGGTCGCCGAAGCCAGGAGCCTTGACAGCGCAGATCTTCAATCCGCCACGCAGACGGTTTACAACGAGTGTTGTAAGAGCCTCTGAATCAACATCCTCTGCTATTACGAGCAACGGGCGTCCGCTCTCTGCAGCCGGCTGGAGGATAGGCAGGAAGTCCTTGATGTTGCTTATCTTCTTGTCGTAGATAAGGATGTAAGGATTCTCCATTACGCACTCCATCTTGTCAGCATCGGTTACGAAGTATCCGCTCAGATAACCGCGGTCGAACTGCATACCCTCGACAACGTTGATATGGGTGTCGCGGCTCTTGCTCTCCTCTATTGTGATAACGCCGTCCTTGCTTACCTTGCGCATTGCGTCGGCAATCAGCTTACCTATTTCAGGGTCGTTGTTTGCGCTGACAGTAGCAACCTGCTCTATCTTGTCATAGTTGTCATCAACCTTCTCGGCGTTGGCCTTGATATATTCTACAACAGCTGCTACAGCCTTGTCGATACCACGCTTCAGGTCCATAGGATTGGCACCTGCGGTAACGTTCTTCAAGCCTACGTTGACAATGCTCTGTGCAAGGATGGTAGCGGTTGTTGTTCCGTCGCCTGCATCGTCGCCGGTCTTGCTTGCAACGCTCTTAACGAGCTGTGCACCAGTGTTCTCGAAGTGGTCGGCAAGCTCAATCTCCTTTGCCACGGTAACACCGTCCTTGGTTATCTGGGGAGCGCCGAACTTCTTCTCGATGATTACGTTGCGGCCTTTAGGACCGAGTGTAACCTTAACTGCGTTTGCCAACTGGTCAACGCCCTTCTTCAGCAAGTCGCGGGCGTCCATATTGAATTTAATGTCTTTAGCCATGATGTTTTATTTTTTGTGGTCGAAGGAGTTACAGCCATTAAGCAACCTAACCGCGGCTAACGCCACACCCCTTCAAGCCTTTTGTGTTTAATTAATATGAATGATTATTTCTCGATAACTGCGAGCACGTCGCTCTGGCGCATCATAAGATACTTCTCGCCTTCAAACTCGAGTTCAGTACCAGAGTACTTGCCGTAAAGAACTTCGTCGCCGGCTTTCAGTACCATCTCCTCGTCTTTTGTGCCCTTGCCCGTAGCAACAACCTTGCCATGCAATGGTTTCTCTTTTGCAGTATCAGGAATAATGATACCACCTATTTTCTCTTCTGCCGGTGCCGGAAGTACCAGCACTCTGTCTGCTAATGGTTTAATGTTCATAATTTTATGATTTTAATGTTTTATACTATTCTTGTTTCGTGCGTATCGTGTAACGCATCCGCCAACAATACAGCGAAAAGCGTGCCAAAAGTAAGACTGACAATTTTGGCATGACACGACTGACAAAGTTGTCAGCCTTACAATAAAAAACAATGTATTGGACAACAACGGATGACAAACAGCGTCTTTTCTTTTTCACTCCAAATCCTGCATTATGCTATCTTTTTGATTTTCCTTGACGCTCCACAGCGGCCACGTCCTGATTTTTCCGACACTAAGACGCGTATGGGCGATTCTGAAGCGTGCAAGCGTAAGCGGCTGTCTGCATGCTTATTACATGCCAAGATACGTAAAGTGTGCAATCAGTAAAGGCGCATTAAGGCTATAAAATGCCGTAAAACTGCAACAAAAAGCCGTATTCCGACATGCGAACAAGCATTTTCCGACAGCTAAAAGGCCATGTTTCGTAATGCAAAAGGCCACCTTTCATGTCGTAAAACACCGTAATTCATCACCAAACACGCCGTTTACTGCGACGGAAGCAACCGTCTGACGACAATTGTTTTCCTATTTCACGAAAAAACACTGACACTTCCGCATTGACACTTTGACAAGGTTTCTTCATTATTCGCTATCACTCTGAACTACCCACATCCTGCAAACCGGAACGCATAAAAACGCAAGACACATCTGTTAGCACGACAAAACAGCAACATTTTTATGCATAATATTATAAAAAGCCGCAAACCACACAACATTAAGAATAATTAAACATTAAGCGAGGTCAATAATTTGTTTATGTCAAATTATCCATGTAATTTTGCCAAATAACAAAGCTGGATGTCAAAACAAGTTTCAGTTCTTTAATAATAACTAACCAATATATTAAACAGATGAAAAAGATAATACTTAATTGGATGCCGCCAGCAATGATTAACGTGCCGTCTCCGTCAATGTCGGTACTGAAGAAATATCTTACCGTAAACGGATATGATGTTACTATAATATATTGGAACATAAAACTCCTAAAGCTCCAGCAAGATTTCTTGTGGGGGAATATGTCCGTTGGATTAGTCAATGAACTCCTCTCCGAATTGATTTTCTATAATTATTTAGCGGTCAGATTTAAAGACAGGGAAGCTTATGCCAAAGTAAAAGCTGCATTATTAGCACTTAAGCCTAATTACATGACAGCAGATCCTTACTTATATGACAAGCATATGAAATATTATGCCCAACAGCTTGAAGATTTTATTAATGAGGAACTAAAAACTATAAATTTTGCAGACATACTTTTTGTAGGAATGTCGGTGAATTTATATCAATGGATCTGTTCATCTATCATTGCACAAAAAATAAAAGAGATTTCACCTAATACATCTATTATTGTCGGTGGCATCGGAACGAAAGACAGTGCTATAAGCTATTTGGAAGAGTTCAAGCAATTCGATATTGCAATTTGGGGTGAAGGGGAATATCTTTTAAAACAGATTGCAGACATTCTTGCAGGCAAGACAAATCATAGTAAACTTCTACAACTTGCCCATATAGCTTATAGGGCAAGTGAGGGTATAACAGCTTCTCAGGGGCAGGAAATTGAATACGTTGATCTCAACGACGTGAAATATTACCCTGAGTTTGATGATTTTTTAGAATTGATACCACAACAATACGATAAATCCATCGTAATGCTTCCAATAGAAGGCAGCCGAAGCTGTCATTGGAGAAAATGTCATTTCTGTTACCTCAATTCTGGTTATAAACATAGGTTAAAATCACCTACTAACATCAGTTCCTATATAAGAGATTTAATAAAGAAGCATGGAATTTACAAATTTGGATTTATGGATAATGACATAATATCAAATGATTGGCAGAGATTCCATGAACTTCTTGGCGACCTAAACAATATAAAGAATGATTATCCAAAGTTTGAAATAGATTTGGCAGAAATAATTACGCAAGGAATAAATGCTGACATTATTAGAGGAATGGCTTTGGCAGGATTCTTAAATGTTCAGATCGGATATGAATCGCCAAGTAATAATTTATTAAAGAAAATAGAAAAGAAAAATACATTTGCGAGCAATTTACTTTTTATTAAGTATGCTTGCAAATACAATATTTTTGTCGTTGGGCTTAATGTTATCCGCGGATTATTAGAAGAAACCAATGTAGACATAGCTGAAGGTATAGAAAACCTGAGATTCATGAGATTCTTCTTAGGAAAAATAAGGCATGAAATGAGCAATTTGGGTATAACACAGTCAAGTAGATACTTCAAAATACCAAAGAATGAAAATTATTTTGACACAAACAATGTAATACAATACTTGCCAGCAGGCTTTATTAGTAATAAGAGTATTCAAGAATGTAAAATCGCCGAAAAAATAGCTGTACACACTAAAAATATATGGGATAATTTTAAAAATGTAGAAAAATTCTTTATTGAAAACTCATATACATACCAATTATATAAGACAACAGACGCAATCATATATAAAGAATATTTTAATGGAGAGCAAACAAACGAATTAGAATTTTCTTTCGATTCACTTGACTATATAATATTAAGTAATTCAAACAAGGCTATATTTAGTTATGAGCAATTGACAAAAATCATAAGCAATAATACTGCGTATGTAAATATGACGGATTGCGAAGTATTCAATTGCTTGGAAGAATTGAAAAAGGAAGGTATTATATATTGCACTGAAGATTATTCTGAAATTCTGACCATTATTGACCTTGAAAGCATCTTATAACCATGAATACGGAGCTTACAGTTATAATTCCTTTTAAAAATGAGGGAGAAGAAGTAGGAAAGACTATTCGCAGTCTGAACGATATGGCCTGCGGCAACATTAATATTATCGTTATAAACGACGCCTCCGATGACGGTTACGATTACAGCAGCATTGCATCAGAAAAAAATGTAAAATACATAATACATAAGGAAAGTTTAGGCCCTGCACAGTCACGCGCTCATGGCGTTAAACTATGCGAAACTGAATATTTCTTATTATTAGACGCTCACATGAGAGCATTAACCAAAGGATGGAATAAATTAATCATAGAAGAACTGAAAACAGATAAAAGAGCTGTTTTTTGCTGCAAAACAGAACGTCTTTTAGATAACGATAAAATCTCTGATGGAGAATTTGGGTTAGGAGTAAATCTCAATTTTGAAGATTTATCATACAATTGGATTCAAGACCATTCATCTATTCAAGGAACAATAATGTCAATACCATGTGTCATGGGGGCGTCATATTGCACAAATAAACGTTATTGGAATAAAATTAGGGGGCTTGAGGGATTACGTTCATACGGCTATGAAGAACAACTGTTGAGCATAAAAACAATGTTAGAAGGTGGAAACTGCTATGCGATAACAAACGTCTCTTTTGCACATAAATTCAGGACGTTCAAGGAGGTCCCATATAAAGCGTCAACTGTCGATTATGTATTTAATCAACTTTATATTATTGAACTATTTTATCCCGTGAAATTAAAAACTAAAATTTTTAAGAAAATCAAAAGCGAAGGAGATGACAATACATTTGAAATTGCATTAAATAATTTATCTAAAATTAAAAACGAAATAATCTCTTTAAAAGAATACTATAAAGCCAACTTTTCAAGAGAGTTGGAATATATAACAGATTTTACAAACCTCTAAAAAAGAAACATTATGAAAAAAAGATTCAATCTTAGTTTAGAAGAAAGGCTGGCCAATATGGACAGACTCTCCAATCAAAGGCAAATGATGTTCAATGGAGGCTCGGAAGAATCTCAAGCTAGCACTTACGGCCCGACACAAGGGCCAACGACTCTTCCTCCACCAACATTTTCATTCGAGCCATCACGAACATTTCCCCCATTTAAGTTTACAAATTGGGGCATAAGTGGAACTATCCCAATAAAGCTGTGAATTTTATTGCTGCAAGTATCTTGGCTTCAAAAGGCTTGCAGCAATAATTTAAACATCAATTTACAAATAATATGTTGATTCTATGAAAAAAACATTTATTTTTCTGTTTATATGTATAACGATAAATTGCTATGCTCAAAAGGCTGATTTTTACGTCTGTGAACTTGCAAACAAATTGGATTGGTTTGCACTTAACAATGAATATCCTAAGCTGAAAGATAGTGTACGGTATGATCATATAAGGCTTTTTGCGGAAGGCATACTTTCACATTATTTCAACAGACCGCAAGAATCCATAGAAAAACTGACCGATTTAGTAAACAATCACCAACAGGAAATTGGCACTATGACGGCGCTTAATCTTATACCGTCAATAATGCAAGATTATGAGTTCTTGGGAAAATATAAAATAATAGCTGAAAAAACAGGTTCTGTATTAGAGACTTTGAAAGGGCAACCTATTGATCTCCGTACTATACAGGATTATTACAACAGGTGCAAAGTCTTAGAAAGTTATCCTGCACAAACTATATATAGAAAAAACAAAGACGTAACAGTTAAATTCAGCGAGAAATATGAGGGAGTATCACCATTTAAAGAAAACAAGACGATTGATAGCTTGATATACTTCCCCGTGACGTGTAACGGAAAAACTTATCAGTTCATACTTGACACAGGTGCAAAATCCACATTCCTGTCAAAACGGTTTGCCAAAGAGATTGGGGCAAAAATGATTGAAGGATATGAAGACGAGATAGGTACTTGCGCTTTTATTGACAGTTTGCAAATAGGTGGCGGTATAACATTTAAAAATATCATAGCTGTTGTAGATAAAGGGGGATCTCCTGGAAGGGCTGTAAACACGGATGGTGGTGTAAATGTCGATGCTATTCTCGGCATAGATTTTCTTAGATTAGTAGGGGAGATTCGGATTGACTTTAGAAATCATACGTTAACATTCCCGTATTCGTTTACACCAAAACCACAATACGGTTCAAACATAAGAATGGATGACAGCGGAGGAATAGCATTGGAAGTAAGGGACTCAACGGGATTGCAACAAATCATATTTGACACTGGGGTGGTAGCTACAACATTCAACTATCGATATTTCAAGAAACACGAAAATGAGCTGTTGCCGCTTTTTGACAAGACAGACAAGCGTGAAATAACAGGAGGTGGACTTTCCTCATCTTATTATAGAATGGTCATGCGCGTTCCTGCGATTAAATTTGACGCTTTTGGAAAGTCAATATCAGTCAAGGATAAATTTGTAGCATATACTCCAAATGATGATGAAAGTTGGAATGCTTTCGGAATGGACTTTGTGAAACAATTCAATAAGGTTACGATCAACTTTAAGGACATGTTCATGACTGTGGAATAAAATCTGCGACTTATAATATAAATAGCAATGAAAACCATAAGGACACTTATACTTGCCGTCCTCGCCATTGCCGCCCAACAGGCGCAAGGGCAAACATCCTCTCTTAACGCAGGCTTCTATTACGCAACGAGACTGCAAAATGCAAAGGCGAACATACGCATGCCTGAATACATAGGGGCGAGCGTAGGCTACGAATTCTGCATAATACAGCCGTTAGGAGTGGAAATAGGCTTGGCCGTAGGGCAATACTCACAGACTGTAGGCTACAAGGAGTACCAACACACGAGGTGCGCCCTGCGCGGCTTTGCTTTCTCGCCTTTCGTCGCTCCTGCGTTCTATGTGCCGCTCGGCAGTTGGGACAACATGCTGTTGCTGAGGAACGAGCTGGCATACGCGTTCCAAAAGCTGACGAGAAACGACAACAAGGAGGAGGTGTTCAACACGTTCGAGTGCCCTAAGAGCCAGTTTGCCTACCAAGTAGGCGTAGGCTACCGCCACATGTTCTCCGAAAACGTGTCGATGACAGCAATAGTAAATTACTCGACGTTCAACTTCCTCCGAGGCAGCGACGGCAAGGGATTCAAAACTTCCACGCCGTTCAGCATGATAATAAAGTTCGGTTGGCATTTCTGAAATACAGATGAAAGACTTTCCATTGTACACCCAACACGAGGCGATGGACTGCGGTCCTACGTGCCTGAGGATGATTGCTGCATATTACGGCAAAAGATACTCCCTGCAATACCTGCGCGACATAAGCTATATTACGAAAGAGGGAGTATCGATGCTCGGCATAAGCGAAGCTGCCGAAAGAATTGGCCTGCACACGATTGCGGTAGAAGGGACGATAGGAGAACTGACAGGGCAAGTTCCATTGCCGTGCATACTGCACTGGGATCAGAAGCACTTTGTCGTATTATACAAAATAAAGAAAGGAATATTCCACGTAGCAGATCCGGCAGGCAGTAAGGTAAAGTTTAATGAGGAAGAATTTTGCGAGCATTGGCTTTGCAATGACAAGGACGGCAAAAAGTCGGGAGTAATGCTTTGCATGGAACCGACTACGGCCTTTTTCACTGCTGACGATAACGATAAGTTCAAGAAAGACAAAAACATTTTGAACCTGTTAGCATACTTGAAACCTTACAAAAAGCTGATACTGCAAATATTCATCGGCTTGGCCACAGGCTCGCTGTTGCAACTGATACTACCGTTCACGACACAGGCTATCGTGGACTTCGGTATAACAAACCAAGACCTAAGTTTTGTATTTCTTATGCTTATCGCACAGTCAGTGCTTGTTATAAGCAGCATATCCGTGGAATACATACGCGGATGGATTCTGCTTCATATAGGGACAAGAATAAATATCTCACTCATATCCGACTATCTTGCAAAACTGATGAGACTGCCGATAGCATATTTTGACGCAAAAATGACAGGTGACATTCTTCAGAGGATAGGCGACCATGGAAGAATACAAACATTCCTGACAAGCACTGGGCTTAGTACATTATTTTCTATAGTGAACATTGTCATCTTTGGAGCTGTCATGTGCTTTTACGACTTGTCAATTTTCATCATCTATATTACGGCAAGCGTGATGTATGTCGGCTGGATTTGGCTCTTCATGAACCGTCGGGCATCATTGGACCATAAGCTATTTACACAAAACGCTGCAAACCAAGGAAAGTTGGTGCAACTCATCGACGGCATGCAGGAAATAAAACTCTACACATGCGAGAACCAAAAAAGATGGGATTGGGAGCGTATTCAAGCAAAAATCTACAAGATCAACATAAAGAGCCTTGCCTTGGCGCAATACCAGCAATCCGGCGGAATACTAATAAACCAATTGAAAAATGTCATAACAACAGCGTTCGTGGCAAGTCTCGTAATCAAAGGTGAAATCACTTTGGGCATGATGCTCTCAATACAATACATCATAGGGCAACTTAACAGCCCGATAGACCAACTTATAGGATTTTTCCAACAATACCAAGACGCAAAACTCAGCTTTGAACGATTGCAAGACGTATACGGCAAGGAAGATGAAGATCCTGTGAAAGTAATGAAAATCCATGACATCAGAAACGATAATATTTATCTTCATAATGTTTCGTTCAAATACAACAAATTGAGTGACTCCCCTATTATTAACAATATAACAATAACAATACCTAAAGGTAAGACAACAGCCATAGTAGGACTCAGCGGGAGTGGAAAAACCACGCTTATGAAACTCATATTGGGTTATTATCAACCGGACAAAGGAAAAATACTGATAGGTAGTTCGGATTTGACAAACTTCAACAAAAGGGAATGGCGGAAGAAATGCGGTACCGTGATGCAGGACGGCTATATCTTTTCAGACACTATTGCTAAAAATATTGCCCCGGGAACAGAATTCATAGACGAGGAACGCATGGAAAACGCAGCGGAAATAGCAAACATTAAAAATTTCATTGATGAATTGCCGTTGAGATACAACACAAAAATCGGGGCGGAAGGGCATGGACTCAGCATGGGACAGAAACAGCGCATACTCATAGCACGAGCCGTGTACAAAGATCCTTATTATGTACTCCTTGATGAAGCTACGAACTCACTTGACACAAACAACGAACAATCTATAATAGAAAAACTCAATAAATACCTTAAAGGGAAAACATCGATAATAATCGCCCATAGGTTGAGTACCGTTAGAGACGCTGACAACATATTGGTAATGGAGCATGGAGAGATTGTAGAAAGCGGGAAACATGACGAGCTTTTAAGACAAAAAGGTGTTTATTACAGATTAGTCAAGAACCAATTGAACGTATAAACGAATATGAAAAGCCTAGGCAAAATGAAGAATGCTTATAGCGACGATGTGAAAGACATTTTGTCCATGCCCCCAAGTTCTTTAACAAGATGGGGGTCAACAGTAATATTCATTATCATTGTAACTCTTACTGTCGGATGTTTCATAATAAAATACCCTGACACCATATCATGCCAGGCAACAATATCGCCCAATGACCCTCCTATTTGGATTGTATCAAAATATACAGGGAAAATAAAGAACTTATACGTTAAAGACCAACAACATGTAAACAAAGATGAAATTATTGCTGTAATAGAAAATCCGGCAGAAACAAAAGACGTGTTAACAATCGATTCTTTCACAAAAAGTATCAAGATTAATGAAACGCCCATAAACACTATAAAAAAAGACTTACAAATAGGAGACATTCAAGAAAGTTATAACAACCTGCTAAAATCTATTATTAACTACAATAATTTTATAAACAACAACTTGTATGACCAACAAATAACTGCACAGGAAAAACAAATCAAGCCTTACAATGATTATGTGTCATCCGTAGCGAAGCAAGTGGAATTAGGAAACAAACAAAACTCGATAGAAACAGTAAATTATCAAAGGGAGAAAGACTTGCACGACAAAGGACTTACATCAACAGCGGACTTAGAAAATGAAGAGAAAAATCTAATCAACACCCAAATTAATCTTGCACAAGCTAAAAGCACATTGGCAAATGCAAAGATACAAGCCGCTACAGTTGAGAGCAACATATCGGAACTGCAAGTCAGGAAAGAACAAGAAAGAAGAGATATAACAACAACTTTGGAGAATGCCGTCAAGAGTCTAAAAAATTCCATCACCACATGGAAACAAACTTTTGCGTTGATAAGCCCCATCGACGGAATCGTTTCATACAACAATGTATGGAAAGAAAACCAAACAATCTCGCAAGGAGAAAAAGCATTCGCCATCACCCGTACAAATAAAAGCTCATGCATAGTGAAAGCAAAGATTCCCATCACGGGAATTGGCAAAGTTAGAAAAGGGAATAAAGTCAATATAATATTAGATGGCTATCCTCACATGGAATTTGGATATTTGAAAGGCGAAGTGTTATCAATTTCTCCTATGTTCGATGACAACGGCTATACTGCAACAATCGATATAAAGAGCGAAACAACAACATATGGGAAGAAAATACCATTAGACAAAACTTTAGCAGGAACAGCAGAAATAATTACAGACGATTTAAGTATAGCCATAAGACTATTAGCACCTTTAAGATATTTCTTCAAACATAACATAGAGACGTAAAAGATATCAAATTAATTATTCTTATTTCACATTTTGAAGAAGACAGTCTGTTATTCCAACGATATTTTGTAAGTTTGCAGAATAATAAGAATTTTTCTGTTTTTATTTCAAACCGGCATGAATGAATAAATCACCATGGAACAAATAATAAGACATTTTACTGACGACGACCTTTATAAATTTACCATGTGCTGCGCCGTGATTGACAACTTTCCACGCGCGCAAGTAAAATACATATTCACAGACAGGGACGACACGGTATATCCGGAAGGTTTCGCCACAGAACTTGAGAAGCAGATTGCCGCTCTTGAGGATGTGGTGATAACCGAAGACGAGATTGACTTCATGCGCCGCAGGTGCTATTACCTGCCTGAATGGTTTTTCAATTATCTAAAAGGATTCCGCTTCAACCGCCATTGGGCAAAGGCATGGCAGGACGACGAAGGACACCTGCACGTCGAGTTTGAAGGCAGCTGGGCCGACACGATATTCCTTGAGGTGAAAGTGCTTGCCATAATCTCTGACCTGTTCTATGAAATGACGGGACAGGACAAGCTGTTTGATTACGACTCATATTACACCAAGACGTACAACAAAGCAGAGCGTCTGCTGCAGGCCGGCTGCGTGTTCAGCGACTTCGGCACGCGCCGCCGGGCGTCGTTCAAGGCAGAGGACGTGGTCGTAAGGGCGATGAAAGACTGCTACAACAGCCGCGAATGGCCGGGCAAGTTTGTAGGCACGAGCAACGTCTATCTTGCAATGAAGCACGACGTGGTGCCCGTTGGCACGATGGCTCACGAGTTTGTATGCGCCATAGGCGGCATGTACGGCCCGCAGATGGCCAACAACATAGCGATGAACTCGTGGCGAAACACGTTCCGCGGTGCGCTCGGCACTTACCTTTACGACAGTTTCGGATGGAACATCTTCAACCTGAACTTCTCTGAAGACTTCGCAAACCTGTTCAAAGGACTGCGCATAGACAGCGGCGACAACCGCGAACAGCTTATGAGAATAGTTGAAAAATACCGCTCGTTCGGCATCGACCCCAAGTCAAAACAGGTGATATTCAGCAACGCCCTGGACACCGACGCGGCAATAGAGATACAGAAGTTTGCTAAAGACTACTGCCAACCTTCATTCGGCATAGGCACCCACTTCACAAATGATTTCGAGGGAGTGAAGCCGATGAACATCGTAATAAAGCTAGTCGCGGCAAAGATAACCGAAGCATGGACATTCTATAACGACACGTGCAAGCTGAGCGAAGACGAAGGCAAGCATGTAGGCAAGCCTGAAGTGGTAAAGCGGTTCATGCAGGCGCTGAACATGATTTGATATTCAACGGCACCGCATTTCAATCAACAGACATCAGAATATAATTAATAAAACAGCTAAACCGCCGGTTGCAGACACATTGGCAACCTGCGGATTAGCTGTTTATACGAACACGCAAACAACGTAAGTCGTTTATATCAGGCCAATAAGTTCATTACACAAAGGCCGCATAATCAGTAAAGAAACAGAATAATCAAGCATTGACGACATTAAGATACGGATAAGGTATCTCGATATTCTCTGCGTCGAAACGCTCTTTCACGCTTTTAAGCAAATCGCATTTCATCGAATAAGCAGTGGCGGCACTTGACGCCCAAGCCCAGGCACGCAGCGTGATGGCAGAGTCGCCAAGATTGATTACGCGGATAATAACCTCCGGAAAGCCTTTCTTCTTATCCTCCTCGGTGCGGTGGTCGATAAGCAACGGATGCTTCATAATCTCGTCGCGCATCACTTCAATGGCTCTGTCAAGGTTTACGGTATAGGCCACACCTACTTCTACGAAGGCGCATGTAGAGGTGTCTCCGTATGACGAATTGATGATCGTACTCGAGTTTATCTTGTTGTTCGGAATAAGAATCATGCGGTTTTCGGCATCACGTATTACGGTGTGGCGCAGCGTTATTTCGATAACGGTACCTTTCACCGTGCTGTCAATCTCGACAAAATCGCCGAGCTTGAAGGGCTGGGAGAATATTATGAACAGTCCGCCGATAATGTTAGACAGCGCGTCCTGTGAAGC